>NZ_CP067102.1:6197156-6511812 GCF_016616885.1 Bradyrhizobium diazoefficiens | reverse complement strand
CCTGTCATGTCTTGAATGTGCCGCTATCTTCGGTCATCTGGCCGTTAACGGCTCGGACGGGGCCTAGGGGCTATACAAGAGCGATGATGATCAAACACTTTCTGACGATATGCGCTGCCGCAACAGTCGCTGCGGCGGGAACCTCGCTCGCACAAGCCCAGAGCTATCCGGTTCAGCAGGCGCCGAGCTACGGCGCTCCGGCCGAATACCGGCCCGGCGACCGCACCCCGAATTTCGACGCGCTGGACGATGAAGACGACGCGATGCCGCAGGCCTCGCTGCCGCCGCCCGGTCCGGCTGACGATCCGCGCTACGGCCGCCCGGCCGGCGCTCCCCCGGTCTATTCGGCCGCCCCGCCGCAGGGCCCGGTGATGTCGCCGGATGATCCGCGTTACGGCCGTCCGGCTGGTGCTCCGCCCGTTTATTCCGCCGCCCCGCCGCAGGGTCCGGTGATGTCACCCGATGATCCGCGCTATGGCCGCCCCGCTGGCGCGCCCGCGGTGATCTATGCCGACCGTCCGGGCCAGGCGCCCGCCAGCGACGGCATGCGTCCGCCAGAAGCCGTCGGTGGCCCGGCCGCGACCGGAGTGGTCTCGCAGCCGCCCGCCGCAGGTGCCAGTGGCCGGCCGATGTCGGTCGCGTCATTGCCGCCCGAGGAGCAGCCTGACGCGGCACCGGCGCAGCTGGCGCCGAACCTGCGTCGCCAGGAGGTCGCGTTCCAGACCAAGGAGCCGGCCGGCACCATCGTGGTCGATACGCCGAACACCTACCTCTATTACGTCCTCGGCAATGGCCGCGCGATCCGCTACGGCGTCCGCGTCGGCCGCGACGGCTTCACCTGGACCGGCGTGCAAAAGATCACCCGCAAGGCCGAGTGGCCGGATTGGCATCCGCCGGCGGAAATGATCGAGCGCCAGCCCTATCTGCCGCGCTTCATGGCCGGTGGCGAAGGCAATCCGCTCGGCGCCCGCGCGATGTATCTCGGCTCGACCGTGTATCGCATCCACGGCACCAACCAGCCCTCGACGATCGGCAAGTTTGTCTCCTCCGGCTGCATCGGCATGCTGAACGAAGACGTCTCGGATCTGTTCGACCGCGCCAAGGTCGGCACCCGCGTGGTGGTGATGCAGGGCGGTACTGCACCGGGAACGGCGACTGCTTCGGCGGCGCCTGCGCCCGGTCCGGCTCCGATGGCCGCCCAGGCAGGTCCGGTTCCGGGTACGCAGCCGACGGTGGTGCCGCCGCTACCCGCGCCAGTCACGGTGCGCTAACTCTCTTCGTCAGAGCTGATTGAATCAGCGGCGCGTGTGCTTCGGCCACGCGCCGCTTTCGTTTGATGCATGCCCGTCCGGTTCCCGCGCATTCGCCCCGTTGAATCCTCACAGACGTCGACTACCTGCCGAGGAGGTTGCAACGAATTCGAGGAGCGCACGATGCGAATCTTTGTTGCGGGCGCGACCGGCGCGGTCGGGCATTATCTTGTTCCGGCGCTGATCGCGGCGGGTCATTCGGTGGTTGGTACGACACGAAGTGCGGCAAAAGCAGACCTCGTGCGTCGATTGGGTGCGGAGCCGGCCGTCGCCGACGGCCTCGATGTCGGCAGCATGCGCGCTGCGGTGTCTGCGGCAAAGCCGGACGTGGTCATTCATCAGATGACGGATCTCGCGGCCGCCACCGACCTCCGCCATTTCGATCGCGCTTTCGCACGAACCAACGAGCTCCGCACGCGCGGCACCGACATTCTGCTCGACGCCGCACGCGAGGCCGGCGCCAGGCGCTTCATCGCGCAAAGCTTCTGCGGCTGGACCTTCAGCCGCAACGGAGAAGCGGTCAAGACCGAGGCCGATGAACTTGACCCACATCCGCCGCAGGAACTGCGACGCACGCTTGAGGCAATCCGGTATCTGGAGCGGACCGTCACCGCATCGACGACGCCGGAAGGGATCGTGCTGCGCTATGGGTTCTTCTATGGGCCTGAGACCGGCACGCTCTCGCCGGCGATGATCGACCAGCTGCGCCACCGCCGTGTGCCGGTGATCGGCAGTGGCGCCGGCACGTGGTCGTTCATTCACACCGAGGATGCGGCCTCCGCCACGCTTGCTGCGGTCGAGCGCGGGCGCGCCGGCAACGTTTACAACGTCGTCGACGATCATCCGGCGCAGGTGAAGGATTGGTTGCCGGCGTTGGCCGAACTGATCGGTGCCAAGCCGCCGCTCCACGTTCCTGCCTGGCTCGGGCGCCTGCTTGCGGGCGAGCACATGGTGGCGATGATGACAGAGGTGCGCGGGGCATCGAATGCCAAGGCGAGACGCGAACTCGATTGGCAGCCGGCGAAGTCATCGTGGCGCCAGGGATTTGCTGAACTCGCGAGGGCCTCGGCAGCACAGCGCGCCGCAGCGTGACGCGCCTCCCTCAGGCCAGCTTCCGCGGCAGCTCGCTTCCGCTGGTCCAGGCGTCGATCGCCTCGACCATCTGCCCGTAATGGATGCGCAAGCCGTCCTCGGTCGCGTAGCCGAGATGCGGCGTCAGCACGAGATTGTCGAGCTTGCGGAAGGGATGATCGACCGGCAGCGGCTCGACCGAGAACACGTCGATGCCGGCGCCGGCGATCTTGCGCTGCTGCAAGGCCTCAAGCAGCGCCTGCTCGTCTACGATCGGCCCGCGCGCGGTGTTGACGAGGAAGGCGGTCGGCTTCATCCGCGCGAGATCTGCGCGGCTGACGAGGCCGCGTGACCGCTCGCTCAGCACCACATGAATGGTGACGATGTCGGCCTTGGCGAACAGCTCCTCCTTGGTGGCGTAGCCGACGCCGGCTGCCGCGCACTTCTCTGGCGTGAGATTGGGGCTCCAGGCGATCACATTCATGCCGAAGGCCTTGGCAATGCCGGCCATCTTGGTGCCGAGCTTGCCGAGGCCGACAACGCCGAGCGTGAGACCCTCGATCTCGACACCGGAAAAGGTCTGCCAGGGCTCGCCGGCGTGCATGCGCGCATTCTCGCGGCCGATGCCGCGGGTCAGTTCCAGGATCAGGCCCATGGTGAGTGGCGCGGTCGGATCGCGGGAATATTGCGTGCCGCCGATGGCGACGCCCTTCGCCTTGGCGGCCTCCATGTCGATCGCGGCATTGCGCATGCCGGAGGTGAGCAGCAGCTTCAGTTTCGGCAGCTTGTCGAACAGGCTCTTGGGGAACGACGTGCGCTCCCGCATCGCGCAGATGATGTCGAAATCGGCCAGCGCGCTGGCTGCGGCCTGCTCGGAGGCGAAGGGGTGGCTGAACACGGTGGCATCGACGCGGTCGGACAGTTTCGGCCAGTCGGCGGCGTCGAGGGCGAGGTTGAAATAGTCGTCGAGAATTGCACAGCGCAGCCGCGTCATCAGCGTTCATCCATGGCGAAAGGTGGCGGCGCCAGGCGGAGGGGCGCCATCGTCGGAACCGGGCCATGGTTGCGCGCAATCAGGCCTGCGCGCAAGCAGTCTGGGTCTTCAAAAATCCGTAGGCAAAATCCGAGAGGGAACGGCGGCTCAGAGGCCGCGGGGCTTCAGCCGGATCGGCGCATCCATGCCGTGCTTGGCGCGCCAGGCAGGACCCGGTCCGCGCATGTAGTGCAGTTCGGGCCGGTAGGGGTTGAAGGCCGTGGCGAAGAAGCGCTTCCAGAAGCCCTTGATCTCCGAGACGAGCGCGGAGGCGCGGCCGGCTTCCGCCGGAACGGGAAGGGAATTGGTCTCGATCAGAGCCATGATGGGCCTCGCTGTGCTCCCCGTTCATTCTGAGCAGGTGGCGCTGTTGCCGCGCGAGACCGAGCTTTGGCCTGATTTATTAAAAGATGGTTTCAATTGTCCGGATTGGGGTCCGGATGGTGTCCGCCCGGTATTCATCCGTGGTGAACGGAGGGAAAACATTGCCCTTTGGGGGCGGGATCGCTACATCGGCAGCAAGCAAATATCCTCAAATTGAAGGTTTCACGGGACCGATGGCGCGCCAATTTGTCTACTTCATGGACGGCCTGACCAAGAGCTACCCGACCCGCAAGGTGCTCGACAACATTCGGCTGAGCTTTTACCCGGACGCCAAGATCGGCGTTCTCGGCGTCAACGGCTCCGGCAAGTCGACCCTACTCAAGATCATGGCGGGTCTCGACAAGGAGTACACCGGCGAGGCCTGGGTCGCCGAGGGCGCGCGCGTCGGCTATCTCGAGCAGGAGCCGCACCTCGATCCGAAGCTGTCCGTGCGCGAGAACGTCATGCTGGGCGTCGCCAAGCAGAAGGCCATCCTCGATCGCTACAATGAGCTGGCGATGAATTATTCCGAGGAGACCGCCGACGAGATGACCAAGCTGCAAGACGAGATCGAGGCCCAAAGCCTCTGGGATCTCGACAGCAAGGTCGACCAGGCCATGGACGCGCTGCGCTGCCCGCCCGACGATGCCGACGTGACGAAGCTCTCGGGCGGTGAACGCCGGCGCGTTGCTTTGTGCCGTTTGCTGCTTGACCAGCCCGAGCTTTTGCTGCTGGACGAACCGACCAACCATCTCGACGCCGAATCGGTGTCGTGGCTGGAAGGCCATCTGCGCAACTATCCCGGCGCGATCCTGATCGTCACCCACGATCGCTACTTCCTCGACAACGTCACGAGCTGGATCCTCGAGCTCGATCGCGGCAAGGGCATTCCCTACGAGGGCAACTATTCGTCCTGGCTGGTGCAGAAGCAGAAGCGGCTCGAACAGGAAGGCCGCGAGGACGCCGCGCATCAGAAGACGATTGCACGCGAGCAGGAGTGGGTCGCGTCCTCGCCGAAGGCGCGTCAGGCCAAATCGAAGGCGCGTTACCAGCGCTACGAGGAACTGCTCAAGCAGGCGAGCGAGAAGCAGACCCAGACCGCGCAGATCATCATTCCCGTCGCCGAGCGCCTCGGCGCCAATGTCGTGGATTTCGAGGCCCTCAGCAAAGGCTATGGCGATCGCCTGCTGATCGACGATCTCACCTTCAAGCTGCCGCCGGGCGGCATCGTCGGCGTGATCGGCGCCAACGGCGCCGGCAAGACCACGCTGTTCAAGATGATCACCAAGCAGGAGCAGCCGGACAAGGGCACCATCACGGTCGGCGAGACCGTGCATCTCGGTTATGTCGACCAGTCGCGCGACGCGCTCGATGGCAGCAAGAACGTCTGGGAAGAGATCTCCGGCGGCAACGAGCTGATCCTGCTCGGCAAGAAGGAAGTGAACTCACGCGGCTATTGCTCGTCGTTCAACTTCAAGGGCGCCGACCAGCAGAAGAAGGTCGGCGCGCTCTCGGGCGGTGAACGCAACCGCGTCCATCTCGCCAAGATGCTGAAGTCCGGCGCCAACGTTCTGCTGCTCGACGAACCGACCAACGACCTCGACGTCGACACGCTACGCGCGCTCGAAGAAGCGCTGGAGGATTTCGCCGGCTGCGCCGTCATCATCAGCCATGATCGCTGGTTCCTCGACCGCATCGCGACCCACATCCTGGCCTTCGAAGGCGACAGCCATGTCGAATGGTTCGAAGGCAATTTCCAGGACTACGAGAAAGACAAGATGCGCCGGCTCGGCCAGGACAGCGTCATCCCGCACCGCGTGAAGTACAAGAAGCTGACGCGGTGATCAGCCGGTCTCGCAGGTTGTCGAACCTGTCGAGAAATGCCTGGGCGCGCGGCAGCGCGTCGTGAAGGAACTGCTTTGGCTCACGCAGCCAAAGCCCCTCGAATTGGCGCGAGCGTCGTTCCGAGATCAGCACATCCGCTGGCAGGTCAACGAGTGTCGCGTCCCAGTCCGGATGAAAGCGACGGGCGCGCCTGAAGCAGAGGGACAGCAGCTGCGCCTCTGTCGTCAGACCGTGATAGTCGAACGCGTTGTGCCCGTCGGTGACGAAGATGTGGTTGCCGGTGAAGCCCGCCGCAGGCTTGATCCAGCGGGCGTGAAATCCAAGGTCTGCGTAGCGATCGAGGAACGCAAAGGCCAGGACCTGGCAGGCGCCGTTGGCGAAGAACTGGCGGTCCGGCCGGTGCCATCGTCGAACTGGGTCGTCCTTGACATTGACCTTCGGTAAGAACATCGCGCTTCCGATCTTCTCCGGCTACAACCGCAAGCGAGCGTCGCGACTCGGTCGATCTCCGAGCCTTCAGGAATAGGTGCGGAAATGCAATATCGGACAATGATCAGGCTGGCAGGCGCCCTGCTATGGATGGTTCTGCTCGGTGTGCGACCGATCCACGCCGCCGACGCTGCCTTCACGCAGTTCATCGCCTCGCTCTGGCCGGAAGCGCAAGAGGCTGGCGTCTCGCGCGCGACGTTCGATCAACAGACGCGCGGGCTCGAGCCGGATTACAAGCTCCCTGATCTGATCCTGCCCGGGCGGCCCGCGACCGGCGCGCCGTCGCAGGCCGAATTCGTGCAGGTGCCGGCGGACTATGTCAGGGAAGGCGCGATTGCGAATCTCGCGGGCGAGGGGCAGCGGCTACTGCAGAAATACAATGCCGCGCTGACGAAAATCGAGAAGAGCTCCGGCGTGCCTGCGACCGTGATGCTCGCGATCTGGGGACGCGAGACCGATTATGGTCGCTACACGCTGCCTTACGACCTCGTCAGCGTGCTGGCGACGCAGGCCTATGTCGGACGGCGCAAGGACACCTATCGCAACGAGTTCATCCTGTCGCTGAAGATCCTCGGCGAGGGCGTGGTGACGCGCAAGGACATGCGCTCGTCCTGGGCCGGCGCCACCGGGCTCACGCAGTTCCTGCCGTCCGAATATTACAAGCACGGCGTCGATTTCGACGGCGACGGCCGCATCGACATCTGGCATTCGGTGCCGGATGCGCTGGCCTCGGCCGCGCAGCAGCTCGTCAACAAGGGCTGGCAGAGCGGCGTGCGCTGGGCCTATGAGGTGAAGGCGCCGGCAAAGGTCGACTGCACCACCGGCGTGCCCGAGGTGACGAAGCCGATCGGGCAGTGGCTGCGTGAAGGCTTTGTGCCGGTGCGTGGCGAGAAGCTCAGCGCGGCCGAGCAGGCGCAGCCGGCATCACTGCTCCAGCCGGAGGGAATCTATGGTCCGGCGTTCCTGACCACGAAGAACTACTTCGTCATCAAGGAATACAATTTCTCCGATCTCTATGTGCTGTTCGTCGGTCATCTGAGCGACCGCATGACGAGCCCGCTCCCGTTCGCGACGCCGTGGTCCGCGTCGAAGCAATTGCGCACGAAGGACGTCGAGACGATGCAGCGCGGGCTGACGCGCGCCGGGCTCTACAAGGACAAGATTGACGGCAAGGCCGGCATGCAGACGCGCGCTGCGCTTGGCGCCTATCAGAAGTCGGCCGGGCTCAAGGTCGATTGCTGGCCGAGCGAAGAGGTGCTGCGTTCGATCCAGGCGGTGCGCTGACAAAGCCGCCAAATAACGAGAAAGCCCGGCCGATGGTCTCGGCCGGGCTTTGATCGCGGCGCTTGGTCAGCGCCGTGCGATCAGATCAGTAGCAGACGCGAACCGGGCGAATGACCCAGCCGTAGCCGTCCCAGTAGCGCTGGCGCTGCCAGTAGCAGGGCGGCGGGGGCGGGCCCGGCTCCGCAACGTAAACCGGACCACCATAGGCCGGACGGCTCGACGCGATCGCGCCGCCGATGATCGCGCCGCCGAGCAGGCCGGCCGCGATGCCGACACCGACGCCGTCACCGGCTTTGGCCGGCGGAGTGGCGGTCACCAGCGAACCGGCGATCGTCGCAACCGTGAGGGCGGCAACAATAGTCTTCTTCATGCTCTTGGCTCTCCTGGGAGATGGACGCACCTCGTTGGGAGCGTCCGGGTTTCAAAGGTTCACGCACACTCTAATGGAATTGGCCTTGCAGCTAGGAAGCGCGCAAATGGTCAATCCACGGTAAACGCACACGGAGCTGTGACGAGAAAAAGCGGTCTTTTTCAGGCTTGGAGATGAACGGCGCATCCGTAGTGAACCGGCTCAATCAAGCCGGTTCAACCGAGCGGCGTAACGCGCCTCAGCCACAGACTCGGACGCGGCGAATGCGCCAGGCGTAGCCGTCCCAGAAGCGCTGCTTCTGCCAGACACAGCCATCGCCGTAATAGTCGTCGGCGACGTAGCCGGGACCCGGCGCGTAGTAGCGGGGCGGATAGTAGCCGGGGTCGTAGCCCGGGCCATACGCGTAGCCCGGTCCGGGTCCGTAGTAATACGGGGAGGCGAGCGCGCCACCGACGATGGCGCCCCCGATGATCCCGGCGGCAACGCCGGCAGCGACACCGCGCTGTGCATGGGCCGGCGTGCCTGCAGCCAAAACCAGGGTGGCGGCGGCAGCGACCGCCATAAGTGATTTCTTCATTGGGGCGACCTTTCACAACGAACGCCGAACTGTTGCGGCCAAAGTTCCATACTTCGTTTGAATGATCAATGAACGACGCAAGGGCCGGATGCTACCAAATGGTAGAAATGGCGGCTTCAAGCCTGGGAGACGATGATGAACGTCCTGACCAATACCCTGATCGCCCTCGGGGCCGTCGGCGTGGTCGGCTATGTCCTGATAACCCATTTGCAGAACCGCGCCCCGCGCCCGCGCGCCAGGGCGGGCGGCGACGGCGGAAGCGACAGCTATTCGGATACCACGAATGAGGGCTTCTCGCTGGGAAGTTGGTTCTCCAGCGACAATTCCGGAAGCTCAACCGACAGCGGCAGCTGCTCCACGAGCGATAGCGGTGGGGGTGGAGATTGCGGAGGTGGCGGCGATGGTGGAGGAGGCGGGAGCAGCGACTAGTCCCGTTTCCGGTACCATCTTGATCCAGCGCAACTCCCTATTTTAGAGCCGTTCTAGGCTGTTTCCGGGCCAGTTTGGAATAGCTTGAAATACCGGTTTTTCCTTTTGCATCCGGACGGCCCGTTAAATATCGATGGTGGCGCATCACCGAAGGGCCTACCGCTTCCATGATTGTTTGTTCCTGTAACGTGCTGAGCGATGACGACATCCGCGCCGCCGTCGCCGAGTCCGACGATGCTGTGCGCCACGCCAAGCAGGTCTATGGATGCCTCGGCTGTAGCGCCGAGTGCGGCCGATGCGCCCGGACGATCAAGACCATCATCGAAGAAGCGCTTGGCCCCTGCGCTCAGTCCTGCTGCTCCGGCTGCCCGCACAACCACACCGTGGCCGCTAGTGACGAGACGGCCCAACCAGCCCAGTTCGCCCTCGCGGCCTGCTGAAAACTTCCCCGCCATCGCTGAGCTTTTCCCCGGCTACGTTCCCGTAGCCGGTTGCCCTCACCCTTAAACTGACTTAGAAGCGTTCTAAATTCCGTTTAGGGCCGATTTGGACTGCAAGAGCTGGAGTGAACCATGCAGGGCGACGCAAAAGTCATCGACTATCTCAACAAGTCACTGCGTCACGAGCTGACTGCGATCAACCAGTACTGGCTGCACTACCGGTTCCTCGACAACTGGGGCCTCCTCGACATGGCCAAGGTCTGGCGCAAGGAGTCCATCGAGGAGATGGAGCACGCCGACAAGCTCACCGCGCGCATCCTGTTCCTCGACGGCTTCCCGAACATGCAGGTGCTCGATCCCCTGCGCATCGGCCAGAACGTCAAGGAGATCATCGAGTGCGACCTCGCCGCCGAGATGAGCGCGCGCGCGCTCTACCAGGAAGCGGCGACCTACTGCCACGGCGTCAAGGACTACGTCACGCGCGACTTGTTCGAGAAGCTGATGAGCGATGAGGAACACCACATCGACTTCCTCGAGACCCAGCTCGACCTGATCGGCCGCATCGGCCTCGAACTCTACACCCAGAAGCACGTCGGCGGGCTCGAAGGCGAGGGACACTAAGCTCTCGTTCTGCTCTCTCCAGTCGTCGTGGCCGGGCTTGGGGACGCGCCTTCGCGATCACGCGCGGTGTCGGCTTCGCATAGATGGTGGCGAGGTCTTCGGCGCAGAGATCGGTCACGAAGGTCTCCCTGATTAAGGCTTTAAGGATATTACTCCCCGGCCTGCTTGTCCGGGATCCGGAGATGCGCGATACCGTCCGTAAGGCGCCATCGCGCGCGCTACACTGCATCCGCGGGCACGAAGCAACTGACGATGATGGCGCCACGGTGGTGGACGTACCACACCACGGCATGACCGACCGGATTGCCGCGATCACGGATGATGGCACGCTCGGGTACCTCCATCCATTGTCCTTCAATCGGCACCCAATACGCGCCTTTGCGCACGTCGTAGTCGGTGCGATGACCGTCGGAGATGTCGCAGCAGGGCACGCCGTTCGGCGCGATCACGCTCTTGAACCAGGCGCGGATGTCGGGTGGAACGTTGTCGTACTGACCGTTGTCGAACGCGAACGCGGCGCTCGTCATCGCAGCGAGCCAAACGCACAGCGCAAGCCTGTGCATGCGATCCTCCTCATCGCGTGTCGATTCGTATTGTTCGCGCGATTAAGCCCGAGCCGCCGGCTCATTGCATGCTCAAATAATATGCGGCGCCGAGGCGCCGCATATGATGCGTTGCGGTATCGGAGCAGCTCCGACGATGCCTACATCGTGCGCTGCGGCGCGGTTTGCAGCAATTGCCGAACCTGTTCGCTGTAGAACTTTGCGTTGCCGGTGGTGCCGTGGCCGCGCGTCTCGGTGCTTTCGGGGATGAGATACAGCTTGCCGTTCTTGACCCGCTTCATCGCGGCGTCCGTCACGCCGGTCTCGGGCGGATTGCGCTCGTCGTCGGCGGAATTGATCAGGAGCAGCGAGGCCTCGATTTCCTCCAGCTTCTCGGCGGCATTGTAGTCGTGGGAGGAGTCCCACTGGTAGACGAAGTCGTTGGCATCCGCCGTGATCGGCGTCGCCAGCCGTTCGTCGACGATCTTGTCGGCCTTCGCAGCGGTCGGTGCCTGTTGCTGATAGGCGAGCGTGCCGCCGATGCTGGCAATGCCGTAGGCCGTGATGGCGTATTTCATCATGCGCGGCTGGCTGGTGTAATTGCCGCCATTGTAATCGGGATCGTTGCGGATGGTGTCGAGCATGATCCGCCGCATCATCCAGTTGCGCGACGCCATCTCGGTCGGCTGGGAGGCCATCGGCACCAGCGCGTCCATGTCCTTGGGATATGTTTCGCCCCACAGCCAGGTTTGCATGCCGCCCATCGAGTTGCCGATCACGAGCCGCAGATGCTTGACGCCGAGGCCTTCGGTTACGAGGCGATGCTGCGCCTCGACCATGTCGTCGTAGTTGTATTTCGGGAAGCTCGTCTTCATGCCGTCCGACGGCTTTGACGACTTGCCGTGGCCGATCGCGTCCGGAATGATGATGTAATATTTGGACGCGTCGAGCGGCTGTCCGGCGCCGAACAGCTCGCCGGCGAAAGCGGGCGTCAGCATGCTCGCGCCTGAGCCGCCGGTGCCGTGCAGCACCAGCACCGGTTGCCCGGTCGGTTCACCCACAGTGGTGTAGTGCAGCTTCAGGTCCGGCATGACCTCGCCGGTGTGGAACTTGAAATCCCTGGCGACCCAATCGCCTTGTTTCGGCGCCGGGTAGTCGGCGGCGAATACCGATGTCGAGATGGACAGCAGAACGCCCGACAGCGCCGCGCAAGAAGCTTTCATGTTTGTCTCCCCATGTGCGGCTCATGGCTCGTGGCCGCGTTGCGCGCGATCTTATCAGCCCGGGTCCTGGGATCGAGAGCAGAGCGCTGCTCATCCCTGAAAAAACATTTCCTCGATGTTGCGGCGCGCAAGTGGAATATTCGAGCGCCTGTGACAAGCGGCTACATGCGTTGTAGGATTTCAGCTTCTCCATCCGTCCTTGGATCAAATCGGGCCTGCCACGGGAAAGACTGCATGTGCCGCAACATCAAGACACTGTTCAATTTCGAGCCGCCGGCGACGGAGGACGAGATCCATGCCAGCGCGCTTCAGTTCGTGCGAAAACTCTCAGGCTTCAGCAGGCCGTCGCAGGCCAATGAGGCGGCCTTCGACCGCGCGGTCGCTGAGGTCTCGGAGGCTGCGCGAAAACTGTTGACCTCGCTGCACACCCATGCGCCGACGCGCGACCGCGAGGTCGAGGCGGAGAAAGCGAGGGAGCGATCGCGGCTGCGGTTCGGTTAGGGGTTCCCCCAAGCACGACCGTGATCTGGCTCACGGAAGTCGCGGCCCTCACGCGCGATGGTGTTCGCCGGGGTTTTGACAACCCGGAGCTCGATCATGAATCGCCCCCTTCTCCCGCTGAAAGCAGGTGCCTTCGTTTTCACGCTGTTGTGGACCGCGTGGATGATGTGGTGGAGCGGCTCGTTCTCGAGCGCGAACGTGGTGATCCTGGCCGTATGCGGCGCGGCAGTCGGTTATCTCTGGTACCGCGCCATGCGCTGGCAATTCGAGCGCATGGGCATGCTGCCGCGGCGTGAGGATCAAGCGAAGTAGGCGCCCGCTAGTTCTTGTGGCCGTGCTTCTTCTTTTTCTTCTTTTTCTTGTACGCGTCGCCTTCGGCATCGTCGCTCTCGGCGTCGTCGTCGTCGGAGGGCGTATCTTCAGCCTCGTGCACGGCGGCCTCTAACGCGGCACGCTCGGCGGCTTCCTGCTCGCGCTGGCGGCGGCGTTCGTCCCAGGCGTCGAACAGCTGCTCGAGCCACGGCAGCACCTGCTCGATCGAGGGCAATTGGCCGGGCGGACCAGCTTCGCCGCGCGGGCCTTGAGGGCCGGCGGGACCTTGCGGGCCGGCCGCGCCTCGCGCACTGGCTTCGCCCGCCTTGCCCGGCAGACCGGCCTTGCCCTGTGCGCCGGCCTTTCCGACCGGTCCCGGCTTGCCCTGCGGGCCCGGCTTGCCGCGTGCGCCGTCGGGGCCCCGCTTGCCAGGATGACCCTGCGGCCCCGGCCGTCCCGGCTCGCCCTGCCGTCCGCGCGGACCCTGAGGTCCCTGCCGTCCCTGTTCGTCTGCCACGCCGCTGCTCCTTCTGCGCACGCAAGCTACTTAGCGGCGTTTGACGACAGCAGCAATTCCGCCCGCACATCCTGCCGGGCTTGATCAACATCAATCGACGCGGCACGGCGGGCCTCGCGCGTCAATCGTGATACGCCGGCACCTCGATGCCGGAGGCGGCGTAGAGCCTGATCTTGTTGCGCAGCGTGCGCACCGACAGGCCGAGCACGCGCGAGGCACGCGTGCGGTTGCCGTCGCAGCGCGCGAGCGTCTGGAGCACGAGCTCACGCTCGACCTCGCCGACGGTTGCGCCGATCAACAGTGGAACGATCTCGTTGGGTGCAAGGAATTGCGCGCCCTGCTCGGGCGCCGCGACATGAACAGTGGTCATCAACATACTCCCCCGATCAACGCCCGCTTCCATCGTTGCAAGCGGATCGAGAACAAACGACCCCAAGCCGTAGATCTACGGTGGGCGGGTTTGGTTAACGAAAGGTTAATTGCGCGCGATCGCACGAATTGACCTTGGGATTGCCGCCACATTGCCGCGATTGGCACGAGATGCATAGCGAGGCGGACCGATCTCGCGACTCACACCGTGCGATAGCCGCCGTCCACCATCACGATCGTTCCCGTGACGTAGGACGACAGGTCCGAGGCGAGGAAGACCGCGGGGCCGACGATGTCCTCGGGCTTGCCTGTGCGCGCGAGCGGGGTGTGATCGACGAAGGCCTGCACCAGCGCCGGATTGGTGGCGCGTACATGGGCGTTGATGTTGGTCTCGATGAAGCCCGGGCCGATGGCATTGACGCGCACGCCTTCCTTGCCGAGCTCGACCGCGAGCGCCTTGGTGAAGCCGAGCACGCCGTGTTTGGAAGTGGTGTAGGCCGCCGAGCTCGGCGTGCGCAGATGCACGAAAGACTGGATCGAGCCGATATTGACGATGCGGCCTTTGCTCGCGCGTAAGGGGCTGAGGAAGGCCTGCGTCATGTTGAAGACGCCGTTGAGGTTGAGCGAGATGATGTCGTTCCAATCCTTTGCCACCGTCTCGGTCTCCGCGGTGAAGGCGTTGCGGCGGGTGATGCCGGCATTGTTGACGAGGATCGAGACCTGTCCGACCTTGTCGGCGACGGTCTTGGCCAGCGCAAAGCAGTCGTCACGCCTGGTCACGTCGAGCGCGAAGCTCTCGGCCTTGCCGCCGGCCTTGCGGATCTCCTGGGCGGCTTCCGCAACCGTGTCGGCATTGACATCGAGCAGCACCACCTGCGCGCCCTCGCGGGCGTAGCCGGCGGCGATCGCCCGGCCGATGCCGGAACCGGCGCCCGTGACGACAGCGATATGGTTTGCGAGCAATGCCATGACAATTTCCTCCCGGATTCGTTTCTAAGTTTCATGAAAGGCTAACTCGAAATTAAGGGGGCGGAAACGGCAGCCTTGGCATACTCATCTCCATTGCTAAACGTTGCGCGCATGATGGAACGACTGGAATCCTGGAAATTGGCGCTCGAGCGCCTGCGGTCGGCGGAATTCGCTGATTGGGCCGAGGCGGGACGGCTCGTGGCCGAGATCGTGCGGATGAGCACCGATGCCACGCTGCGGCAGGCCGCCGAGCAGGCGCTGCCCGTGCTGCGCCAGGCCGCGGACAATGACGATCACAGCATCACGCTGGCCGCGCGGCGCCGCGTCGGCGTGATCCTCGATGTCGTCCATGATCTGACCGCGCCCCGCTTCGGCCGTCGCAACGCGGCGCCGAAGAAATTGTCGAGCGAGGATCGCGCCCGCAAGATGCTGGGCTTGCCGCTCGCGGTGCAGCTCACCTGCGACGACATCAACCAGGCCTATCGCCGCGCCGCCAAGGGCATGCATCCCGACCAGGGCGGCAGCGCGCAGGCCTTCATCGACCTCTCCGCCGCACGCGACATTTTGATTCATCCCGGCGCGCACAAGGACGCGTGAGAGCGCTCAGCTCTTGCTCACGCAGCTCGGATAGGGCGCGGCTTCGCCCGGCATGATCGGGCAGAGGTCGATCGGGCTCAGATCGTGCAGGCGGGCTTGCCAGCGGTCGTCGTTGATCGGCGGCTCGTCGCTTTCGGGGCCGCGCTCAGCCCATTGGATGGTGTAATAGTCGGTCGCGCCCTTGAGCGTGATCAGCAGCGCGGTTTCGCTGTGCCGCGTCGGGCCGCTGTCGATGCGGCCGCAACCGACCACCGCGACAAAGCCCTCGAAGCGGCCGAAGGTCGTGGCGCCCAGCGCCTTTGCGGCAAAACTGTCGGGGCACGCCGTCTTGAACCCGCCTGCGATGGTGCCCGCAAAAATCTGCGGCGAGGCGCCGGGCGTCAACGTCATGCCCTTCTCGCCGGTGACCGTGATCATCTGCGTCCAGCGCTCGGGCGTCTCGCCCTTGAGCACGGCTTCGTGGATGTAATGGCCGCCCTTGGTGTTCTCGAACGCCGCGACAAAATGCGACGGCATCGTGAAGCTGACGAGCTGGCCGAAGATCGGCGAGATCACACGGAAGGATTGCGGGGCCTGCGCCTGCGCCGTTGCGGCGAGCAGGAGTGATGCGGCGAGCGCCGTCGCTGTCGTCGTCCGTGCGCGCATCGACCTGCTCCAAAATCCGCGAGGTGAAAAAACGACCGGGCAAGGATGCTAGCATCGCATCCTTGCCCGGCCCTTGTCGTCCGCCGATCGAATTCTTACCAGCTGCAGTGACCGGCCTTCAACGCATGATCCTTCAGCTCGAGCGCGTCGAGGAATGTCGGAACCGTCGCGCTGGCGCGATGGTAGCCGGCCGGCCACGGCGTGGTCGGGATGCTCTCGTCCCAGATCTGGCACACGCCGCTGTCCTGCCAGCGGATCAGATGATAGCCGGCTTCGGCCGGGCTCGCGGCGACGAAGGCGGCAGCGGCGAGACCGGCGGCAGTGCACAGCATGGAAATACGACGCATGGATCAGCTCCTCAAAATGAAAGATGTGATGCGCCTCCCGACAATGACGGGGAGGGGTGCGGAGCGCTCTCAGCCTGCGCCCCGGACAAGATGTGAGTAGTTCCGTATGCTGATCAGGTTCAAAGCGTGCGCGCGGGAAATGACGGAATTCGCACGACAAAACGGGGCCCAGCGCAAAAAGAAGAGGGCGAGCTGCCTGCGCAACCCGCCCTCAAACTGGATTGACCGATCGGCTCAGAGGCTGCAGCGGCGGTCGGCGCGCATCTTGATCTGGAGCTCGGAGGCGGCCGTGAAGGACGGGAGCGGCTTGCTGACAACCTTATAGGTCGAGGCGCCCCACTCGAACGGCTTGTAACGGAGATCCTCGTTCCAGACCTGGCAGATGCCGGTGTTGTCCCAGCGGATCACGTAATAGCCGGTCTTCGCCGAGGCCGGCACGGCGAACATGGACGAGGCGATGCCGGCGACGGCACAAAGGGCGAGAACGCGACGCATGAAAAATCTCCTGATGGGAATGTGGCCGGAGACTGGTGCGGCAAAATGGTGCGGCTTGCAAGCCGCAGCGTGGCCGATCACGGATATGTCAGGGAGCTCCCCGTTGACTATCCCTTGGACTATCCCTTGGCCAGCGATGCCACCGCCTCGATCTCGATCAGCATCTTCGGATCGGGCAGTGCCTGCACCACGCAGGTGGTGCGTGCGGGAAAAGGCGGCGGGCCGAACGCGCCGGCATAGAGCGCATTCATCGCGGCAACGTCCGAGGCGCGGGTCAAGAGCACGTTGACCTTGACGAGGTCGCGCATCGTGGCGCGGGCCTCGTCCAGCACGCGCTTGATGTTGACGACGACATTGGCGAACTGCGCCTCGAAGCCGTCAGGCAGCGCGCCCTTGGCATCGAAGCCGGGAATGCCGGAGACGAACAGCAGGTCGCCGACGCGGGTCGCAAAGGAGAGCGGCGGCGTCTTGACGTGCGGCGGGGGTGCAAAGTGCTGGATCGGCATGGGGGCCTCGGATGCAACGGGGTGGAGTTTTCAGCAGCGTAGCGGTTGTTCGGAGTGTGCTCCAACACAAAACGCGAAAACAACCCCATGCACAGTAGAAATCATTGGCGAAACTGGAATTCGGGAAGGCAGAAATATCGGTTGACCCGTCGGGCAAAACACGGGCAGGATTGAATGATGGGTGTGGTGTGGGTAGGCGCTGGCGGCTTGCCTCGCAGCTCCCCGCGGCCCGCTGGCGGGAGAGGCCGGAATTCAGTCGCCCCGTCATTGCGAGCGCAGCGAAGATTCCATGGGGAGTGGATAGCGACCAGATCTGAGGCCAGACTGAGGTTGCTAAATCCATTCAACCTGGAGACGACGATGTTGCTCGATCATCCTTCCGACGGACCGGCCGCTATCCGCACGCAGTTTGGCGCAATTTTTGTGTCATTGGAACTGAGCCGCTCGACATGGCTGGTGACCTCGCTGTCGCCCGGCAAGGGCGAGAAGATGTCCAGACACAGCGTGGAGGCCGGTGATATTGCGGCGCTCTTGAAGCTGTTTGCAGAGCTGAAGCAGAAGGCCCTGGCCCGAACGGGGGAGAACTATCCGATCATCACCATCCAGGAGGCTGGACTGGATGGGTTCTGGCTTCACCGCGCTTTGCAGCAGGAGGGCATTGAAAGCCACGTGGTCGATCCGGCCTCGATCGCGACGCCGCGCCGGCGCCGGCGGGCCAAGACGGACAGGCTCGATGGCGAGACGCTGCTGCGGTCGCTTCTGGCCTACAAGCGCGGCGAGCCGCGGGTCTGCGCGATGGTGGTTGCTCCTTCACCGGAGGACGAGGATCGCCGCCGACTTTGCCGCGAGCGGCGGACATTGATCGCGGAGCGGATCGAGCACGTCAACCGGATCAAGGGGCTGCTGTTTGCACAAGGGATATCCGGCTATGTGCCGCTGCGGCGCGACCGCAAGGCACGGCTCGAGGCCTTGCGCACCGGGGACGGGCGCCCGTTGCCGCAGCATTTGAAGGCGCAGGTCGGCCGCGAGCTCGCCCGGCTCGAACTGCTGCTCGAGCAGATCGCGGCGGTGGAGCGCGAGCAAGAGGCGCTACTGACGGCGAGCAAGCCAACCGGCGAGAAGGCTGCATCGGACCCGGTCACCATGCTGCTCGGCCTGAAGAGCCTGGGCCCGAACTTCGCTGCCGTTCTCTGGACGGAAGCCTTCTGGCGCCAGTTTGCCAACCGCCGCCAGGTCGCCTCCTATGCGGGGCTTGCGGCCACGCCATGGCGCAGCGGCGGTATCGAGCGCGAGCAGGGCGTGTCGAAGGCCGGCAATCCGCGGCTGAGAACCACGATGATCCAGCTCGCCTGGTTGTGGATACGCCACCAGCCCCAATCGGCTCTGACCCAATGGTTCAAGGCCAACAGCCAGCGCGGCCGCAAGCGCGCGATCGTGGCGTTGGCGCGCAAGCTGCTGGTTGCCTTGTGGAAGTATGTCACCCAGGGCGTCGTGATCGAGGGGGCCGTGATGAAGCCTGCCGCCTGAGCCCTCTTCACCACCTCAAAACCAATCTGCCGAGGTCCGATCGAACCTCGGCCGATCCGGGTGGACGAACCGATGGATTGCATGGCTTCAAACGCCGCAACGAAGAATGGCCTCGTCCTCTCGAGCCTGCCCGCCGCAAGCGGAATGTTGGTGCTGTCGCTATCACGCGACGACCGAATGTGAGTTTGATCTGGCAAGCAAAACCAGATTGTCAAAACTGGCTCGAACCTGAGATCGCCTGACGACAAGGAGTTATCCGCCCGACCACCAAAGCCTGATGGCGTGCTCGCTCAAGTCAAGGTCAAGCCGCTTCGCGGCGGCCCTACGGGCCGACCTTGACTCGATCTGCGCGCGCCATCCGAAGGGCCCCATGGTCGGGACGAAGAGCTGGCTGCAATCGAACAAAAAGCTGAACTACCACCTTGACACACCAAATCCCCATGTGAGCAATCCAGACTGCCTCCGCGGAAAGATCCTGGATTGTTTCGCTGCGCTCGCAATGACGGAGAATGAGGACCTTCCGCGAATCCAGCCGCCACCACACTTGCGGAGACTCCCCCCATCATGTTGCCGCCGCGATCGATCGGATAGATTGCGGCTTCTGATTCGTTTTCCCTCCCTAAAAATAGCCCCCGGAGACGCCCCATGAAGATTGCCACCACCTTGCGTGCCGCGCTCGTCGTCATTGCCGCGCTGGCCGGCCTCTCGACCGCGGCGCAGGCCGACGGCGGCACCGTGGTGCTGACGATCTACAAGGCGGGCTGGTTCATCGGCGGGTCCGGCGGCAGCGGCGTGTTGAACTTCCGCGGCCGCTCCTATTCGCTCTCGACCGGCGGGCTCGATTACGGCCTCGTCTTCGGCGGCTCCAAGACCGTGCTGCGCGGCCGCGTCTCCAACATCAACCGTCCCTCGGATGTCGCCGGCGTCTACGGCGCTGCCGGTGCCGGCCTCGCCGTCGGCCGCGGCGCCCGTGCCATCGTGCTGACCAACCAGAAGGGCGCGGTGCTGGAGCTGTCGGGCTACCAGACCGGCCTGATGGCGAACGCGGATCTGAGCGGACTTGCGATCACGATGCGGTAGGGCAGGCTGCCGTAGGGTGGGTTAGTAGGCGAAGCCGTAACCCACCTCTTTACTTTCCACGCGGATGGAGAAGCGGTGGGTTACGCCAGCGGACTACGCTTCGCGTAGCCGCGGGGCTAACCCACCCTACAAACTCACCATCGCATGAACCCGCTCGCAATGCGCGACGAGGTTCTTCTGCGCATCGACGAACGCCTTCAGCGGCGTCGGGATCGGAAAATAATAGATATTCGCGATGAAGCCGTAGATGCCGGCGTCGCAGCTGGTCGGCCGCTCGCCATCGACAAAACCGTGCGCGGGCACGATCTCGGCCAGCACTTGCAAATCGGCAAGGCCCCGTGCGTAAGCCTGCTCGGGCGAGTAGCGGCCGATGCCCTGGTAGTGATAGCGCTGCGCATTGTAGGCCTTCGCCTTCTCGAAGCCATCAGCGTCGATCTGTCGATGCTGCGCGATGAAGCCGTCGCGAAACGCGGGGTAGTAGCGCTCGTCCTTCCAGCGTGAATACGACATCACCCAGTAGAGATCATCGAGCATGCGCGTGACGAGATGATGGGTCCGGCGCTGCGCAGGCGACAGCGCGGCATCGATGGTCAGGTGATATTTTGCGATGGCGTGCGCGATGATCGTCTCGCTGTCGCCGACGGTCTCGCCGTCGTCGACGATGTAGGGCAGCTGCCCGCGCGGCGCTGCGGAGGCATCGAACACGTGCTCATGCACGAACGCCACGCCGGCGAGCTTCAGGAAGGCATAGACCTTGAGCCCGTAGCCGTTGTTGTCGGCGACGCCGAAGAGTTCCGGATACGAATAGAGCGTCAGCATGGCTCCTCCTTTTACTCGCGGGCCGGTTCGTCCGCCCGCTTGCCTGTGGCGCTCGCCTGCGCGCGCTTGGTGGAGCGGATCATCAGGAACGAGCCGGACGAGCCCGGCAGCTGCCAGCGCCCGTCGATCTCGGTCGCCTCTCCATTCATGATGCCGTCGTAGTGGACAATGTCGAAGCCGTACCCCGGCGGCTCGTAGCGCTTGACGAACGATACGACGTGGCCTGAGCGATGGCCCGTGATCGAGGCGCGGTGGGTGCGCAGCGGGCAGCGCGGATTCGAGCAGGGCTCGGTGATGTGGCCTTCGAGCGCGCCGCCGGCTTCGACCAGCGTCGCCGTGAACGTGACCATTCCCGTGCCGGGCTGGATGTAAGTGCCGTCCCAGACACCGGAGAGATCGTCGCTCATGACGGCGGCTTCCTCAGAATGATGTGCGGCCGGTTGATGCCCGGTCCTTCCATCCCAAGTCGTATCGCTGCCGCAACGCGCTTGCAACAGTTTCTCAGCGCGTTGATGCGGCGGTAAAAACCGCCAATTGAGCGTCGAAAGCGCGGCGGAAGGCCGGCCTCGCTTCGCCGCGCGCGACATAGGCGGAAAGGCGGGAATATTCGCCCAGTATCGGCGATCTATTCAATCTGCGCAGCACGGTCACCATCAGGAGATCGCCGGCGCTGAACGCGCCGTCGAGCCAGTCGGCGTTGCCCAGGCGATCGGATAATTCGCCGAGGCGAACGCGCACGCGATTCTCGAGCATGGGCAGGCGCTCTTCGTACCAGCTCTTGTCGCGCTCAAGCAGCATCGCCATTCCGAGCTCGACGATCGGCGGCTCCAGCGTATTGAGTGCGGCAAACATCCACGCGATCGCGCGGTATCTCGCATTCGCCTCGTCAGGCAGCAATCCGCGATGGCGCTCGGCGAGATGAAGCACGATCGCGCCGGACTCGAACAAGGCGAGATTGCCGTCCTCATAGGTCGGAATTTGCCCGAACGGATGCAGCGCACGATGCGCCGGTTGCTTCATCGCCGCGAACGACACGAGGCGAACGTCGTAGGGCTGGCCGACTTCCTCGAGCGCCCAGCGCACGCGCATGTCGCGCGCCTGGCCCCCGCCGCGGTCGGGCGAGCTTTCAAAGGCGGTGATGGTGGGAGGCATCTGGGAACTCCGGGGTGGTTGCGGCTTGCATCCAGAGGACGAGCGGGCGGTGCGGATTCCGACAGGTTATACGGTTTCCCGATGTGTAGGATGGGTAGAGCGAAGCGAAACCCATCGCTCACCTCGCGGTCCAACCTCCGGCCCGATCGAACGGTCGCGCCTCTTGCTTCGGTCCAATTGATCAGTTTCGCTGCGCTCTACCCATCCTACGAGTTGGGCCGGAAATAATCCTCCGCCCTCCTGTCGGAATTCCGGTCCCAGCTTCGTCCTTGGGACGACGACGCGCGTACGCGCGCCGATCCGAGGCCAAAAGGATATCCACACATGACCTCCATCACGCCGTTCCTCTGGTTCGACAACAACGTCCCGGAGGCCGTCGCCTTCTACAAATCGGTGTTCCCCAATGCCAAAGTCGAGACCGTCAGCGACTTCATGGCGGTGTTCGAGCTCGAAGGCCAGCGCTTCCACGCGCTCAACGGCGGGCCGCAATACCGCTTCAACGAGGCGGTGTCGTTCTTCATCAGCGTCGAGACTCAAGGCGAGGTGGACTATTTTTGGGAGAAGCTCACCGCCGCCGGCGGCGAGGAATCCCGCTGCGGCTGGCTCAAGGACAAATTTGGTCTGTCCTGGCAAGTGGTCCCATCAGCGCTCGGCCGCTATCTCGGCGATCCCGACCGCAGCAAGGCCAACCGCGTCATGCAGGCCATGATGGGAATGCGGAAGATCGTGATTGCGGAGTTGGACAGGGCGTATGCGGGGTGAGGCGCTGGCTGTGCCGTAGGGCGGGTTAGCCTTGCAGATGTGCGAAGCGCATCTGCTTGGCGTAACCCACCACTTCTGAATCCGTGGCGACAGACTTGGTGGGTTACGCCTAGCGGTTCGCGCTTCGCGCGATCCGCGGGGCTAATTTTACTGCGTCACAAGAGGAGTTTTGGGCGGTCTCGACGGACGGCGCCACAGCACGGGCATCGCATGATTATTCTGCTCAGCGCCCGGATCAAGCGCGCGCGCACAGTTGCAATCGAGTTTGGGACGTGGCGCTCAGGCCGCCAGGGCGGATCCGCGGGGTCGATAGTCGTCGGGTAAGCGAGGTGCCGGGAGCGGCGGGGCGCAACGAGGTCCTGAGGGGGGAATCGTCGCCCGCTCGGCGACCAGGAAGCCGTAAGCGGCGATGCACAGGGTCGCGTGATGATGGAAGCCCCGCCAGCCGCGCCCCTCGTAGTGACCCAGCCCGACCTCTTGCTTGAGCTCCTGGTAATCGCGCTCGATGCGCCAGCGCAGTTTCGCCAGATCGACGAGCCGCGTGAAGCTGATGGTCTCCGGCAGCGTGGAGAGCCAGTATCTGGTCGGCTCAGCTTCGCTCTTCGGCCATTCGATCAACAGCCACTCCGCCGACGATTTCTCCGGGATGAGCTTGTTGGACCCAACACGCACGCGAACACGAGCAAAGCGCGAGGTGAGCTGCTCGGCCGAGCCCTCCCGCCACTTCACCGTGCACCATTCAAGCTTGGGCAGACCGAGGGCCAGTGTCTTGGCCGTGACCAACTCAGGCTCGTCGCGCCGGCCGGTATTGTTCATCGGCTTGTCCATGCGCCGCGGGCCGGCGCCAGGCCCCCACATCAAAATAGTTGGCACAATGCCGGCCACGTAAGACACGTTCAACTCCGACATGCCTGCACGCAGCCGCGCGTCCCTGCCGTAAGCGGCATCCATCAAGGCAACGCCGCGCGGCAGGCTGGCCTCGCATGCCCGTCGTATCTGATCGAGTGCGATCTCCGGCTTGGTCTTGAACTTGATCTCCTTCGGAATGCCTGCCTTCTTTCGCCGTGCACGATCCTTGGCCCAGGTCTCCGGAAGGTACAGCCGGTAGTCGACCGGAAGGCTGCCGGTACGACTGGCGATCGACAGCGACACCGCCACCTGGCAGTTGGCCTGCTTGCCGAGTTGACCGCAATATTGGTGATGCACGCCGACCGAATGCTTGCCCTGCTTGGGAAACGAGGTGTCGTCGATGATCCAGGCCTCGATTGGCCCGTCCTTCTCCAGCGCCGGCAGCACCATCTGGCGGACCTTCGCCAGCACGTCCTCGTCGGACCAGCATGCATTCCCCACAAAGTGCAGCAACGACTGGTGCTGAGCAGCCGTCCGCGCCGGATCCGTTCGCGCCGCCAACGGTTCCACGCTCTTGCGTTCGCCGGGGAGCACCAACCCAGTGCAATAATCGCGCAACTGTCGCCTACGTCTCGGATGACCGATCACGCTCGAAAGACCGTCTACGTAAGCCCCAAAACGCTCTTCGGCTTCCCGGTGATTGTTGACACTCATCTGGCTCTCCGCGCGCCAATATATGAATCTCAACAGATACTTGATTCTCAGACCAAATCGCCGCGACCAACTGACTCAGTAGTACTAACCCACCCTACGAAGTGTTCCACTTCGCGACCTCGCTTGGGATCGCTATACTGCCGACCATCAGCAGGATGGTGAGCTCATGACGAGAGAACTTGAAGGCAAGGTTGCCGCCGTGACCGGGGCCGCGTCGGGCATCGGGTTGGCGAGTGCCGAGGCGATGCTGGCCGCGGGCGCGCGCGTGGTGATGGTCGACCGCGACGAGGCCGCGCTGAAGGCGCTCTGCAACAAGCATGGCGACGCGGTGACCCCGCTGGTCATCGATCTCCTGGATCCCAAAGCCTGCGCAACGCTGCTGCCGCGCGTCCTGGAGCAGGCAGGACAGCTCGACATCCTGCATGCGAATGCGGGCACCTATGTCGGTGGCGACCTGGTCGATGCCGACACGATGGCGATCGACCGGATGCTGAACCTGAATGTCAACGTCGTGATGAAGAATGTGCACGACGTGCTGCCGCACATGATCGCGCGCGGGACCGGCGACATCATCGTCACGAGCTCGCTGGCGGCACATTTTCCGACGCCGTGGGAGCCGGTCTATGCGTCGTCCAAATGGGCGATCAACTGCTTCGTCCAGACGGTGCGGCGCCAGGTCTTCAAGCACGGCATTCGCGTCGGCTCGATCTCGCCCGGCCCGGTCGTGAGCGCGCTGCTCGCGGACTGGCCAGCCGAGAAGCTGCAGGAAGCGAGGGACTCGGGAAGCCTGCTGGAGGCCAGCGAAGTGGCTGAAGTGGTGATGTTCATGCTGACACGGCCGCGCGGCATGACAATTCGCGACGTGGTCATGCTGCCGAGCAATTTCGATCTCTAGGGCGCGCTCTTGTAGGGTGGGCAAAGGCGCGCTCTTCGCGCCGTGCCCACCGTTTGACCGGATTTGTGAAGAGACGGTGGGCACGGCGCAAGGGCGCCTTTGGCCACCCTACGAAGCGATCGCATGGCGCATTCGAGGCCATTGCGGATTGGCTATGGTCGAATAGAATGCCCTCAACATTGCTCTGCGTGAGGTCACGATGGCCATTAACAAGGACAAGATCGACGACGCGGCGTTGGCGTTGCTTTATTTGACCCTGCACGATGGCTATCGTGCATGGAAAGGCTTTGATTGGGATGTGCTCGGCCGCCTGCATGACAAGGGGATGATTCTTGACCCCGTCGGCAAGGTAAAGTCTGTCGTGTTCACGGACGAGGGACTCGAACGAGCGAAAGCATTGTTCGAAGAGTTGTTCGAGGAATAAGAGCCTTGCGATGCGCGAGGAATTGGCGCGCTCTCGTAGGGTGGGTTAGTACTACTGAGTCAGTTGGTCGCGGCGATTTGGTCTGAGAATCAAGTATCTGTTGAGATTCATATATTGGCGCGCGGAGAGCCAGATGAGTGTCAACAATCACCGGGAAGCCGAAGAGCGTTTTGGGGCTTACGTAGACGGTCTTTCGAGCGTGATCGGTCATCCGAGACGTAGGCGACAGTTGCGCGATTATTGCACTGGGTTGGTGCTCCCCGGCGAACGCAAGAGCGTGGAACCGTTGGCGGCGCGAACGGATCCGGCGCGGACGGCTGCTCAGCACCAGTCGTTGCTGCACTTTGTGGGGAATGCATGCTGGTCCGACGAGGACGTGCTGGCGAAGGTCCGCCAGATGGTGCTGCCGGCGCTGGAGAAGGACGGGCCAATCGAGGCCTGGATCATCGACGACACCTCGTTTCCCAAGCAGGGCAAGCATTCGGTCGGCGTGCATCACCAATATTGCGGTCAACTCGGCAAGCAGGCCAACTGCCAGGTGGCGGTGTCGCTGTCGATCGCCAGTCGTACCGGCAGCCTTCCGGTCGACTACCGGCTGTACCTTCCGGAGACCTGGGCCAAGGATCGTGCACGGCGAAAGAAGGCAGGCATTCCGAAGGAGATCAAGTTCAAGACCAAGCCGGAGATCGCACTCGATCAGATACGACGGGCATGCGAGGCCAGCCTGCCGCGCGGCGTTGCCTTGATGGATGCCGCTTACGGCAGGGACGCGCGGCTGCGTGCAGGCATGTCGGAGTTGAACGTGTCTTACGTGGCCGGCATTGTGCCAACTATTTTGATGTGGGGGCCTGGCGCCGGCCCGCGGCGCATGGACAAGCCGATGAACAATACCGGCCGGCGCGACGAGCCTGAGTTGGTCACGGCCAAGACACTGGCCCTCGGTCTGCCCAAGCTTGAATGGTGCACGGTGAAGTGGCGGGAGGGCTCGGCCGAGCAGCTCACCTCGCGCTTTGCTCGTGTTCGCGTGCGTGTTGGGTCCAACAAGCTCATCCCGGAGAAATCGTCGGCGGAGTGGCTGTTGATCGAATGGCCGAAGAGCGAAGCTGAGCCGACCAGATACTGGCTCTCCACGCTGCCGGAGACCATCAGCTTCACGCGGCTCGTCGATCTGGCGAAACTGCGCTGGCGCATCGAGCGCGATTACCAGGAGCTCAAGCAAGAGGTCGGGCTGGGTCACTACGAGGGGCGCGGCTGGCGGGGCTTCCATCATCACGCGACCCTGTGCATCGCCGCTTACGGCTTCCTGGTCGCCGAGCGGGCGACGATTCCCCCCTCAGGACCTCGTTGCGCCCCGCCGCTCCCGGCACCTCGCTTACCCGACGACTATCGACCCCGCGGATCCGCCCTGGCGGCCTGAGCGCCACGTCCCAAACTCGATTGCAACTGTGCGCGCGCGCTTGATCCGGGCGCTGAGCAGAATAATCATGCGATGCCCGTGCTGTGGCGCCGTCCGTCGAGACCGCCCAAAACTCCTCTTGTGACGCAGTAAAATTAGCGAAGCGTAACCCACCATGCTCCCGCGATGGCCGGACGAACTTGGTGGATTACGCTTTGCTAATCCACCCTACGCAGCAATCCACTTCGCCAGATCCCGCCACGGCTCCAGCGTCCAATGCCCCGACGCCGCCCCCGACGGCGATGGCAGCACGAATACCTCCGGCCAGCTCTCATCGCGCGGCTGCCGCCCCAGCGAAATCCCGCTCGACGGCCTGCCATAAAACAAGCTCGCCGCCTTCTTGCTCGTGAACGCAATCGTCCGCGGCTGATAGATATCGATCTTGGCCTTGAACCCCGGCACGTCGATCGCCTCACGCGCGATCTGATGATCCATCCCGGCGCCCGACTTGGAGAGATCGGTGAAGCCGATCCCGAGCTCGATCAAGCCTGCGAATTCGCTTGGCTGATAGCGCCGCGGCGTGATGCCGGCCTCATGGATCGCGCGCCAGAAGCGGTTGCCGGGATGGGCGTAGTAGTGCCCGAGTTCGGCCGAGCGCGTAGAGGCGGCGGTGCCGACAAAGACGAGGCGGAGGTTGGGGCGGAGCTGGTCGGGGAGGCGGTGAGGGGAGGAATCGGGCAACTTCATTTGTCCCAGGCATTGACCCGCATGAGCGGAGCGACAAAGACGCCGGATGTCGCTACGCTTATCCGGGCTACGGCACTCAAAAATCTCTCAATATCGATCGAATTCTACGGACCAAAATAGTCGAAGCGCGGACCATCAGTAAGGACCGGCTCGATCTGGTGTTCGAGAACGGCGATGTTCCGTCGATCTACGATAATCCGGAATTCAGATCCTGGTGGTTTCTCGGGGGGCGCCAAAATGACGCGACTACGAAGAGGACCACCTGGTCCTTTTCAATGGGTGACCAAGAGTTGGAAGACCTCACGGAACAAGAGTACCAAGATCGACGCGCCTAAAGAGCCAAAAACCTATCCCCGGACTAGCGCCGGACGCTCGTCCTCATAGCGCTCTGCTAGCTTAAATCTTTGCCAAAGGATAAAGAGGCCAGGCTCTCGCCCGGCCTCTACACGTCCTCCGATGCTAAAACTAATCCAAGGCAGGTTGGGAAAGCGTCGGCGCTGTCGCTCACAGCACCCGATTACTCTCCTTCACCTTCTCCGCATCCAGATACACGCTTGAGCCCATCTCCTTGAACTTCGCGCTCATCCTGGCCATGCCGTCCTCGGCGGTGCCGCTCATCGACATGCCCACCGAGTTCGGATCATTCAGCGTCGCGGCGTAATCCCGCACGTCCTGCGTGATCTTCATCGAGCAGAACTTTGGTCCGCACATCGAGCAGAAATGGGCGACCTTGTGGGCTTCCTTCGGCAGGGTCTCGTCGTGGAAGTTCTTGGCGGTATCAGGGTCGAGACCGAGGTTAAACTGGTCGGTCCAGCGGAAGTCGAAACGGGCGCGGGAGAGCGCGTCGTCACGCAGCTGGGCGGCCGGGTGGCCCTTGGCGAGATCGCTCGCATGCGCGGCGATCTTGTAGGTGATGACGCCGGTCTTGACATCGTTACGATCGGGCAGGCCGAGATGCTCCTTCGGCGTGACGTAGCAGAGCATGGCGCAGCCGAACCAGCCGATCATGGCGGCACCGATGCCCGAGGTGATGTGGTCGTAGCCCGGCGCGATGTCGGTGGTCAGCGGTCCAAGCGTGTAGAACGGCGCTTCGCCGCATTCTTTCAGCTGCTTGTCCATGTTGATCTTGATCTTGTGCATCGGCACGTGGCCGGGGCCTTCGATCATGACCTGGCAACCCTTGTCCCACGCAATCTTGGTGAGCTCGCCGAGCGTCTCGAGTTCCGCAAACTGCGCGCGGTCATTGGCGTCGGCGATCGAGCCGGGGCGCAGGCCGTCGCCGAGCGAGAACGAGACGTCATACTTGCGCATGAGGTCGCAGATCTCGTCGAAATGCGTGTAGAGGAAGCTTTCCTTGTGATGCGCCAGGCACCACTTCGCCATGATCGAGCCGCCGCGGCTGACGATGCCGGTGACGCGGCTGGCGGTGAGGTGGATATATTGCAGGCGCACGCCGGCGTGGATGGTGAAATAGTCGACGCCCTGCTCGCACTGCTCGATCAGCGTGTCCTTGTAGAGCTCCCAGGTCAGCTGCACCGGGTCGCCGTTGCACTTCTCCAGCGCCTGATAAATCGGAACGGTGCCGATCGGCACCGGCGCGTTGCGCAAGATCCATTCGCGGGTGGTGTGGATGTTGCGGCCGGTGGAGAGGTCCATCACGGTGTCGGCGCCCCAGCGGATCGCCCACACCATCTTCTCGACCTCTTCCTCGACCGACGAGGTCACCGCCGAGTTGCCGATATTGGCATTGATCTTGGTCAGGAAGTTGCGGCCGATGATCATCGGCTCGAGTTCTGAGTGATTGATGTTGGAGGGGATGATGGCGCGGCCGCGCGCGATCTCAGAGCGCACGAACTCCGGGGTGATGAAGGCGGGGACTTCCGCGCCGAAGCTTTCGCCGTCGGCGAGTGCTGCTTCGGCGCGCTCGAGCCGCTGCTTGCGGCCGAGATTTTCGCGGGCGGCGACGTAGATCATCTCCTTGGTGATGATGCCGGCGCGGGCGAATTCGAGCTGGGTAATCTTGTGGCCGTCGAGGCCGCGCAGCGGCTTGTGATAGGCGGCGAAGGAGCGCGCGGCCTTGTCGGCGGAGACGCTGCCATTGTCCTCCGGCTTGATCTGGCGCCCGTCATATTCCTCGACGCCGCCGCGCTCCAACACCCAGGCCTTGCGGTCGCGGGCGAGGCCGGCGTTGACGTCGATGGTCACGGACGGATCGGTATAGGGGCCCGAGGTGTCGTAGACCGGCAGGTTCGGCTCGCCCGCGCCTTCGGACAGGATGATCTCGCGCAAGGGCACGCGCAGGTCGGGCGCAGCGTCGGGCGAGGCGAAGATCTTTCGCGAGGACGGCAGCGGGCCGGTAGTGACGGCGGGAACGGTCTTGTCGGGGTTGGAGCGGATGTTCATGGGATCCTCCGGTTACTCTTTAATTCCTGGGTGCAATTTCAATCTCGTCATCCTGAGGTGCGCGCACTTGCGCGCCTCGAAGGATGAACGAGCCGGGCCGTCGCCCTTCGAGGGCCGCCGAAGAGGCGGCCACCTCAGGGTGACGGATCGAAAGGTCTTGCTCCGTCATTGCGAGCGCAGCGAAGCAATCCAGAATCTCTCTGCGGAGATAGTCTGGATTGCTTCGTCGCAAGTGCTCCTCGCAATGACGGTGTGGAGAGAGTGTGCGCATCACGCAGCCTCCTTCGACTGGCCAAGCCACTGCCGCACCCGCGCATCCGGGTCGGCATTTTGGGTGACGTCGCTGACGACGGCGATGGAATCGGCGCCGGCGGCAAAAATCTCCGCGGCGTGCTCGAACTTGATGCCGCCGATCGCGACCAGCGGGATGTGGCCTACGCGCTTCTTCCATTCCGTGATCTTTGGAATGCCCTGCGGTTCGAACCGCATCGATTTCAGCGTGGTGAAGAAGATCGGACCGAGCGCGACGTAGTCAGGCTTGGCGGCGAGCGCGGTCTCAAGCTCCGCGTCGTCATGCGTGGAGACGCCGAGCGACAGGCCGGCCTCGCGGATCGCCTTGAGGTCGGCGTCCGCCAGATCCTCCTGGCCGAGATGCAGATATTTTGCGCCGGCGACGATCGCCGCGCGCCAATAGTCGTTCACGACCAGCTTGGCTTGCGTGCCGTTCGTGATCGCCAGCGCGTCGGTGACGATCTGCAGTGCCTCGGCGTCGTTGAGCTCTTTCGCGCGCAGCTGAATGGTGCCGACGCCGAGCTTGGTCAGCCGCTCGACCCATTTGAGGCTGTCGACGACGGGATAGAAGCGATCAGGATACGGCATGCCAGAACGGGGTCCCAACGACAGGGGTGGAGGGGGAGGCGAAATCGCGGGCGTTCATCAGCCCGGCTTCAAAAGCGGTGCGGCCGGCATCGATGCCGAGGCGGAAGGCGTTGGCCATGGCGACGGGATCGGCGGCCTTTGCGATCGCCGTGTTGAGCAGCACGGCGTCATAGCCGAGCTCGAGCGCTTCGGCGGCATGCGAGGGCGCGCCGATGCCGGCGTCGACCACTAGCGTGATGTCGGGCAGACGTTCGCGCAGCAGCTTCAGCGCGTCGCGGTTCGTGATGCCTTTCGCGCTGCCGATCGGCGCGGCCCATGGCATCACCACCTTGCAGCCGGCATCGACCAGCCGGTTCGCGACCGAGAGGTCTTCCGTGCAATAGGGGAAGACCTCAAAGCCGTCCTTGATCAGGATGGCCGAGGCCTCGACCAGGCCGACGACGTCGGGCTGCAGCGTGTCGTTGTCGGCGATGACTTCGAGCTTGATCCAGGAGGTGCCGAACAATTCGCGCGCGAGTTTTGCCGTGGTCACCGCCTCGCGCACGCTGCGGCAGCCGGCGGTGTTCGGCAGCACGGCGACGTCGAGCTCGCGGATCAGCTTCCAGAATGCGTCCCCGGTCTTGCCGCCGGCGGATTCGCGCCGCAGCGATACCGTGACGATGTTCGAGCCGGAGGCGCGGATCGCCTCTTGCATGATCGCAGGCGAGGGATAGAGGGCGCTGCCGATGAGCAGGCGGGAGGTGAATTGCTTGCCGTAGAAGGTCACCATGTCCTCACCCTCCCTGCCGCGGTGTGATGATCTCGATCTCGTCGCCGGCCTTGAGATGGGTCTCTGCCCAGCGGCTCTTCGGCACGACGTCGTAATTGAGCGCGATGGCGAAATGCGTGCCCTCGTAGTCGAGCTCGATGAGCAGCGCGTCGACGCTGGCCGAATTCACCTCGCGCTGCTCGCCGTTGATGATCACAAGCATTGCATCACCTCATTGTCGATCTGGCCGCGCTCGACATAGGAAAGCGTCAGCTCGGCGAGGGCCGGGGCGAGCAGGAAGCCGTGGCGGTAGAGCCCGTTGACGCTGATCTTGCTGCCGCGCACGCCGATGCGTGGCAGATTGTCGGGATACGCAGGCCGAAGGCCCGAGCCGAACTCGACGATGCGGGCCTCGCCGAAGGCCGGATGCACCGCATAGGCCGCACCGAGCAGCTCCAGCGCCGAGCGCACGCTGACGCCGGTGTCCTCGGCCTCGATCGAGGTGGCGCCGAGCATGAACAAGCCGGCCTCGCGCGGAATCACGTAGAGCGGCCAGCGCGGATGGATCAGCCGCACCGGACGTGCCAGCTGCACCTCGCTGGTCTCGATCAAAATCATCTCGCCCTTGACGCCGCGAAGCTCAGGTTGCTCCTCGCGCGCGCCGAGGCCGCGGCAGTCGATCACGATGCCGTCGAGATCTTTCGCGGTGACGTCGCTGCCGAACTTGATGGCGCCGCCGGCCGCAACGATGCGCTCATGCAGCTTCGGCAGCACGCGGCGCGGCTCGACATGGCCCTCGGTGGGGAAGAACAGCGCCTCGCGGAAACGGCCTTCCAGCGACGGTTCGATCCCGGCAAGAGCCGTGGCATCGAGCCGGCGGTGGCCCTCGGTCATCCGCGCAAAGCGCTCAAAGTCGTTGCGCTCGCGCGGATGGGCGACGACGAGCGAGCCGTTGAACGGGATATCCGGCAGCTCGCGCCGCCAGATATCGAGGGAGCGCAGGCCGAGGCGGCTGATGATGGGTTCGGCGACCTCCGCCTCGCACCAGGGCGCGAGCATGCCGCCGGCCCAATGGCTGGTGGCGCCGGTCATGGCCGCGTCACCGCGCTCGTGTAACGTCACGGCATGGCCGGCCTGCGCGAACAACAGCGCCTGCCAGGCTCCGGCTATGCCTGCGCCGATGATGGATACCGGAGAATCCGGTCGTCTGGTCGTCTGCAACATCCCTGTCCCTTCGCCGGCATGACCCGGATCAGGTTCAAAGGGTCACCGCGGTCCTGGGCAGGTTTGCCCATTTAGCGGTATCTCAGCTCCTCCTCGGAGCACCCCTCGGAACGGCTCTAATGTAGGCCAGTGACGGCTGGTGTCAACGCGTTAGCCACAGGGCAGTCATTCCGGGGTGGTCCGCAGGACCGAACCTCAGGTGCGCAATTGCGCACCATAGTTCGTCGCTGGCGCGCCGTCCCGGAATGACGTTCAATCGTGAGGAACCTGCGCCCGGGCGTTGCGGACGCGCTGGGCGAGCTTCCTGTGCGGCAACGTGCCGAATATCGGCTGCGGATTGCCGTTCGGCTCGAGCTGAGGCTCGAAGCTCGCCTGTTGCACCATCTGCTGGCGCTGCCGCTTTGCAGCGTAGTAATAGCCGCCCGCGAAATAACGCACGGCTCGGTCGTGGTCGCCGTTGGCGGCACGGTAGGCGCCGGCGAGATATTTCACCGCATAGGTGAGATTGGTGTCGGGGTCGCGCAGGCCGGCGGCATCGCCGGTGTAGCCGAGGCCGCGGGCGGTCGCGAGCTTGATCTGCATCATGCCGATGGTGCCGCCACGGCCGACCAGACCAGGCTGATAGCGGCTCTCGCGCATGATGACGCGATGCACCAGCGCCTCCGGCACGCCGTTGGCACGCGCATGCATGGCGACCATCTCGGCATAGTCGGCCTGGCCGGCGAATGCGGCCTGCGGCGACACCAGTCCGGCCGCGACGAACACGGCAATACGAAAAATTTTCATCGAAATGTTCCTCGGCAGAACGGACCTGCGCCCGTGCGCGTTAGGCCGTGGGAACGCGGCGATGATGTGGCGAAACGCCGCCATCGGCGATTTTGGCTGTCTCGTCGTTTTTGCGACTTAAACCTGGGTTAACAGCAACACTGGCGGAGCGCGTTGCGCGACAGCAGGCCTGTTCATTCGCGCGCCTTCGCCCAAAAACTGCAAGTCAGAAACGGCATTTCGGGAGGACGTCCATGACCAGAGCACACATCGACGACATCCCCATGCAGAACCCGTGTGCCCAATGCGGCACGCCGATCCCGTTCCCGGATTGGATCGAGCCGGGAGAAGGCCGCGTTTCCTATCTCTGGAAGTGCCAGGCCTGCGGCTATTGCTTCGAGGCGGTGGCGATCTTCGACAAGCCCGCGATCGAGCACCCGCCGCTCGCCGCTTAAGCGGCGACTTACGCGGCCAGCCGCGGCTGCTGCCACACCGGCAATTGCATCCGCACAATCAGCCCGTGCGGCTGGCGGTCGTGCAGCGACAGCTCGCCGCCATGGGCGAGCGCGATCGCGCGTGCGATCGACAGACCGAGACCGAAGCCGGTGGAATCGTCCATGGTGCGCGCATCGTCGCCGCGCACGAACGGCTCCAACATCTCCTGCTTGCGCGCATCGGAAATGCCGGGGCCGTCATCCTCGACGTCGATGAAGAAACTCGTGCCTGATACATCGAGGCGGATCGTCACCTCGGCGCCGAAGCGCACCGCGTTCTCGACCAGGTTGGTGATGCCGCGATGCAGATCGTCGGGACGCGCCGCGGCGGTCGCCGATGACGGGCCGTCATAGTGCACGACATGGCCCATGTCGCCGAACTGATCGGCGATCAGCTGCAGCGTGCTGGCGATATCGACCAGCGTCACGGCTTCGATCTTGCGGTCGTTGCGCAGCAGCGACAGCACGCTTTCCAGCATCGAGCGCATCTGGTCGAGATCGATCAGCATGCGCTTGCGGTTGCCCTCGTCCTCGATGAACTCGGCGCGCAGGCGCAGCCGCGTGATCGGCGTGCGCAGATCGTGGCTGATCGCAGCCAGCATGCGGGTGCGATCCGACATCAGCCGCGCGATCCGCTCATGCATGCGGTTGAGCGCGCGGGCCACCGAGCGGATCTCCTCCGGGCCGCGCTCGGGCAACGGCTCGGCGGCGCCGTCCAGGCTGAAATTCTCGGCGGCCTTGGCAAAGGACGACAACGGCGTCGCCAGCGCGCGCGCCGCCCACAGGCCGAGCACGCTGATGCAGATGAAGGCCGTCATCAGCGTCACCAGCCACGGCGCGCCCCAGAACCACGGACGCGGACCGTTCTCGACATGGCCCGCGATCATGGTGCCGTCAGGCAATTCGACGCCGATGCGGCGGGCGCCGCCCTCGGGCGCAAGCTGCACCACCTTGTAGCCGCGGCCGAGATGGCGGCGCAGCCCGTGCAGGTGCTGGCTTTCGCTGTCCTCGACCACCGTCGCCGTATCAGGCGCTGATATCTCGATGTTGAGCTTGGGGAACGCGCGTGCGAGATCTGCGATGAGGCGCGGCCGGTCGTCGGGCTCGGCCGAGCCGAGCAGCAGCGCTGCATCCATCAATTGGGGCGCGCCGTCCGGTGGCGCGTCCGGACGGTCGGGCCGGCTGATCAGGAAGGCGGCGGTGACGACGAGATGCAGCGCGACGGTCGAGGCCAGCACCAGCGCGGCGATCTGGCCGCCGATGCCCTTGAGGTGGAAGAACCCGAACGGTCTCATCGTCGCACGCCCTGTCAGTTGCTCAGGGGCGTCGTAACCGCTTCCGTTCTGGGCGTAAACAAATAACCGCCGGAACGCACCGTCTTGATGATGCTGGGATCGGCCGGATTGGGCTCGATCTTGCGGCGGATGCGGCTGACCAGCACGTCGATGGAGCGTTCGAACGAGCCGGCGTTGCGGCCCTGCGTGAGGTCGAGCAGGCTGTCGCGCGACAGCACGCGGCCGGGACGCTCGCAGAACGTGCGGAGCAGGTCGAACTCGGCGCTGGTCACCGCGACGCGCGCGCCTTCCGGATTGCGCAGCTCGCGCAGCCGCAGGTCGATGCGCCAGCCTTCGAAGGCGAGCGTGGAGGCGCCCTCGATCGAGCTCGCTGCCTGTGCGGAGGCCTGACGCCGCAGCACGGCGTTGATGCGGGCGAGCAGCTCGCGCGGGTTGAACGGCTTCGGTAGATAATCATCCGCGCCCATCTCGAGGCCGACGATGCGGTCGACGTCCTCGCCGCGCGCGGTCAGCATGATGATCGGCGTCTGTGCCTCGGCGCGCACCTTACGGCACAGGCTGAGACCGTCCTCGCCCGGCAGCATGACGTCGAGGATGATGAGATCAACGCGGTGGTCGGCCATGGCACGCGACATCTCGCGGCCGTCGCTCACAGCGGTCACGTTGCAGGAGTTGTTGCGGAGATATTTCGCAATCAACGTCCGGGTTTCGCGGTCGTCCTCGACGACCAGAATGTTGGGAGAAGGGTTGGCCATGAGCTTTGTTTGTCCAAGATTCGGGCCAAAAGGCGAAGATTTTTGTTTCAGATTGTTTCCGAATGTATTCCCGCAACACCCCGCAACCACCGCGTAGTCATACGGCAAGGTCTCGTTAAGCCCGTTAACCCATACCGTGGCGTGGAAGTGCAAGAAATCCCGTAAACCCACGGAGCCATCATGACCTCGATTTCGGCGGCCTCCGCCAGCAATCACCAGTCGCCGCTGCAAAAGCTGCAGCAGGAATTGCAATCGGAAGTGTCCGACGGGACGATCTCGTCGTCGGACCAGTCCGCGCTCACGACCGCCCTGCAAGACGTCGACACGGCGCTCCAGCAGAGCCGCTCCAGCGATCAGTCCGGCGGCACCAGGCCGTCCAAGGACGGGCTGAAATCGAAGATCGACGATCTCATCTCCACCAAGGTTTCGAACGGGACGCTGACGTCAGACCAGGCCGACGAATTGAAGGGCGTGTTTCAGTCCGCCTTCTCCAAAGGGCCCGGCGGTCCCGGCGGCACGGGTGGCCCGCCTCCCGGTCCGCCGCCGTCGGATGACGGCTCCTCGGATTCCGCGTCGTCGACGGGCCAGACGGCCAGCAGCAGCTCGACCGATAGCGGCACGGCCAAGATCCTCGAGCAATTCCTCCAGGCGCTGCAGCAGTCGCAGTCCTCGAGCTCGTCCTACGGTGCGAACGGCACGACCAGCTCCTCGAGCAGTTCGGATTTTTCGGCGCTGCTGATCGACTACAAGAGCTGACCCTGAGCGACGCGGGTCGGCGCGTTCCTCGCCGCGATCGTGCTTCACCCAGGGCGCATGATCGTCGGCGGGGAACCGCAAACCGTTCCTAGGCGACGCAGGAACCTCCTTCGCAATGCAGCGCCGCAATGGCGCAACGAAATTGCCGCAGCTCAGGAACTGCACGTGATCGTGGCTGTTCTCTCCGCATAAGTTTCTGCTGAAGGAGAGGACAACCATGTTGATGAAATCGATCGCCGCCGGCCTTGCCGGCACGGCTTTGCTTGCGACCGTTGCGTTCGCGCAAAACCCGACCTCCACCACCGACAAGTCGCCACCCGCGGCCAGCGCGACGAGCACAACCACGACCGCGTCGGGCGAATGGCGCGCCTCGAAGATGGCGGGCGTGAAGATCTATAACGAGGCCAACGAGAACATCGGCTCGATCAACGACCTGCTGATGGACAAGAGCGGTGCCGTGAAGATCGCGGTGATCGGCGTCGGCGGCTTCCTCGGCATGGGCGAGCATCTCGTTGCCGTGCCGTACGAGAAGCTGAAGTTCGTCAATGAGGCGGTGGCCTATACCGGCACCGGCACCGGCGGGGCTCCGGGCGCCCCCGGCACCATGAGCAAGTCGACCACCACCACCGGCGCTGCGACCGGCACCGACAAGACGGCCACGACGGCGCCGTCGGGCTCGAAATGGTATCCGGACCACGCCGTGTTCAACGCGTCCAAGGACGAGCTGAAGAACATGCCCGAGTTCAAGTACTCGGAGTAATGCGGCTCGCGTGACGGCCTCAACGAAGCGCGCCCGGTTTTCACCGGGCGCGCTGTCGTGTCTCTTCTTACCTCGCCCCGCTTGCGGGGAGAGGGAGAGGATTCTTCGTTCTTTCACCAGCGGGCAGCCGCCCTTGTCGAGCGGACGGAAGGCTTCGTCGCCGGGCACGGTGGCGATCAGCTTGTTGAGGTCCCACAGGGACAAGTGGAAAAGATCGAGAATAAGTAGGGCGCGACGGTGTTAATCTTAGGCGCCGCGAAGCGGCGAGAGGGTGCGCGTGGGATGTCTGACTTCCGCGCGATTCAGAAGGCTCCTCGCGCAAGACTGGCGCGGCCTCTCACGGCACGCGCATGAACCTATTCCGTGAGCATTGACTTGGACCAATACTGCTTGCGATCTGAGTGGGCCCAGTGTTGTAACGACTTGGAGGAGGTTCCAATGCGCACATTGGCTTTGACGATTTTGACGATAGGTATCGTCTTAACAGCAGGGCACGCCCGGGCTCAGAGATATGATCCGGCTTTTCCCGTTTGCCTGTACGTCGTCTCATTCGGAGCCACCCCTTACTATAGATGCAGCTACACGACGATGGACCAATGCAGGGCGTCGGCCAACGGTCAGATGTGCGTCCTCAACCCGTATTACGCTGGTGCGACGGCGCCGGTGAGAGGGAGCAATCGGCATCATTCTCGCCAAGTCGGATCAAGATCGCCCGCGCCCGCCGAGATCAGGTCGTACGCGCCACCTGCGCCGCGGATCCACTCCCGGTCCGCACCGTACAATCAATACGATGAACCGTATTATGGAGCTTCCCAAGGTTACGCGCCCGGCGAGAAACAACGATTTCTCGACAGCGTGAGACGATACATGTGACGGACAGGCCGAAGGGTGGAGGGTAGAAGAGCGCGGCCGCTCAGGCGCTGCTGCCCTTGAGCCGTTCGTTGCGTCGGCGCAGGCCTTCCAGGGTGGCGAGGAGGATGACCGAGACTGTCGTCAAAATCACCGCCGCGGCCGTGATGGTCGGGCTGATGTTCTCGCGGATGCCGCTGAACATCTCGCGCGGCAGGGTGCGCTGCTCTGGCCCTGCCATGAACAGCACGATCACCACCTCGTCGAAGCTGGTCGCGAAGGCGAACAGCGCGCCCGACGCGAGCCCCGGCAGGATCAGCGGCAGGATTACGCGGCGGAACGCATCGAGCGGCGAGGCGCCAAGGGAGGCAGCGGCGCGCGCCAGATTGGTGTCGAAGCTCTGCAGCGTCGCGCCGACCGTGATCACCACAAAGGGCGTCGCAAGCGCCGTGTGAGCCAGGATCAAGCCGAGATAGCTGCCGGTCAGTCCGATCGGCGCGAAGAAGAAATACAGACCGACCGCGGTGATGACGCCGGGCACGACCACCGGCGACAGCACGAAAGCCAGCACCAGCGGCTTGAACCGGCTCTTCCATTGCGCCAGCCCCAGCGCGGCCAGCGTGCCCAAAACCATCGACAGCAGGGTCGAAGCGACGCCGATGATCATGCTGTTCTTCAGCGAATTCATCCAGCGCGGCGAATTGATGAAATCGTCGTACCAGCGCAAGGATAGGCCGGGCAGCGGATAGGTGAGATACGATCCTGAGCTGAAGGACAGCGGCATGATCGCCAGGATGGGTGTGATCAGGAAGATGAACACCAGCGTCGAGATGACGATGGTGGCGGTCCACGCGATGCGCTGGCTGGGCGTGCGGAGGGAAGAGTGGTCGCTCAATTCTTCATCCCTCCCGTGACCTGCTGGCCCTGCACCAGCTTGCCGTAGACGAGAGCGAGCAGAATAGTGGCAAGCAGCAGCACCGCGCCCAACGCCGAGGCAAGACCCCAATTGGCGGTCTCGGTGGTGTAGAGCGCGATGAAATAGCTGATCATCTGATCGGCGGCGCCGCCGACGAGGGCCGGCGTGATGTAGTAACCGAGCGCCAGGATGAAGACGAGCAGGCTTCCCGCGCCGATGCCGGGCAGGGTTTGCGGCAAATAGATCCGCAGGAAGGCGGTGAGGGGTGGTGCACCGAGCGAGGCGGCGGCACGCATGTAAGCCGGCGAGATCGCCTTCATGCTGCTGTACAGCGGCAGGATCATGAACGGCAGCAGCACGTGGGTCATGGCCACGCAGACACCGAACCGGTTGTAGATCAGGCGCAGCGGCTCGTCGATGATGCCAAGCCAGTGCAGGCTGTCGTTGACGACGCCCCTGCTCTGCAGCAGCACGATCCAGGCGCAGGTGCGGACCAGAAGCGAGGTCCAGAATGGCAGCAGCACGAAGACCATCAGCAGGTTCGACCGGCCGGGCGGCAAGGTCGCCAGCAGGTAGGCGACCGGGAAGCCAAGGATCAGGCAGAGCGCGGTGACACTGATGCTGATGAGGAAGGTGCGGGCGAAAACATCGCGGTAGATGGCCTGATCCGGCGAGGCTGCGACGATCGCGCCGTCCACGTTCCGCGTCAGGTCGAGCGCCGCCAGCAGGTAGAAACCGGTCACCGGGCCACTGGCATCCCTGATCGTCGTCCAGGTGGTGCGTTCGCGCCAGGCCGGGTTGATCTTGCCCAGCGTCTCCTTGGCGGTGCCCGGCTCGGGTGCTGCCTTCAGATTGCGTGCGGTGCTGGTCAGGATCGTGCGAAAGCCGTTCAGGGCGTAGTTGAGCCGCTTGGCCGCGATGGCGAGGGTGCCGGAGGCGCGCGCCGCCAGGATGTCGCCTGCCAGCGCTGCGTAGGCCTTTTCGTCCGGCAGGTCCTTGCCGTCCCAATTGGCGAGCGCAACCACGGTTTGCGGCAGAACCTGGCGGACCTCGCGGTCATCGACCGCGCGCCACAGCATGCCGGCGATGGGGCCTGCGAAGGTGAAGAGCAGGAAGACGAGAAGCGGCAGCACCAGCGCCAACGCCTTGACCTGGCGTGTCCGCTCCGCACGCCTCAATCGGCGCTTGAGCGGCACCTCGGTCGACGCATCGGCGCCGGTCAGGAGCGCATCCGTCATTTGTCGAGCCTTGCAGGGTACGCTATTTCGCGGCCCATTTGTTGAAGCGCTCGGTCAGGCGGTCGATGTTCTCGAGCCAGAAGGCGACGTTGATCTCGACCGCGTTCTTGATGTTGGCAGGCGCGGTCGGCAGATCTTTCAGGACGGCCGGTTGGATCAGGGCGGCGGCGTCCTTGTTCGAGGTGCCGTAGGCAATGTTCTCCGACAATTTGGACTGGTTCTCCGCCTTGCCGGCGAAGTCCAGGAACTTGTAGGCCGCGTCCTTGTTCGGGCTACCCTTCAGGATGACCCAGCTGTCGAGGGTGAAGAGCGCGCCGTCCCACACCATGCCAAAGTTCTTCTTCTCGTTCTTGTTCGCGGTGTCGATGCGGCCATTGTAGACCGAGGTCATCGCCACCTCGCCGGAGGCGAGCAGTTGCGGCGGCTGGGCGCCGGCCTTCCACCAGACGAGGTCGCCCTTGATGGTATCCAGCTTCTTGAACGCGCGATCGACGCCTTCGTCGGTCGCCAGCACCTTGTAGACGTCCTTCGGTGCGACGCCGTCGGCCATGAGGGCGATCTCCAGCGTGGTCTTCGGGCCCTGACGCAGGGCGCGCTTGCCCGGAATCTTCTTGGTGTCGAAGAAGTCGGCCCAGCCTTTGGGCGCTTCCTTCAGCTTGTCCTTGTCGTAGCCGAGCACGAAATCGTAGAGGATGGCGCCGACGCCGCAGGGATTGACTGACGGCTGGATGTAAGCGGCCTCGCCGCCGATCTTGGAATAGTCCAGCTTCTCGAACAGGCCTTCCTCGCAGCCGACCGCGAGCTCGTCGCTCTCGACCTGGACGACGTCCCAGGTGGCGGCGCCACCCTGGACCTTGGCGCGCAACACGCCGACGCCGCCGTCCCAGGACTCGTCGTTCATGGCAATGCCGGCCGCCTTCTTGAACGGCTCGAAATAGACCTTCTTCTGGGCGTCCTGATAGGCGCCGCCCCATGACACGACGGTGAGGTCACGCGCCTGCGCGACCGTGGCCAGCGCGGCGCTGGCGCTGAACGCCGCGGCGAAACCCAGAGCAATGTTGCGCTTCAGCATGGTCCTTGTTCCTTCTTCATCTGCGTTGCGTTGACGTGATCGATGCAGCTTCGCTTGCGTTGGGATCAGACGGGATCGAGCGCGAGGCAGTCCTCGGGGCGGAAGGTGATGAAGACATTCTCGCCATGCCTCAGGCTATCATGTGCCCCCGGCTGAAGCTTGACCATGAACTCGGCGTTCCCTGAGACATCGAGCACGGCCAAGGCGTGGTCACCGAGATAGATGGTGTTCTGCACCTTGGCCGGCAGCCGGTTCGGTTCGTCGCTGGAGCCGCTATCAGGGATGATGGCGATCCGCTCCGGCCGCACCGACAGGGACGTCGATGCGCCTATGCCTGATACGTTGACCGCACGTGCCATGACGGAGCCGCCGGCCGCCAGCGTGACGCGGCAATAGTCCTTCTCGATCGTCTCCACGGTGCCGGCCAGCACATTGTTCTCGCCGACGAAGTTGGCGACAAAGCTGTTGACCGGCTGCTCATACAGCGCGTCGGGCCTGTCGATCTGCTGCACGATGCCGTCGTTGAACACGGCGATCCGGTCCGACATGGTGAGCGCTTCGCTCTGGTCGTGGGTGACATAGACGACGGTGATGCCCATCGTCTCGTGCAGCTGCTTGATCTCCAGCTGCATCTGTTCGCGCAGGCGCTTGTCGAGGGCGCCCAGGGGCTCGTCCATCAACACGAGCTGCGGGTTGAAGACCAGCGCGCGGGCCAGCGCCACGCGCTGCTGCTGGCCGCCGGACAGTTGCCCGGGCCGCCGCTGCGCCAGGGTCTCCATCTTGATCATGCGCAGCGCCGCCTTGACGCGCGCTTGCGTCTCCGCCTTGTTGACGTTGCGTACGGACAACGGAAAGGCGACGTTCTCCTCGATCGTCAGGTGCGGAAACAGGGCATAGTTCTGGAACACCATGCCGATGTCGCGCTTGTGCGGCGGCATGTTCTTGATCGCCCTGTCGGCGAGATAGATCTCGCCCTGGGTCGGAACCTCGAAGCCAGCCAGCATCATCAGCGTGGTGGTCTTGCCCGAGCCCGACGGGCCGAGCAGGGTGATGAACTCGCCCTTTTTGATGTCGAGATCGAGGTTCTTCACCACGAGATGCTCGCCATCATAGGTCTTCTGAATCCCGGAAAATCGCACCAATGCCGGCGCAGGCGTGACCATGCCGGCTTCCATGTTGTCCTCGCGTGTCCCCTACGATGCTGTCAGCAACCTCGTTCGAGGTTGGGAGAAACAGCTTAGCACCCTCCGACGAGAATGCCAGCGGCGCAAGCGACGAGATAGCGGGCGGCAGGTGCCGCGAAGATGTGCTACATCCCCGACAGCCTGGTCACGTACACGTTGAGTGTACCGCCGGCTTCCGCGACCACGCGCAGCGTCTTGGAATCGAAGGCGATGTCGGCCAGCGTGAGGCTGCTGATATTGGCCTCGACCTTGACGCCGTCCTCGCTCTTCTGGAAGTCGGCAATGACGCCCGCGATCTTCTCGCGCGCGTTGGCGGCGATCGGCTTCAGGTCGAGCGTCGCCTTCTGCACCAGCGCCTGCTGCATCTGCGGCACCACCGCGCGGGCTGCTGCGCCGAGCAGACCGAAGGCCGCCTCGGACTCCACCGCGAGCTGGATGTCGGCGAGCCGCAGCGTCTGCTGCGCCTGGTCGAGCATCGGCCGGCCCCAGATGTGCACGGTCGCCTCGGCGCCGAGCCCAAGCCAGCTCTTCTTCTCCTTGGCACGCACCAAGAGCGAGATCAGCAGCCGCTCGCCGGAGGGGACGACGTTGACGCTCTTCACCGTGACCTCGACTGGACCGGAGCCGTCCTCGGGATAGGTGTGGCCGACCATCTGTGCGGCGATCAGCTTGTTGATCTCGGTGAAGGGCACATCGATGGGAACGCCGATGTTCACGCCGGTGCCGGTCGGCGGCACGATCGAGATCTTGTCGGGGAACGGGCAGTCCGGCTTGGTCTGCGTCGACGTCACGCGCGTCTCGGCCTCCAGGCCGAGCAGCAGCGTCACGTTCTGCGCGTCGACGCGCGGCTGCGCGGCGATCGCGCGGGTCGGCTTCATCTCGAGCCAGAGCGGCGGCAGCGCGGCCGAGGAACCGCCGCCTTGCAGCGGGATCGAGCGGCAGGCCTTGGCCCACTGCACCTTCGCGTTCTCGCGCAGGCTGGGATCGTTGCGGATACGCTCGGAGACGACGTTGAGCTGATCGCCGACCGTCTTGTCGATCAGCGGCTTCACCTGCGCCGGCACGTTGACCTTGGCGCCGGCCACGTTGAGGTTGGTGTCGCCGAGATTGACCTGCGCGCCGAGATTGGGCTCGAGATGCCAGGCCGCCGCGAGTTTTGGACGCGACGTGACGACCACATTGCCCTTGATCTCGGCGCTGGCGTTCAAATTCTTGATGTTGACCGCGCCGATCCGTTTTGCCGCGTCGCCGCCGAGCACGCTGCCGAGCGCCTCGCCGAGCGCGCCGGTGGCCTTCGATGACAACGACCCCGTCACGTTCAGCTTGCCGCTGATCGGCGTCGACAGCGTCAGCACGTCCTTGTCGCCAGTGGCCGCCATCGGTCCGCGGGCGGCGGTCCAGCCGATATCGGCGTCCTGCAGGATCTGCGAGATCGGATTCTCGGCCTTGCCGGCGAAATTGCGCGGTGAGGCCTTCTCGGCCTGGTCCCGGATCGCCGACAGCGCGATCGCCACGGGCGCCACCACGATCGAGCTTTTCGAGACCGGCGGCAGCGGCGGCAGTTGCGCGACCGGCGGCGCCGAATTGGTCGCGCGCGGCGACAGCCAATCCATCGCCTTCAAGCTGATGAAAAACGACGCCGCGAGCACCGCAACGGCGATCAGGACAGTCTTCAAGTTCAACGTCAGACGCATCAGTCCCCCAAGCCACCCCGACGGGGGTTTTACAGGGCAGGCGAGGACGGCGCTAGAGCGCACCGATGGGGTGGAATTGCGGCAAGTCCGTTAACGGCTGCGACCGCGCCCTGTCCGTCTGTTCAGGCGGCTAGCCGCGCCTGGGACGGCGGACTGCTCTCACCTTGCCGGCCTCGCCGCCGCCGCAGAACAGGCGATCGCCGCCGTCGGATTCCAGCCCTGAAACCATCGTCCCGGCCGGCAGGTCGAGCTGCTCGAGCACCTTGCCGGTGTCAGGGTCGATCCGCCTGATGTCGCTGTCCTCGCCTTCCCAGGTGCCATGCCAGAGCTCGCCGTCGACCCAGGTCACCCCGGTCACGAAGCGCTTGCTTTCGATGGTGCGGAGAATCTTCCCCGTGTCCGGATCGACCTGATGGATCTTGCGCTCGCGATATTGCCCGACCCAGAGCGAGCCTTCGGCCCAGGCCAATCCGGAATCGCCGCCGCCGCCGGGGGCGGGGATCGTGGTGAGCACCTCGCCTGTCGCAGCGTCGATCTTCTGGATGCGATCTTCCGCGATCTGGAACAGGTGCCGGCCGTCGAACGCCGTGCCCGCATGTGCGGCGACATCGAGCGAGCGCGCGATCTTGCCGTTGGCCGGATCGACCGCGTTCAACTTGTCGCCGGACGCGAACCAGACATGGGTGCCGTCATAGGTGACGCCATGCACGGCCTCGACGCCGGGAAAAGGCCCGTACTCGGTGACGATCTCAGCGGCGGAACGCTTCATCTGCTCGATCCCTGTGATGCGATCAACCTACGCTTTTAAGAGCGGTCCGGGGAGTAACAAGCCTGTCGGGAATCCGGGGACGGGCGGGGTCATCCAGCGGCGCGCCCTTCCGTGTCCGAACGACTGCACCTTGCTCGATCGCGCCAGCTCTTCGAGCGCCCGTTGCACCGTGCGCGCGCTCATGCCAAGCGCGAGCGCCAGCGCCGAGCTCGACCATGGCTCGCCGTCGGCGAGAATGGCGAGGACGGCGGCGTGCTTCTCCTCGACCGGCCGGGCCAGCACGATGACGTCGCGCGTCTTCCGTGGCGCCAGCTCAAAACCCTGCTTGGTCGCGCTGATCTCGGCCAACGGCTTGAGCTGCGTGCGAAGCCGCCCGATCTCGACGCGCAATCGCGCGCGATGCGACTCATCGACGTGCCTGGCCTGGAAGGCGCCTGATATCAACGCTTCGCGCGAGACATCCGCAGGCCATGCCTGCGCCAGCAGACGGGCGAGTGCGAACAGCACGGGCCGCGTTCCCAACGATACGGCGACGCCTTGCCTGCGCACGACATGATGGAAGGTGTCCACGACAAGAGCTGTCGAGGTCGCCAGTCTCTCGACTTCGCCGAGCAACAGCGGGTGTTCGCTGCCGCGTGCGATCAGGCGCGCGGCCGGCGTGTCGAGGATGAGGTTCGCGCTGTCGACCTCGGCGACGAGCGCCGGAATTTTTGCCTGCCGCGCTGCCTTGCCTGCGCGGTCGAGCGCGGCGCGCGCATCTCGTGTTTTCAACCGCCTGATGGCGATGCCGGCGACCACCAACTCGCGAACGACCAGAGATGCAGGCGGGAGCGGGGAGACGCTGATTTCGGCCAACGTGCCCTCGGCCTCGTCGACCCGCCCGAGCAGGAGCAGACGGCGGGCCTCGATATGGCCGGCATGGGCGGCATTGGCGAGATCGCCATGGCTTGCGAGCGTCGCCCGCGCGCCGGCAAGAGTGCTGGCAAGAGTCTTGGCCGGCCAGCTGAGGTCGCGCGAGACCAGCGCGATCTCGGCCTCGGCCACCACGCATCTGGCGCGCGCGACCGCCTCTCTCGGCCCGAACGCGCGCGCGGCGCTGCGCAGCAGCGTCTTCGCTTTGGCGAGATCGCCGAGCTGCGCCATTGCGATGCCGCGCAGCGCCAGCGACGGCGCATCGTTGCGCAATGCGACGCGGTTCAGGGCGCCGAGTGGATCGCCGGCCTCTAACGCGCGCGCGGCGGCCGTGATCAGCGACTCCATGAAAATCCCGCCACACTTGTTACTCCCACCGCGCAACCGCTTGGTGCCAGAAATCGTTGACGGTCGACGACGTGCGGTGACGGGCGAGTGGTTCCGCCAGGCGCGGGATGGTCGCCCAAGAGAGAAGTTGAGCAAGTGATTTGGAGAGCCAAGATGACATCAGCAGACAACGCAGGAACCAAAGGACAGCCCGCCATGCAAACACCGCCAGTGGTGTCACCGCAGGACTGGGAGGCAGCCCGTCAGCAACTGCTCGTGAAGGAAAAGGCGCATACCCGCGCCCGCGACGCACTCGCCGCCGAACGCCGGCGCATGCCGTGGATGGAAGTGGACAAAACCTACGCATTCGAGACGCCTTCGGGCAAGGCCAGTCTGCTCGATCTGTTCCAGGGCCGGCGGCAACTGATCCTGTACCGGGCCTTCTTCGAGCCGGGCGTGTTCGGCTGGCCCGACCATGCCTGCCGCGGCTGCTCCATGGTGGCCGACCAGGTTGCCCATGTTTCGCATCTGAACGCCCGCGACACCACGCTGGTGTTCGCCTCGCGCGCGCCGCAAGCCGATATCGCGCGGCTGAAGACGCGGATGGGCTGGAACATCCCGTGGGTCACCATCACCGACAGTTTCGATGCCGATTTCGGCGTCGGCGAGTGGCACGGGACCAACGTGTTCTACCGCGACGGGACGCGCATCTTCCGGACCTATCTGATCAAGAGCCGCGGCGACGAGCAGATGGGCGGCACCTGGAACTATCTCGACATCACCCCGCTCGGTCGCCAGGAGGGCTGGGAGGACTCGCCGGCCGGCTATCCGCAGACCCCGACCTACAAATGGTGGAACTGGCACGACAGCTACGAGCAAGGTGCCGCGCCCGACAAGAAATGGGTCGAGGTCTCGGATGCCGGAGAGAAGGCGCTACGCGAGGCGGGCGCGCAGTGACGGAAATCTGCTCAGTCAACGCGGCCGCCGATGGCGGTCGCGATGGCCGGGAGGCCGTGGCCGCATCCCGCCTCGCCCGATGGCTGGGTCTTGCGGCCACGCCGACGTTCGCGACCATGGCCGTGCTGACGGCCGTGCTCGGCGGCGGCCCGGCGGACATGCTCTGCTCCGCCGGACACGGGCTGTCGCTGGGCGGGATGGTGCCGATGTATCTGCTGATGAGCGCGTTTCACTCAGCGGCGTGGCTGAGACTGATCTCGAGGCGGCGTTGGGGCGGGTAGGCGGCGCTAACGCTTCCGCTTGCTATTGCCCGCCGGTCGCCTGCAGATACGCAACCACCTTGGCGGCTTCGTCGGCGGAGATGCCGCCATAGGGCTGCATCTTGTTGCCGGAGACGACCTCGTCCGGCTTGACCATAAAGCGGGTCAGCTTGTCCTGGTCCCAGACGAAGCCGGCTTCCTTCATCGACGACGAATAGTTGTAGCTCGGCAGCGAGCCGGCCTTGCGTCCGACGATTTTGTTGAGGTTGGGACCAAGGCGATTGTCGCCTTCCTTCACCGAATGGCAGGTGCGGCAGGAATTGTTGAAAGCCTGCTTGGCTGCATCATCGCTCGCCGGCTGCTGCGCGATCGAAGAGGGCGCGGAGAGGAGCAGCGTCAATGCTCCCGCGGCGGCAATCGGGCACAGCCATGTGGCCGGCGACGTCTGCAGGCGTGATTGCATCTGCACCTCCACGCGGGGTGACTCGGCGCGCTCGTTGCAAACGAAAACGGCCCCCGTCGGTTCCGGGGCCGTTTGCGTCACAATGTCCTGTTGCTCAGCGCGTCGCGTTACCGAAGTTCGGCGCGGCGCTCCGTCATCGGCAGCACGATCACCTTGGTGCCGACGTTGACGCGGGAGTAGAGGTCGGAGACGTCGTCATTGGTCAGACGGATGCAGCCGGAGGAGACGTGCTTGCCGATCGTGTCGGGGGCGTTGGTGCCGTGGATGCGGTAGACGGTGCCGCCGAGATACATGGCGCGCGCGCCGAGCGGGTTGCCGGGGCCGCCGGCCATGTGGCGCGGCAAATAGGGCTGGCGCTGGATCATTTCCGGCGGCGGGGTCCAATCCGGCCATTCGGCCTTCTTGGTCACCGACTGCGTGCCGGACCAAGTAAAACCATCGCGGCCAACGCCGATGCCGTAGCGGATCGCCTGGCCGTTGCCGAGGACGTAATAGAGATAGGTGTTGGGTGTATCGATGATGATGGTGCCCGGCGCTTCACGCGTTGAGTAGCTGACGGTCTGGCGGCGGAAGCGCGCCGGCGTCTCGACAGCGTCCTGATCCTCGGACGGCGCGGTCTGATAGGTCGGCGCCTGATAGGGCTGGTACGGCTGAAGCGGCTGCGGCGCGGTCATCGTCGGCAGCGGCTGGAAGAACGGAAACAGCTGCACCGGCGCCGCCTTGGCCGGGCCGGAAAATGCAATTGCGGTCACGGCCACTGCACTGACAGCAACGGCGCGCGATAACGTCTTGAACGTGTCCAGATTGAACATTGGTCGCCCCTGTTCGCGTGGTGTTTCTTGGTCACCGCGGCACCGTTTCGGTGCTCCGTTGCCTCAATCACTAACGGCAAAACGTTTCGGGACATTTGCGCGGAAAACCGAAAACGGTTTCGTCGTGGCAAGGATTGTTTCATGACAGTTTCGTGGCCGCAGGGGTCCGTTAACGAACAAAACAGTGGGCCGACACTTCTGTGACGTCACACGCCTGAAATATCCGTGGTTGATGGTCCTAAGCCGAGAATCATCAAACTCTCGGGATTTCCCCATGCGGGTATTAATCGCGACTGACGCCTGGCATCCGCAGGTCAACGGTGTGGTCCGGACGTTGACCTCGCTGGCCGCCGCCGCCAAGGCCCTCGATGTCGAGATCGACTTCCTGACGCCGGAGGGCTTCCGGTCCTGGCCGCTGCCGACCTATCCGGGCCTGCGCATCGCGCTGCCGAGTGGCAAAGAGATCGCGCGGCGGATCGAGAAGGCCGCGCCGGAAGCGTTGCATATCGCAACCGAGGGCCCGATCGGCTGGGCCGCGCGCGCCTATTGCCGTCGCAATGGGCTTGCCTTCACCACCTCCTACACGACGCGCTTTCCGGAATACGTCTCGGTGCGGACCGGCATTCCCGATGCCGTCGGCTACGCCGTGCTGCGCCACTTCCACGATGCTGCCGCCATGACCATGGTGGCGACGCCGTCGCTGCGGCAGGAGCTCTCAGGCCGCGGCTTCAAGCGGCTCGGCTTCTGGGGGCGCGGCGTCAACACCGAGCTGTTCCATCCTGATTCCCCGGCCGAGCTGGACCTGCCGCGACCGATCTTCATGACGATGGGCCGCGTCGCGGTGGAGAAGAATCTTGAGGCGTTCCTCGCACTCGATCTGCCCGGCACCAAGGTCGTCGTCGGCGATGGTCCGCAGAAGGCGGCGCTCGAGAAGAAATATCCCGACGTGGTCTTCCTCGGCGAGAAGAAGGGCGCGGACCTGACCGCGCATCTCGCCGCTGCCGATGTGTTCGTATTCCCGAGTCTCACCGACACGTTCGGCGTGGTGCAACTCGAAGCGCTCGCCTGCGGCACGCCGGTTGCGGCGTTTCCGGTAACGGGACCGAAGGACGTCATTGCCGATCACCCGATCGGCGCGATCGACAACGATCTGCGCGCCGCATGCTTGCGCGCACTCTCAATGTCGCGCGAGACCTGCCGCAACTTCGCGCTGGAGCGCTCCTGGGAGAACAGCGCGCGCCAGTTCGTCGGCAACCTCACTTCACTCCAGCCCAGCCGCGTCCTGCGCGCCTCGCCTCGCATGGCGCGGCGGCCGGTGCGCGGCTGATCCATAGTTTGACCCACAGCGAGAACCTCATCGATGGCTAAGATCATGAACCTTGACGGCACCCAGCAGCTCGACCTCACCCGTGGCACGGTCGAGCAGGCCTATGATCGCTGGGCGCCCGTTTACGATCTCGTGTTCGGCGGTGTGTTCGCCAAGGGCCGTCAGGCCGCGATCGCAGCCACCAACAAGATCGGCGGGCGCGTGCTCGAGGTCGGCGTCGGCACCGGCATCTCGCTGCCGCTCTATGCCCCAAACCTGCGCATCTTCGGCACCGACATTTCGGAAGCGATGCTCGACAAGGCGCGCCGCCGCGTCAGCGAGGGCAATCTGAAGAACGTCGAGGGTCTCGCGGTGATGGACGCCGAGAAGCTCGAATTCCCCGACAATTCCTTCGACGTCGTGATGGCGCAGTACGTCGTCACCGCGGTGCCGAATCCGGAGACGGCGCTCGATGAATTCGCCCGCGTGCTGCGTCCGGGCGGCGAGCTGATCATTCTCACCCGCGTCAGCGCCGACACCGGCATGCGCCGCTTCATCGAGCAGAAGCTCCAGCCGGTGGTGCGTCCGCTCGGCTTCCGCACCGCCGAGTTCGCCTGGTCGCGCTACGCCAAGTGGCTGGCCGGCGCCAACGGCATCGAGCTTGCCGAGCGCCGCCTGATTCCGCCGCTGGGTCATTTCTCGCTGGTGCGCTTCCGCAAGGTCGACGTCGCCAAGGCAGCCTGAGCAAGGCTGCGTAAGAGCGGCGGTTCGGTCCGCCGCTCACGCGTTCGCGTGCGTCATCGCGTCGCTGCACATCGTCATATGACAAAATGATGATGTCACACGACCTACATCGAATCCCTGTAAATCCTGAACCCGAAAGCATTTTGGGGGAGAGCATGATCAAGAATTATCTCGAGCAGCTGCGGATCCAGCGCTGGGACGACCATCGCTACTATCACCACAGCCGCATCAATCAGAGCCTGCACTTCGTCAGCGCGCTGAGCTTCCTCTTCGCCTATGTCTGGCTGTTCGTCGACCCGATGATCTCGGCGCTGGTCGGCTGGCTGGTCTCTATGACCTCGCGCCAGGCCGGTCACTTCTTCTTCGAGCCGCACGATTACGACCACATCAACCAGGCGACGCACGAGTACAAGGAAGACATCAAGGTCGGCTACAACCTGCAGCGCAAGGTGGTGCTGATGGCGATCTGGGCGCTGTCGCCGCTGGTGCTGTTCGTCGATCCCACCCTGTTCGGCCTGTTCACGCCCTGGGCCAGCGCGGCCGACTTCATGCGTCAGGTTGCCAAGATCTGGCTCGTGATCGGTGGCGGCGGCCTCCTGTTCCGCACTGTGCACCTGTTCTTCATCCGCGATGTCGAGACAGGCCTGGTCTGGATGACCAAGATCCTGACCGATCCCTTCCACGATCTGATGCTCTATCGCACCGCCCCGCTCGCTTTGATGCGCGGCGAGCTGATGGACCCCGGCCTGCACCTCAACCCCGAGCACACGCTGGGCCTCATCTCCGAGCCCTCGCTCGAAGAGCAGCACGCCTGAGCGCGCTGCTTCCACACAATACTCCGATGTCTGATGGCTACGTCATGCCCGGCCTCGTGCCGGGCATCCACGTCTTGGGGCGTTCTTCGCCTCTCACCGCGCGCGGGGAAGCGAGATCGGGCGCCGCCGCAAACGCCGTCATTCCGGGGCGGCTCGAAGAGCCGAACCCGGAATCTCGAGATTCCGGGCCTGGTCCTTCGGACCATCCCGGAATGACGGTGGCTATGAGCGGAGAACGAGCCTCAGCGCCCCAACCGCTTGGCCAGCATCTCTTTCAGGATCTGCCGCTTGATGTTCTTGTTGGTGAGCGCACCATCGTGCCACCAGAAGCCGTCGGCTTTCATCTTCTCGGCGGCGCGGACGAAGCGGTCGGCGACTTCGCTGAAGTCTGCGTCGGTGTAGTTCAGGCTGAAGATCAGGCGCCCGGTGCCGACCCAACTCAGCGAGAGGCCTTCGGCACGCAGGTAGTATTGCAGCATCCAGTTGTAGCGGGACGGGGTGGTGTATTTCACCGTCCAGATCGACGAGAAGTTGGCGAACCGGACCGGCAGGTCGGCATCGGTCATCATCTGGTTGAGCTTTTGCGCGCGGCCGTTCCAGGTCGCGTCCAGCCCGTCATAGATGGCGCGGAAGTTCGGGCTGGCGAGCCGGCTCAGGAACTCGTCCATCGCCGTCATGACGTAGGGATGCGAGTTGAAGGTGCCGCGGGCGAAGCAAATGTCTGCAGGACGATCGTCGCGGAAGCGGCGCATCAGGTCCTTCTTGCCGCAGACCACGCCGACCGGCAAACCACCGGCGAGGCTCTTGCCGTAGGTCACCATGTCGGCCTTGACGCCGAAGTATTCCTGAGCGCCGCCGGCAGCGAGACGGAAACCGACGAACACCTCGTCGAAGATCAGCACGATGCCGCGTTGGTCGCAGACCGCGCGCAGCTGCTTCAGCCACGCGGTGTAGGCCGCGCGATCGAAATTGCCGCCGCGGGACGAGTCGACCAGCGAGGAATCGCCGGGCGCGTTGCCGTTCGGATGCAAGCCTTGCAGCGGATTGACCAGCACGCAGGCAATGTCCTTGCGCGTGCGCAGCACGTGAAGGGTCTTCTCGGACATCTCGGCGAGGGTGTAGGTCTCGTGTGCACTGATCGGATTGCCGACGCCGGGCTGCACGTCGCCCCACCAGCCGTGATAGGCGCCGGCGAAACGGACGAGATGCGTGCGCTTGGTGTGGTAGCGCGCAAGCCGCACCGCCTGCATCACCGCTTCGGTGCCGGACATGTGGAACGAGACCTCGTCGAGGCCCGAGATCTGGCAGAGCCGCTGCACGTTCTCGAGGATGACGGGGTGGTAGGGGCCGAGCACCGGTCCGAGCGCGTGCGCCCGCTTCTCGGAGCCCTCGATGCACTCCTTGTAGAAGTCGTTGCCGAAGATGTTGACGCCGTAGGACCCGGTGAGATCGTAGGACGTGTTGCCGTCGACATCCGTGACGGTGACGCCGCTCGACGACTCCATGAAGGTCGAGGTGCCCAGATGCTCGCGAACGAGACGCGAGAACTGGAACGGCACGCGGTAGGTTTCGGTGAAGTTGAGGTCGGAGATTGTCTCAGCCGCCTCCTTCGTCATCGCGCGGCCCTTGGCATAGCGATCGGCGTAGATGCGCGCGAGGCGGAAGAAGGCTTCCTTGCGCTGCATCACCACATTCGCCGGCGCGCCGTCGCAGCCGAAATACTTGTCGCCTTCGAACTCGTAGAACGGGAGCAGCTTGGCCACCCGGCGCGACATCTTGGAGTGTCCGGCGAGCGAGCGGTGCTTGGCGCGGGACAGTGCGATGCGCGCTTTCAGCTTCGGGAAGACGGCGACAGCAGACGCTGCGGCGGCCACGGAAAATGAGAGAATCGGGAGTGTCGTTTCCATGACAACAAGCGCTAATACTGCGAGCTGACAGATTCATGACAGTCAAAGCCCTCATCGCCTCTTTCACCCAGCAGGAAGACCTCAACTTCCTGTTGACCAACCGCATCCCTCGCGCGGCGCTGACCCGCTTCATGGGCTGGTTCTCCAAGATCGAGAACCCGCTGGTGCGGGACGGCTCCATCGCGCTGTGGAAGCTGTTCTCCGACCTCGATCTGTCGGAGGCGAAGAAAGACCATTTCAGGAGCCTGCACGATTGCTTCACTCGTGAGCTCAAGCCCGGCCTGCGGCCGTTTGATCCCGATTCTTCGGTGGTCGCCAGCCCATCGGACGGCATCGTCGGCGCCCATGGCAGGATAGCCGACACCGAGCTGTTCCAGGTCAAGGGCGCGCCCTATTCGCTGCTCGATCTGCTTGGCGACCCCACGCTCGTTGAGCAGCACCGCAACGGCTCTTTCGTGACGCTGCGGCTGACCTCGAGCATGTATCATCGCTTCCACGCGCCGTACGATGCGCATATCGAACGCGTCACGCTGATCCATGGCGACGTCTGGAACGTCAACCCGATCGCGCTGAAGCGGGTCGAGCGCCTGTTCTGCAAGAACGAGCGGGCGGTGATCCGCACGCATTTGTCGACCGGCGAGGCCGTCACGCTGGTGCCGGTCGCAGCGATCCTGGTCGCCAGCATCCGGTTGCACTTCCTCGACATGGTGCTGAATGCCCAGACGAAAGGCCCGGTCAATTTCCCCTGCGACGTCAACGTGGCCAAGGGCGAGGAGCTCGGCTGGTTCGAGCATGGCTCGACCATCATCATTCTCGCGCCCGGCGATTTTACCTTCTGCGACGGGATCGGCGAAGGGACGCGCATCCGCGCCGGTCAAGCGCTGCTGAGGAAAATCTAGCCTTCAATCTGCCGTTTCGGCCGCCTATATCGTCCGCGGGGACGAATATCGACACGGATTTGGTGATGGCGCGGGCGCCTGTGATGGCGGCGGGTGGTATTGTGCTGCGGCGTGGTGGGCCGCCGCTGGTCGCGATCGTGCGCCAGCGCAAACGCAACGAGTGGGTTTTGCCCAAGGGCAAGCTCGACGACGGCGAAACGCCGAAACAGGCCGCGCACCGCGAGGTGCTGGAGGAGACCGGCCACGAGGTCGCCATCCATGAATTTCTGGGCACGCTCGTCTATCAGTCAGGTGGCCGATCCAAGGTCGCGCATTTCTGGCGCATGGAAGCCGCGGGCGGCCAGGTCCGCAAGCTCATGAACGACATCAAGGCGGTCGACTGGGTATCGCTGGACGACGCGCTCGCGCGCCTGTCGCGCGAATATGAGCGCGCCTTCCTCACCCAGGTCGGCCCGATCGCGATCGCCGCGGCCGGCCTCGCATCGTCCGCCGCGCCGGAGCCGACGCCAACATTGGCCGCCGATGACATCGATGCCGCGTTGCGGACGCTGACACCGGCTGAGGCTGTCTCCGTCGACGAACTGCAGCACGGCCTGCTGCAAAAGGTGCGGGCCTGGCTGCGCGGCGAGGCGTGAGGTCTTGTCGCCTCCGCGTGTAAATGAGGGCGAGCACCCGCGAGTCAGCATGATTGAGTTAGCGTCGCTCTCTCCAGGTCGTCATTGCGAGCGAAGCGAAGCAATCCAGAATCTTTCCGCGGAGGGACTCTGGATTGCTTCGCTTCGCTCGCAATGACGGAGAGGGAGGCGCCCTCCAATCTATCGCTTCCTCTTTTCCTTCGGCGCCGGAGCTGGCGCAGGCTTGCGCGGCGCGGCGGGGCGTTGTGCGGCGGGCAGGCGCTGCTGGAAGCCGGGCTGGCGTGGCGCGGCGCCTTGTTGCGGTTGCGCGGTCGGCTGTGTACCGGGCTGCAATCCGTTGCGCGGTGTTTGCGGTTGTGGCGTGGCGCTGCCGGGCGCTTGCGGAGATTGTCCGCTGCGCTGTGGCTGTGTCGGCGGCCTGCCTTGTCCGGTGCGCGGCTGGCCGGCCGGCTGTCCCGTGCCCTGCTGCTGACCTTGGCCCGCGCGCGATGTGCCCGGCTGCGTGGCGCCGCCTTGTCCCTGGCGCTGCGGCTGTTGCGTCCGCTGGCGGTTCGGCGTTCCCGGCTGCTGACCCGGACGGTTGTTCTGACCGGGCTGGCCATTCGGCCGCTGCGGCTGCTGGCTCGGCGCCGTGTTCGGACGCAATTGCTGTTGCTGCGGCGGCTGCGCCGGTCGCGGAATCCGGCTGATCGCGGCCGGATTGGCGCGGCGGAAGTCGCGCTGCTCGGTGACGATCTGCCGGCCGGTGGTCTGCGCCGCATGCACCTGGCTGACGAAGCCGCGGTCGCGCGCGATCTGCTGCGGCGGGATCGTGATCGGCACCGCGGCGAAGCGCATGCCGCCCGGGCCGCCTGCACCGGGCTGGATCGCAAAGCCGCTTGAGGCTTGCGTCAGCGCACCGAGCCGCGTGCCGCTGGTGCGGTCGTTGACGTCGATGTGGCCGACCCGGCCGTCGGCGTCGGGATAGAGCTTGATGTTGACGTTGTTGGCGCTGTTCGCGGCCGCGTTCTCGGGCACGTCGACGACGCCAGTGGTGCCGCGAATGCCGAGCGTCGCGGTCGGCGTTGCGATCTTCATGTCACCTGTCTTCGCCACGGCCGCCGCGACGAAGGCGACCGTGCCCTTGCCGATGTCGAAGATCGCCGAATTCTGCTTGCCGCCGTCCTCATAGACGTAATTGTCGATGGTGATCTTGGCGCTGGCGGAGAGATTGAACGTAGTGGCGTCGTTGAAGGTGATGCCGAGCGAGGAATTCGAGGACGTCTGCACGACGTCGTTGAGATAGATGTCGTCGCGGACTTTCAGCGGATAGGAGTTTTTGTCGCGGATCACGGTCGCAATCCCCGTCACCGTCGCGACATTGCCGATCGGCTCGACGGCAGCGGGCTGCGCATCGGCAGTTGGCGTCGGCGAGGCTGATGGGGCCGGCGGGGGCGCGGGCGTCGGTTGTGCCTGCGGCTGTGCTTGCGCGAGCTCGATCGCATCCGATGCGCACGCGCTATCGGCGCCGCCCAGCGGCAGCACCAGCAGCGGCAAAGCAAACACGATGCGGCGCCAAGCCACCATCAAAGCCACGAATGAGGTCCCGGTGAGAACACGAGGCGAGATCGGCCGATATCAGCCGGAGCTGGCTGAATGGCGAATGAACGTCCGTCGCACGGGACGGACGAACGTTCAAACGCCACGTCCCGGTATCAGGGACGTGGTGCTTCGCATCGCCCCGGGATGACGCGCTCCGCGCGTCAGCTGACCCGCTTCCAGGTCTGGCCGCCGCAGAACATGCCGCCGAAGGCGCAGCCCTGCACGCGCATCGCATTCGGGCCTTTCATGGCGATGGTCGAGTCGTAGTTGCGGCCGGAGTCGGGATCGTGGATGCGGCCGCTCCACTTGGCGCCGTCGGGCTTCATGTTGATCAGGATGCGCTCGTTGGTCTTCTCGGCATAGCCGCAGAGATTGGTGCCGCACTGTTCGACGCGGACGTTGCCTTTGTTCTCTTCGGTCGCCCACACGCCGACCGGCGTGTTCGCGGCCTGCACGGGCGCGATGGGAGCAGGTGCCGGAGCCGGCGCATAAGCAGGCGCAGCGGCGACCGGCGCGGGACCGGCAACCGGCGCAGGCTGCGTGGTCGTGTCGACGGAGGGCGCTGCGGCAACGGTTGTCGGAGCGGCGGGCGCAATGGCGGGGGCTGCCGGAACGGTGGCCTGCACCGGCGCCTGTTGCACCGGCTGCTGCTGCACCGGAGCCGGCGCGGGCTTTGCCGTCGTCGTGCTTGGCGTGGTGTCGTCATCGTCCTTGGAGCCGCCAAGGCCATTGAGGTTGATGTTGTTCAGCTTGATCGGCTTGTTCGACAGGCCGGGCGCCACGATGGTGACGCAATCGAGCGAGGCGCAGTTGCGCGGCGTCTCGATGCGGACGCGCTGGCCTTCGATCTGGAACGAGATCGAATTGCCGGCCTGCGCGACGGCGGTCGAGGCGAGGAAGAGCGCGGCGGCGATGGTGAGCTTGTTCATGACAACCTCCGAAATGGCGCGGGTCCCGATATGGACTGAAGTCGGTCCTGGACCGGATGTGGTTCGACCCTATGCCCGATGCGTCCGGCGTTCTGTGATGAACCTCACAAGGGCTGTATGGGTGAGCCAGCGCACATTCGGATTGCTCGAATTTCCGAGCAACGCGAAACGCCCGGCGGCCAGACAATCTGGCTCAGCCGGCAGGCCTGTGACGCGGTCGGTGGATGCTGCTAGATCATGCCGAGCACGATGGCGCCGACAAAGGCCAAGGCGAGGTACGCGGCGACAACGCTCAGTCTTCCGACGAACGTCATGACGTTGCTCCCTGGGATCACTCCCCGCGCGCCGCTTTGCGCGCAACCCATGGTTAACAGAAACTCACCGTTGAAAAAAGTCAGCGGCGCTGTCGCTCATCTGCGGCGGTGGGCGCGTCATGGTAAAGGAAAGCCGAAATCGACACGTTGAAGAGTCTTTAAGTAAATTCACCGAACGTGGGCGCATGACGCGCGGAGTTCGTTTGTATCTCGTCGGCTCCATCGTCCTCGTTTCGCTCGCGGGTTGCGGACGCGGCTTTTTCCAGGCCGAACGTGAACCGTGGCGTGCCGAGGCCGAAGCGGCGTGCCTGAAATCGGGCGCCGTGAAGGAAAGTGCCGACATCGTCCGGATCGAACCGATCTCCGGTCCCGGCATGTGCGGCGCCGAGTTTCCGCTGAAAGTCGCCGCCATCGGCGAGGGGTCGAGCAGCTACGGTTTCGCCGATGAGGAGCTGCGCCCGCCCGGCAGCATCGGCAACCAGCCGCGCTGGCCGGTGAAGCAGCCGCAATCGAATTATCCGGCATCCGGCTATCCGCAGCAATCTAACTATCCCGAGAGCGCGGTGCGCCAGCCCTCGGGCTATGGCACGTCCTCCGGCCCGGTGTCGCTCAGCGCGCCCGGCGTGGCGCCGCAGGAAGACGAGATCGACTTGCCGCCCGAGGGCACCGATGCCGCGGGCGCCGCGCGCTACATGAATGCGCCGAGCTATCCGGCGCGGCAGCCCGGTCCGGCACCTTATTCGCAAGCGCCCGCGCAACAGCCGCCGCCGCGGCTAGGTCCCGCGCAGGGCAATCCCGTTATCGCCGTCGGTCCCGTCGCGGTGAAGCCGACCGCGACGCTGGCCTGTCCAATCGTCTCCGAGCTCGACCGCTGGTTTGCCGACAGCGTGCAGCCTTCGGCGATGCGCTGGTTCGGGGCCCGCGTGGTTGAGATCAAGCAGATCTCCGCCTATTCCTGCCGTGGCATGAACGGCAACTCCAACGCCCATATTTCGGAGCATGCCTTCGGCAATGCGCTCGACGTCGCTGCCTTCGTGCTCGCCGACGGCCGCCGCATCACCGTGAAGGACGGCTGGCACGGCATGCCGGAAGAGCAGGGGTTTTTGCGGGACGTGCAATCCGGCGCGTGCGCGCATTTCACCACCGTGCTCGCGCCGGGCTCGAACGTCTATCACTACGATCACATCCACGTCGATCTGATGCGCCGCGCCAGCCGCCGCCTGATCTGCCAGCCGGCCGCGGTCTCCGGCGAGGAAGTCGCCGCGCGCGCGCAGCGGCGCAATCCTTACGCGAACTCGCGCGATCCCTACGTCACCGGCTCGCTCGGCGCGCACAAGAGCAAGCGCGAGAAGGTCAACGAGGAAGACGAGTTCTCGGACGATTAGCCGCATTTGTCTTGCGCCAATCTACCCGCACCGTCATTTTCAAGTCGACGGTGTGGGCGCCAGCCCCATGCACCGCTGCACCTCGCCGGGGACGTTGTAGGTCCGCATGATGTGGCGGCTGTCGCGCAAGCCGGTCGCCTCGCGTTGCACCACGAACATCCAGAGCGCCTGGCCGGCGGCCATCACCAGCTTGCGCCTGGCCGGTTGCATCGCGGCTGGAATCTCCGAGTGCGCGTGGGCGGTGTCGAACGCGCGCAATTCCGCGAGGGCTTGTTCGAGCGTGCGGCCCATCCGTCCAAGCGCGGAGGCCTGCTCCTGGACGATCTCGTAATGGAGGATATCGACCGGCGGGCGAAGATCACGGGACATGGCGCGCAATATAATGCGGCGCGAACCGCATGCGCAACGCGCGGCCCGCTGCCGCTACTTCGCCTTGTACGCGGCCAGGAACATCCGCGTCGCGCTGTCGATCACTTCCACCATGCGCTGTTCCGACGGCGGCGGCGCGGCCTGGAACACGAAAGGCAGGAAGAGTGAGGCCTTGCACAGTTCCATGAACTGCGAGGCGGCAAGGTCGCAATCGTCGATCGCGAGATCGCCGGGGACGACGTGGGCTTTGAGATAGTCGGACAGCCGGTTGATGGTCTTGTCCAGCACGCGCAGATAATAGCGGCGGCCGACGTCGGGCATGCGCTCGGCGATTGCCATCACGGTGCGGATCGCCGATCCGCCGCCGGGCCGGCAGAGCAGGTGGATGTAGGCCTGTCCAAAATCCTTCAGCGTGGTCTCGGCGTCGCGCGCGGGGTCGAAGTTGAACACGACCTGGCCGTGAAACAGAGCCTCCTCCTCGAGGATGGCTTCGAACAGCGCGCTCTTGTCGGCGAAGTAGACATAGAGCGTGCCCTTGGAGACGCCGGCCGCGCGCGCGATTTCGCCCATGCTGGCGCCGTCAAAACCCAGACCCATGAACACCTTACGGGCGCCGGCCAGGATCTGGCGCCGCTTAGAGCTGTCATCGTCCGGGAGGGCGTGCATTTGTTCGCGGTTGGGTGCAACCATTGGTTTAGGGTCTCGGAAGGTTTCGGACCGGGCTCGAACTATGAAACGCAAATAAAGGATTCGGGCCAGTAGGGCCGGCCTGGGAATATTAGTAGATTGACCGAACCGTTCGGTCAATGGTAATTGAGATGGGCGAGCGGGAAAGCGGCCGTGCGACGGCTGCCTTGGATCGCGTTTTGATTGGGGAGGCCTTTATGGCCACATCGAGAGACCAGGCTGCGCGCGTCATTCGCCAGGAAGCGGTCGAGACGACGGCGGCGGACGGTGAAGCTGCGACCGAGACGTCCGTAGTCATTGCCGAGCAGCTGCGTTCTCATGTGGCTGAAGAAACCAAGCGCCGCACCAGCGAGGCGCCGGAGAAGCCCGTGACCGACCAGCCGGCCCCGACCGCCGCTGCCGCGCCAAAATCCGGAAAGCGCAAATTCGTCATGATGGGCATCGGCCTGGTGCTGGCGCTCGCGGCCGCAAGCTATGCCGGCTACTACACCCTGGTCGGCCGCTTCTTCGTTTCCACCGACGACGCTTACGTTCGCGCCAACAACACCATGCTGGGCGCGCGCGTAGCTGGCCATATCTCCTCGATCCTGGCCGGTGACAACACGCTGGTACATGCCGGCGACACCGTGCTGCGCATCGACGACGGCGACTACAAGATCGCGGTCGATGCCGCCGCGACCCGGATCGCGACCCAGCAGGCCACCATCGACCGCATCGGCCGCCAGATCGCGGCGCTCGACAGCCAGGTCGCACAGGCCAAGGCGCAGCTCGTCTCTGCCGAGGCGGGCCTCAAGCGCGCCGATCTCGACTATGAGCGCCAGCAGACGCTGAGCAACAAGGGCTTTGCCTCGCGCGCCACCTTCGAAACCTCGGAAGCCGGTCGCGACCAGGGCGCCGCAGCTGTCAAAGCCGCGCAGGCCGCCTACGACGTCGCGGTGAGCAATGTCGATGTCGCCAAGGCTCAGCAGGCCGAAGCCCAGGCGCAGCTCGCCGAGCTCAAGACCACGCTCGCCAAGGCCGAGCGCGACCTCGCCTTCACGGCGGTGCGCGCCCCCGTCGACGGCATCTTCTCCAACCGTCTCGTCAGCGCCGGCGACTTCGTCGCCGTCGGCCAGCGCCTCGGCAATGTCGTGCCGCTCGACGACGTCTATATCGATGCCAATTTCAAGGAAACGCAGCTCAAGCGCATCCGTCCCGGCCAGCCCGTGACGATCAAGGTCGATGCCTACGGCATGCGAAAGTTCTCCGGCGTCGTCGACAGCATCGCGGCGGGTTCGGGCTCGGTGTTCACGCTGCTGCCGCCTGACAACGCCACCGGCAACTTCACCAAGATCGTGCAGCGCGTGCCGGTCCGCATCCGCGTGCCGAAGGCGGTTGCCAGGCAGAACCTGCTCCGCGCCGGCATGTCGATCTATGCGACGGTCGATACCAACAAGGGTGCGGCGGACGCCGACAGCGAAATCGACCTCGACGATCCCACCATGATCCATCCGCAGTAAGCGCGCCTCTTAAAGCGCTGCGAGGTCAGACCATGGCGAACGCCACGACTGCTTCACCTGCCGTGATGGCGGCCCCCGCTTCGGAGCGCATCGCGCCGAAGCGGATGATCGCCTTCATCATCATGGTGTTCGGGATGTTCATGTCGATCCTGGACATCCAGATCGTCTCGGCCTCCCTCAGCGAGATCCAGGCCGGCCTGTCGGCGAGTTCGAGCGAAGTCTCCTGGGTCCAGACCGCCTATCTGATCGCCGAAGTGATCGCAATCCCGCTGTCGGGCTTCCTGTCGCGCGCCTTCGGCACGCGGCTGCTGTTCGCGATCTCGGCGGCCGGCTTTACGGTGTCGAGCCTGCTCTGTGGTTTTGCCACGACGATCGAGGAGATGATCCTCTGGCGCGTGCTCCAGGGCTTTCTCGGCGCCGGCATGATCCCGACGGTGTTCGCCTCGGCCTACACGGTGTTCCCGCGTTCGAAATTCCACATCGTCGGTCCCATCATCGGGCTCGTCGCGACGCTGGCCCCGACCGTCGGGCCGACGGTCGGGGGCTACATCACCGATTTGATGTCGTGGAACTGGCTGTTCTTCATCAACGTCGTGCCCGGCATCGGCATTACCATCGGCGTGTGGGCGCTTGTCGATTTCGACGAGCCACATTTCGAGCTGCTCGACCGCTTCGACTGGTGGGGCCTGATTTTCATGGCCGGCTTCCTCGGCACGCTGGAATACGTGCTGGAAGAAGGTCCGCAATATGAATGGCTGCAGGACACTACAGTGGCGATCTGCGCCTGGATCTGCCTCGTCTCGGCGATTGCCTTCTTCGTCCGCGTCTTCATGGCGGCCGAGCCGATCGTCAACCTGCGCACCTTCACCAACCGCAATTTCGCCGTCGGCTCCACGCTGCAATTCTGCATCGGCATCGGCCTCTACGGCCTGACCTACATCTATCCGCGTTATCTCGCCGAGGTGCGCGGCTATAGCGCGCTGATGATCGGCGAGACCATGTTCGTCTCGGGCATCACCATGTTCCTGGTCGCGCCCCTGGTCGGCCGGCTGATGGCGAGCCTCGACATGCGCTACATGATCGCGTTCGGCCTGATCGTGTTCGCGATCGGCTCCTACCAGATGACCTGGATCACGCGCGACTTCGATTTCTACGAGCTGCTGGTGCCACAGATCCTGCGCGGCATCGGCATGATGTTCGCAATGGTGCCGACCAACAACATCGCGCTCGGCACGCTGCCGCCTGACAAGGTGAAGAATGCGAGCGGCCTGTTCAATTTGATGCGCAATCTCGGCGGTGCAGTCGGGCTCGCTGTCATCAACACCGTGCTCAACGATCGCGCCGACCTGCACATCACGCGTCTGCGGGAGCGCGTGACCTGGGGCAATGCAACCGCGACCGAAACCCTGACCATGCTCCAGCAGAAATTTCAGGGGCTCGGCGACTCCACGCTGATGGCGATGAAGCAGCTCAGCCAGATCGTGCACCGCCAGGCCGTGGTGATGAGCTTTGGCGATGCCTTCTTCATTTTGACGCTGTTCTATCTCGGCCTCAGCGTGCTGGTCACGTTGCTGAAGAGGCCCGCCTCGCCGTTTGGCGCTGGCGGCGACGCGCATTAGATCCACGTCTACGCGCACCAAAATGCAACACTCGCGCGTGATCTCGCGCGAGCCAGGTTGCCAATCGCCAGCGGTACATCTATAAAGCGCTTCTTCGTAGCTCGAACCGGGGAGGATTTGCATGATTTCGTCATATTCGCAGATCGCACACTCGCGTTCGATGTTTTCGCTCGGTGTGTGTTCGGCCCTTTAGGGGCCCTTTCCGCCAGCTTCGATTGGGTTCTGTTTCCCGATCGCTTCGCTTCCCAAGCCAAAGCCAACATTAACTGACGCCGTCTCGGCCTCGCGGCCGGCCTGCGTCCATCGATGGAGCCGGCCCGCGCAAAGCGGCCGGATGACACCATGACCGCTCTGTCAAAAAAGCCCGCGGCTATCCGCGTGGTCCTGCCCTTCGTGTTCCGGCACTGGCTGAATCAGCCGGGGCGCACGCTCGCCATTGCTGTCGGTCTGTTAGGGGCGACCGTCGCCGACCTGTTCATGCCGGTGTTTTCAGGACATCTGGTCGACGCGCTGACGCGTGGCCCGTCCGATCCTGCCGCCCGCCACGCCGCGCTGGTGGCGCTGGGCGGCATCGTGGTGCTGGGCGCAGCGTCGATGGTGTTGCGCCTCAGTGGCTTGCAAGTGATCGTGCCGTTCACGCTCAAGATCATGTCCGACGTGGCGCAGGACGCATTTCTGCGCGTGCAGCGCTTCTCGACCGACTGGCACGCCAACTCTTTCGCGGGCTCGACCGTGCGCAAGGTCACGCGCGGCATGTGGGCGCTCGATTTGTTGAACGACACCCTCCTGCTGGCGCTGCTGCCGTCGCTGGCTGTTCTGATCGGATCGATGATCCTGCTCGGCGTGCACTGGGCCTCGCTCGGCGTGGTGATCGCGCTCGGCGCGGCGACCTATGTCACGATGACGGTGCTGTTCTCGACCCGCTACATCGCGCCGGCCGCACGTGTCTCCAACGCCTGGGACACCAAGGTCGGCGGCACGCTGGCGGATGCGCTGACATGCAATGCGGTGGTGAAGTCGTTCGGCGCGGAAGCGCGTGAGGATGCGCGGCTGGCCCGCGTCATCAAGCGCTGGCGCGTGCGGGTGCGGCGGACCTGGTTCCGCTACAACTACACCGCCATCGCGCAGCTCTCGCTGCTGCTATGCCTGCGGGGGTCGGTGATCGGCGGCTCGGTGCTGCTGTGGATGTACGGGCATGCCTCGCCTGGCGACGTCACCTATGTGCTGACGAGCTACTACGTCATCCACGCCTATTTGCGTGACGTCGGCATGCACATCAACAACCTCCAGCGCTCGGTCAACGACATGGAGGAGCTGGTGGCGATCCATGACGAGCCGATCGGCATTGCCGATGCCGCCGATGCGCAGCCGATCGCGATCGAGGGCGGCGAGATCGTGTTCGACGACGTCACGTTCCACTATGGCGGGCATCGCGCGCCGCTGTACGACGGACTGTCGGTCAAGGTCCGCGCCGGCGAGCGTGTCGGCCTTGTCGGTCGCTCCGGCTCCGGCAAGACGACGTTCGTCAAGCTGGTGCAGCGGCTTTACGACGTCACCGACGGTCGGGTGCTGATCGACGGGCAGGATATCGCGAAGGCCACGCAGCAATCGCTGCGCAGCCAGATCGCGATCGTGCAGCAGGACCCGATCCTGTTTCACCGCTCGCTCGCCGAGAACATCGCCTATGGGCGGCCCGGCGCCAGCCTCGAGGCGATCGAGCAGGCGGCGCGGCTGGCGAATGCGCACGACTTCATCCTGCGCCTGCCGAAGGGCTACGGCACGCTGGTTGGCGAGCGCGGCGTGAAACTGTCAGGCGGTGAGCGGCAGCGCGTGGCGCTGGCGCGCGCCTTCCTGGCCGATGCGCCGGTGCTAATCCTGGACGAGGCGACCTCGAGCCTCGATTCGGAATCGGAGGCGCTGATCCAGCAGGCGATGGAGCGGCTGATGAAAGGCCGCACCTCGATCGTGATCGCGCACCGGCTGTCGACCGTGCGCAGCCTCGATCGCATCCTGGTGTTCGACCGCGGCGAGATCGCCGAGCAGGGCACGCATGCCAAGCTCGCGGGCAAGCCTGGCGGAATCTATCGCAGCCTGTTCGAGCGCCAGGTGGTGGAGCTCGGGCATATCGCAGCAGCGGAATGAGGCGCGCGGCGGCAGGGCGAAAGCCCCGCCGTCACGTCGTCAAGGATGGAGTGAGATGAAGGATCTGACGCGCGGCTCCATCGTGAGCCACATCCTGAGCATGGCGCCACCGATCGTGGTCGGCATGATCACGATCATGCTCTGCCAGCTGGTCGACCTGTACTTCGTGTCCGGGCTCGGCGATGCCGCGGTTGCCGGCGTCGCTGCGGCCGGCAACGCCGGCTTCCTCGTCAACGCGCTGATGCAGATGCTCGGCGTCGGCACGGTGGCGCTGGTCTCGCACGCCGTGGGCCGCAAGGATCGGGACGACGCCAATCTCGTGTTCAACCAGGCGGTCGTCCTGTCGGTGCTATCAGGGCTGTTGACGCTGCTCGGCGGCTTTGCGCTGGCGCGCCCTTATATGCGCGCGATTGCCAACGATGAGGCCACCATCAATGCCGGCACCACCTATTTTCTCTGGTTCATGCCGGCCTTAGCGCTGCAATTCGTCACGCAGGTGATGGCGGCCGCGCTGCGGGCCACCGGCATCGTGCGGCCGAGCATGCTGGTGCAGGTGCTTGCCGTCATCATCAATATCGCGCTGGCACCGGTCCTGATCAAGGGCTGGGGCACCGGATACGCGCTCGGTGTCGCCGGAGCGGGCCTGGCAAGCACGATCGCCGTCTGCATCGGCGTGCTGATGCTGTTTGCCTATTTCCGCAGGCTCGAGCGCTATGTCGCCTTCCATCCTGCGCAATGGCGTCCGCAATTGCGGCAGTGGAAGAGGATCCTCAATGTCGGTCTGCCCGCGGGCGGCGAGTTCGTGATGATCTTCATCTTCATGGCCGCGATCTATTACGTGCTGCGGGATCTCGGTCCGGCGGCTCAGGCCGGATTTGGCATCGGCACGCGCGTCGTGGGCTTGATCCAGATGCCGGCCCTTGCCGTCTCGCTCGCGGCAGGGCCGATCGTCGGTCAGAATTTCGGTGCGGGCAATCGCGAGCGGGTGCGGGAGACCTTCGTCAAGGCGGCGCTGATCTCGACCGTCGTGATGGTTGCGCTGACGATCCTGGTGCAGCTCAAGCCCGGAATGTTGCTCGCCGGCTTCTCGAATGATCCGGAGACGATGAGCGTCGCGTTGCTGTTTCTGAAGATGATCTCGCTGAACATGGTGGCGCAGGGACTGATCTTCACCTGCTCCAGCATGTTCCAGGGTCTCGGCAACACCAAGCCGGTGTTGTGGAGCTCGGCGACGCGCGTCCTCACCTATTCCCTGCCGGCGATCTTTCTGTCGACACGGCCGGGCTTTCGGATCGAGTACGTCTGGTATCTGTCGAACGCGGCGACGACGCTTCAGGCGGTCCAGAGCCTGTGGTTGCTGCGCCGCGAGTTCAGGAAGCGGCTGGCGCCGCGCAAGCAGGCCGATGGTCCGAAGCAGGCGGCGCCTGAGCCCGTTGTGCCTTCGGTGCGCGAGCCTGCCTAGAACGCGCCGATGCTGTTCCAGACGAGGGTTAACCCCGACAGGAACAGCAGGCCGAGCACGACATCGCCAAAATGCTTGTCGCTCAGCGCGTGATAGACGCGTGCGCCTAGCCATGCGCCGATCAGCGTGCCTGGGAATGCGACCATCGCGAGCCAGACCACCTTGAACGCGACCAGGCCCGAGGCCGTCTGCAACACCAGCGCGGTGGCGAGCACGGTGAAATTGAACAGCTGGAAGATGCCGCGCCGTTCGTGCTTATTCCAGCCGCGGATGTTGGCCCACAGGATCGGCAGCGGCCCGGACAGTCCGGCGAGCCCGCCCAAAATGCCGCCGGCAAATCCGATCGCGCCGTCGGCGATGCGGCCGCCGAAGGTGATGGCGAATTGCTTCTTGTTGAGGTACAGCGCGCTCGAGAAGATCAGCAGCAGCACGCCGACGCTGAGCTTGAACACTTTGGGATCGGCGGAGGCGACCAGCATGGTCCCGAGCGGCACGCCGATCAATCCGCCGATCAGGAACGGCCACACCAGCGACAGGTCGAAGCTCTTCCACATCGACGGCAGCGTCGAGGTCTGCGCGATCACCGAGCAGATCAGCACCAGGGGCACCGCGAGCGAGGGCGGCAGAACGTAAAGCCAGATGCCGAGCGCCATCAGCGCGGTGCCGAATCCCGCCAGCCCAGAGACGAAGCCGCCGGCCAGCGCGCCAAACAGGAGCAGCGCGTAAGTGAGCGTTTCCACCGATGAATTCCTGCCGTTGCCGGCGATCCCAAGCCCGTGATCGCTTCATGGCGCATAGCACAGATGCGGCGCGGGAGGTCAATTTCAGAACCGTACGCAGGCGTGATTCCCGCGTTCGCTAGACGATCTGCCTGATATCGGCGGGCTTCTGCAGCGCGCCGACGAGGATGCGCAGTGCCTCGGTCAATTCCGATCTGTTGCGCGCCGCGCCGAGTGAGACGCGCGCCGCATGCGGCGAGGTTCCGTCGACGGTGAAGGCGTCGCCGGCAACGATTGCGAGCCCGTTGCGCAGCAGATGCGCGGCGACGTCCGGTCGCCCCTTCGGCAAGTGCAGCCACAAATGGTGTGCGGCGGGCTTCGCCTGGAACTGAAAGCCCTTCAATGCGCGCTGTGCCAATTGTTGGCGGCCGACGGCCTCGTTGCGGATCGCGGTGATGATGCGGTCGGCGACGCCGGTCTCGAGCCAGTGCGTCACCAGCGCGACCATCAGCGGCGCCGGCATCTGCACGGTCGCTTGGAGGTGGCCGCGCATCTGAAGCTGCGCGCCGCTGTCGGGCGTGAGCAGATAAGCGACGCGCAGCGCCGGGGCGATGCATTTTGACAGTGTGGTCGCCAAATACGTCCGCTCCGGGATGAGGTTCGCGATCGGCGATGCCAAGCGATCGAGCAGCCCGTAGGCATCGTCCTCGATCAAGATCGTATCGGCATCGCGAACGATCTTTGCGATTGCGCTGCGCCGGTCGGGAGCAAGCGTCGCGGTGGTCGGATTGTGCAGCGTCGGGATGAGATAGACGGCCTTTGGTTTGTGTGTGCGGCAGGCCTTCGTCAGCGCATCGGGCAGGATACCGCCGTCATCCATGGCGACACCGACGAGCTTGACGCCGAGCTGCGCTGCTGCGGCCTTGATGCCGGGGAAGGTGAGGGCTTCGGTCAATACGACGTTGCCCGGCCGCGCGAGATGGACGAGCAGGTTGAACAGGATCGTCTGCGCGCCGGGAAAGATCACGAGCTTGTCGGCATGCGCATGTGAGACGCGCGTGCGCATCCAGCGCGCGGCGACCTCGCGCTCATGCGCGCTGCCGCCGGGCGGCTGGTAATTCAGGAATGCGGTCAGACCCGATTGTGCGCGAATGGCTTCGAGGCCAGCGATGATGCGCTCGTCGAGCTGCGCTTCGAGGGGATGCGGCGGCACGTTCATCGAGAGGTCGATCGCCACCGGATGCGGCAGGTCGACCGCGCGGCGTGCGCTGGTCTCCGATACGAACGATCCCTGGCCGACCCGGGCCTCCATGATGCCGCGACGCCGCGCCTCGGTGTAGGCGCGCGTCACCGTGGTCAGGTCGATGCCGAGCGCCTTGGCCAACGCGCGCTGCGTCGGCAATTGCTGCCCACGCACCAGCCGGCCGGCAGCGATGTCGGCCTCCATGGCCTCGACGATGCGCTGATAGCGCGGCCCGCTCAGCTCCGAGATTGTAGGAGTCCAATCCATGCAACTTGGGCCCATATCCTTTGAATGTATGGATGCAAGATACTATTGTATGGATCAGCAAAACGGAAGAGGTGTCGTCATGGCGACCGGTTCAGTCTCTCTGGCAAAGGCAATGTGGCGCGGTTTTCGCGGCAAGTGCCCGAACTGCGGCGAAGGGCATCTGTTCGGGCGTTTCCTCAAGGTCGCAGACGGTTGCGATCATTGCGGCGAGGAGCTGGTCCACCAGCGCGCCGATGACTTCCCGGCCTATCTCGTGATGGTCGTGGTCGGCCATCTCGTGGTGCCAGCGATCCTCGCGGTTGAAACCGCCTATGCGCCGCCGGTCTGGCTGCAGCTCGCCGTGTGGCTGCCGGTGACGTTGTTTGCCTCGCTCGCGCTGCTGCAACCGACCAAGGGCGCCATCGTCGGGCTGCAATGGCAGATCGGCATGCACGGCTTCGAGGCGAGCAAGCTGCGGCGGGAGGCCGGTCAGCTTGCGCCCGTGCTGGTGAAGGCGCCGCGCGCGGCCTGACGCCCGGCGGCGTTTACATCGCGCGACTGCCCGCTACACTCCATCGTCTCAAAACAAGAACAATGGAAACGCCGATGACCTCACGCGCGAAGACCTTCCTGCTCTGTCATGGCGCGTGGTCCGGCGGATGGGCCTGGAAGAAAATGCATCCGCTGATGGCGCAGGCCGGCCACCGCCTGGTTGCGCCGACCTACACCGGGCTCGGCGAGCGATCGCATCTCGCCAGTCCCGCCGTCGATCTCAACACCCATATCCAGGACATCCTCAACGTCATCGCATTCGAGGATCTTAGCGGCATCGTGCTGCTCGGCCACAGCTATGGCGGCATGGTCGCCACCGGCGTTGCCGATCGCGCAAGAGAGCGCGTGACGCAATTGATCTATCTCGACGCCTTCGTGCCGCGTGATGGCCAGTCGCTGTTCGATCTCAATGAGGGTGGCCGCGAGCCGATGCGCAAGGCGGCGGCCGCCGGCGACGGCTACCGCATCCCGCCGAACCCGCCGCCGCCGGATACGCCGCAGGCCGATCTCGACTGGCTCAACGCGCGCCGCATCTACATGCCGATCAAATGTTTCGAGACGAAGCTGAAGCTCGCGCATGGCGAGCCCGCGATGCCTCGCAGCTACATCTACTGTAAGCGCATTCCGCCGGGCGACGTGTTCGGGCAATTTGCGAAGCGGACCAAGAGCGAAGAGGGCTGGCGCTATTTCGAGCTCGATGCCAGTCACGCGCCGAACGTGACGGCGCCAGAGGCACTGATGGGCGTGTTGCAAGAGATCGTCGCCTGACGACGTCCCAAATGGTGAGGGGTCCGATGCGCTAACATCGAACCCCTCGTTGCAAGATATCAGCCGGCCTGTAAGCCGGGTTCTGTAGGGCACCGTCCGCTTGCGCAAACGATACGTGACGACCATTCCTCTGGGACCATGTTCGCACATGGCCTCGAGCAACCTACCCGGACGGCGGGCCTGACATCGCCCCGCGGCGTTATCGCTCAAAGCGAACAGTCCGCTACGCCGTCCCTATTCGGTTTTGCTCCCGGTGGGGTTTACCATGCCGGCTCCGTTGCCGGACCCGCGGTGCGCTCTTACCGCACCTTTTCACCCTTACCCGTCTACGCAGCTTACGCTGCTACCACGTGGCAAGCCCGGCGGGCCTGCCTCGCCGAAGCCCAAAGGGCGAAGGCGGGCGGTTCGTTCTCTGTGGCACTTTCCCTGGGGTTGCCCCCGCCGGACGTTATCCGGCACCGTATGTCAAGGGAGCCCGGACTTTCCTCCCCGGCGGCCTTTCGGCACTTGCCGGAGCGGCCGTCCGGCCGACTGACGGCTTAGGCAATGGGCATTTGTGACGGTTTCGTCAAGCGGAGATCGTCGCGCACGCGCCGCCCAAATAAATTATCCTGAAGATGTCGTTTGGAGTTTGGCCCGTTCGACTGGTGTCGGCGATCCAGCCGAACAACAGGAGTTAAGCGATGCAGTATCTGCTGCTGATCTACCGGAGCGAAGCGGAATTGAACAAGATGGAACCCGCCGACCGTCAGAAAGTGTCGGCGGAGTACGGCGCCTATACCCAGTCCATTGTCCAGAGCGGCCATTTCAAGGCCGGCGACGGCCTTCAGCCGAGCACGACGGCGACCACGGTGCGCGTGCGCGACGGCAAGACCCTGACGACCGACGGTCCGTTCGCGGAGACCCGCGAGCAACTCGGCGGCTACTATCTGGTCGAGGCCAAGGATCTCGACGCCGCCATTGCACTGGCTGCACGGATTCCTAACGCCAGAGACGGGTCGATCGAAGTCAGGCCGGTCATGATCTACAAATGATCTCGAAAACAATCTTGCGATGATGTCGTTTGACGTTGGCCCCGTTCGACTGGTGTCGGCGATCCAGCCGAACAACAGGAGTTGAGCAATGCAGTATCTGCTGCTGATCTACCGGAACGAAACGTATCTGACCGAGATGAACGCCACCGACCGTCAAAAGCTGGCCGGAGAATACGGCGCCTTCACGCAGTCGATCATCCAGAGCGGCCATTTCAAGGCCGGCGATGGGCTGCAGCCGACGACGACGGCGACCACCGTGCGCGTTCGCGACGGCAAGACCATGACCACCGATGGTCCGTTCGCGGAAACGCGTGAGCAACTCGGCGGCTACTATCTGGTCGAAGCCAAGGACCTCGACGACGCCGTCGCGCTTGCGGCGCGAATTCCCGAGGCCAAGAGAGGATCGATCGAGGTCAGGCCGGTCATGATCTACAAGTGATCTCGTCCACCGACATCGACAGGATCTTTCGCGACGAGGCGGGGCGGGCGCTGGCCACCCTGATCCGCCTCGTCGGTGATTTCGATCTGGCCGAGGATGCGCTCCAGGATGCGTTCGCGGTTGCGCTGGAGCGCTGGGCGGCGGGCGAGCTACCCGACAATCCCCGCGCCTGGCTGGTCAATGTCGGCCGCAACAAGGCGATCGACCGTGTGCGTCGCCAAGCCGTCTTTCGCGGCAAGCAGCAGGCGCTCCTGCACGAGCTCGAGTTCAACGCAGATGCGCCGGCCGAGCCGCCGGCGACGCTTGACGACGACATGCTGCGGCTGATCTTCACTTGCTGCCACCCGGCGTTCGCGCCCGAAGTCCAGGTCGCCCTGACCCTGCGTACGGTCTGCGGCCTCTCTAGTGCGCAGGTCGCGCGCGCTTTCCTTGTCGGTGAGGACGCGATGGCGCAGCGCCTCGTCCGCGCCAAGCAGAAGATCAGGCTCGCCGGCATTCCCTATGAAGTGCCCGAGCGCGCCGCGCTCGCGCCGCGGCTCGATGGCGTGCTCGCCGTGATCTATCTCGTCTTCACCGAGGGCTATGTCGCGACCTCGGGCGCGGACCTGATGCGGCCTGACCTTGCGGTCGAGGCGATCAGGCTTGGTCGCTTGCTCGACCGGCTGATGCCCGATCGCGCCGCGATCAAGGGGCTGCTGGCGTTGATGCTGCTCCATGACGCGCGGCGCGCCGGTCGCGAGACTGCGGCGGGCGACATCGTTCTGCTGGAAGAGCAGGACCGCGCGCTCTGGGATCGCGCGCAGATCGAGCAAGGCCTGCGTCTCGTCGATGACGCGCTGCGCGTGCCGGGCCGGCCGCAGCCGTATGCGGTGCAGGCCGCGATCGCCGCGCTGCATGCCCGCGCACCAAGCTTTGAGGAAACCGATTGGCCGCAGATCGCCGGCCTCTACGAAGTGCTGCTACGCATCAGCCCGTCCCCGGTGGTCGAGCTCAACCATGCGGCTGCGGTCTCGATGGTCGATGGTCCGGCGCGCGCGCTCGATCTCGTCGACGCGATCGCCGCGCGCGGCGGCCTGGACGGCTATGAAATGTTGCCGGCCGTGCGTGCCGATCTGTTGCGGCGGCTCGGCCGCAAGGACGAAGCGCGCGAGGCTTATGTCGCGGCGACAGCGGCGACGCAGCTCGCGCCGTTGCGAAGGTTGTACGCGCGGCGAGTGAGGGAGATGGAGTGAGTTCCGTCATGGCCGGGCTTGTCCCGGCCATCCACGTTCTTTGTCGAGACCAGGACGTGGATGCCCGGGACAAGCCCGGGCATGACGGAGCAAGAACTGCGATCACGAAGACGGCGACTACTTCGACGTCACCGCGGCCCCATCTACCGGCAGGCTCGCCAGCAGCGCCTGCAAGGTCGACAGCGTCGAGTGATCGGCAACGCCATCCAGGCGTGCGGGGCGGAAGTGGCGCTGGAAGGCGGTGACGACTTCCATCGTCGACGCGTCGTATTTGCCTGATAGCGGTACGCCATAGCCATAGCGTGCCAGCGCCTGCTGCAGGCTCAGCACCTCGTCGCTGATGGTGCCGAGCATCAGGGTTTCGCCGCGCACGACCGGCGCCGGCGTGACCCAGTGACCGACGCCGGAATTGGCCAGCGAATGCCACGGAAATTTTTCGCCGGGATCCTTCTTGCGCGCGGGCGCGACGTCGGAATGGCCGAGCACCCGTTGCGGTGTCACCTTGCGGCGGAGCATGATGCCGCGGCACAGTGCGATTACGGCAGCGATCTGGCGCAGCGGATATTCCGGATAGCCCCAATCGTGGCCGCGATTGATGATCTCGATCCCGATCGAGCAGGAGTTGATGTCGTCTTCGCCGCCCCAGGACGAGACGCCGGCGTGCCAGGCGCGCTTGGCCTCTGGCACACATTGCACGATGCGGCCGTCTTCGAGCACGACATAATGGGCCGACACCTCGCTGCCGGCCGTGCACAGCCGCGCCAGCGCGCCCTCGACGTCGGGCATGCCGGTGTAGTGCAGCACGATCATGTCGGGCTGCCGTCCCTTGCTGCGCTCGCCATGATTGGGCGAAGGGATGATGTCGGAGACGATCGACGAATCCGGCTCGAACGTCCGCATGTTCGCCGCGGCCTTGGGAACCGGGAGAACGCGCTGACGCTTCGAATCAGTGCCGGATGGCGTGGACGGACCGGACGACATAAGCAGCTCAAGTCGGACAGGAGAGTGGGCCAAGCCCTTCTCTTTACTATTCCTTTACCCTCCGGTCCGCGCAATCGCGCGGTTCGGTTAACGGGCGCATTTTGGGCCCGGTGTGTGGATGACGCATCACCGGCCGGTAACCTTTTCGACTTGTAACGAGCCGATCAACGCTTTCTTAACGCTAAGGGCCGTTACTGAGAGGTGAAGAGCCGATCCGCATCCGGAGGCGGCCAGAAGCGATTTTGGCTCGAAATCCCATGGCTGCCCGACATATTCCACCGGGAACACCGGGGTTGCCACCTCGGACGACCGGGCTCGGCGCGCATGCTGGCAAGTATGCTGGAGAGGGGTTGGGTCGTGGAACCGCCGCGACGCGGAATTGTTCGAGGCGTGATGGGCTGCTTCGCCCCCGATTATACCTGCACGTTCGGCAGGTGCGACGCATGAGCGACGCGCCGCACATTCCCGTGCTTGGCCGCGAGGCGATCGAGCATCTCGCGCCGCGCGAGGGCGGCATCTATGTCGATGCTACCTTTGGGGCCGGCGGCTACAGCCGCGCCATCCTGGATGTGCCGGGAACCCGGGTCATCGCGATCGACCGCGACCACACGGCGATCACCGGCGGTTCGGAGCTGGTCGAACGCGCAGCCGGCCGGCTGACGCTGGTCGAGGACCGTTTCTCGAATCTCGCCGAGGTCTGCGCCGCGCACGGCGTCGACGCGGTCGACGGCGTCGTCATGGATGTCGGGGTGTCCTCGATGCAGCTGGACCAGGCCGGCCGTGGCTTCTCGTTCCGCCTCGACGGACCGCTCGACATGCGCATGGGACAGACGGGACCGACGGCCGCCGATGTCGTTGCGCGCGCCTCGGAAAGCGATCTCGCCGACATCATCTATCTCTTCGGCGAAGAGCGGCATTCGCGCCGCGTGGCCCGCGCCATCGTGGCCGATCGGCGGGAGACGCCGTTCACCACCACGCGCGCGCTCGCCGATCTCGTCGGCAGGGTGGTGCGCTCGAAGCCGGGCGATATTCATCCGGCGACGCGGACGTTCCAGGCCCTGCGCATCTTCGTCAATGAAGAGCTCGAGGAGCTCCAGACCGCGCTGGCGGCGGCCGAGCGCGTGCTCAAGCCCGGCGGCCGTCTGGTCGTGGTCTCGTTCCATTCGCTGGAAGACCGCATCGTCAAGAATTTCCTCTCCGAGCGCGCCAAGACCGGCGGCGGCTCGCGCCATCTGCCGGAAGTGGCGCAGGGCGCGCCGAGCTTCCGGCTTTTGACGCGGCGGCCCGTGGTCGCCGGCGAGGCGGAAGTTGCGCACAATCCGCGTGCTCGATCCGCAAAGCTGCGCGCCGCCGAGCGTACCGCGGCGCCGGCGCATGACGACGCCGAGCCATCGTCCTGGCCAAAACTCTCCGACGTGATGAGGGGCGGCTAGCACATGCGCTTCATCCACCTTCTCGTCATCGGCGCGCTGATCTTCGCGGCCGCCTATGTCTACCGGATCAAGATGGACTCCACCGCCCGCACCGAGAAGGTGCTGCGGCTGCACGCGGAGATCCGCGAGCAGCGCGACGCGATCGCGCAGCTGCGCTCCGAATGGGCCAAGCTCGATGCGCCCCTGCGCCTGCAGGGCCTTTCCGAGCGGCATCTGCCGCTCAAGCCCGTCAACGGCACACAATATGATTCAATGAAGAACCTGCCGGACCGTCCGCCGCGGATGTTCAGGCCGGGCGAGCCTGATCCGATCGGGTCCATGATCAACACCATCGAAGCCGCGAGCGATCCGGAGAGCGTGACGGGCTCCGTGCCTCAGCCCGAGGACAAGCAATGAGCACTGTTCCGGCCAAACCCACCGAGCGGCCAGCTGAGCCTTGGCGTCAGCGTCTGATCCGCAGCCTGCTCTACGGGCGCAATGTCGATCGCGCCGCGAAGGCGCGCGCGCGCGTCGGGCTCGCAATGCTCGCCTTTGCGCTGGTCTATGCGCTGATCGGCAGCCGGCTCGTGATGTTCGCGATCGGTGCCGACGCTCACAGCGCGCGGCGCGCCGCCTCGCAGGAAGTGGTTGCGACCGCGCGACCCGATATCGTCGACCGCAACGGCGCGATCCTGGCGACCGACGTCAAGGCTGCCAGCATGTTCGGCGAGCCGCGCCGCATCATCGACAAGGACGAGGCGATCGAGCTTCTGACCGCGACCGTGCCCGACCTCGACGAGGCCGAGGTGCGCGAGCGCCTGTCGGCGCGCAAGGGGTTCGTCTGGTTGAAGCGCGAGATCACGGCGAAGCAGCAGCAAGACATCCACAAGCTCGGCCTTCCCGGCATCGGCTTCCTGCGCGAGAACAAGCGTGTCTATCCGACCGGCAACGAGGTCGCCCACCTCATCGGTCTCGTCAACATCGACAACCAGGGCATCGCCGGCATGGAGAAGTGGCTCGACAATCAAGGGCTCGCCGATCTCCACCGCGCCGGCTTTGCCACCGACCGCCTGCAGAAGCCGATCGAGCTGTCGGTCGATTTGCGCGTCGAGCACGCCTTGCGCGACGAGCTGCTCAAGGCCAAGGAGAAGTTCCACACCAAGGCGGCCTCCGGCATCATCTCCAACGTCAAGACCGGCGAGATCGTGGCGATGGTCTCGCTGCCGGACTTCGATCCGAACAGTCCGAAGGAAGCGCACGACCCCGACCGCATCAACCGTCTGACCACCGGCGTCTACGAGATGGGCTCGACCTTCAAGGCGTTCACGCTGGCGATGGCGCTCGACTCCGGAAAGATCAATCTGAACTCGTCGTGGGATGCGCGCGGAAACCTGCACTACGGCAAGTTCACCATCCATGACAGCCACTCGCTCGGACGTTTCATCAACACCAAGGAAGTGTTCACCTACTCGTCCAACATCGGCGCGGCGCGGATCGCGCTCGGCCAGGGCGTCGAGGCGCACAAGGCGTTCCTCGCCAAGATGGGTCAGTTGACGCGCCTGCGTACCGAGCTGCCGGAGAGCGCAGCGCCGCTTGTGCCGCGCCACTGGGGCGAGCTGAACACCGTGACCATCGCGTTCGGCCAGGGCTTGTCGGTGGCGCCGCTGCAGGCGGTGATGGGCATCAACGCTCTGATGAACGGTGGCTACCTGATTCCACCGACATTCCTGAAGCGCAGCGAAGCAGAAGCGTCGGCGATGGCCAAGCGCGTGATCAAGCCCGAGACCTCTGACAAGATGCGCTATCTGATGCGGCTGAACGCTGAGATCGGCACCGCCAAGAAGGCCGATGTTCCCGGCTACTATGTCGGCGGCAAGACCGGCACGTCCGAGAAGGTCATCAATGGCCGCTATGCCAAGAAGCGGGTACTCAACTCCTTCACCGCAATCATGCCCTCCGATGATCCGAAATATCAGATTCTCATCATGCTGGACGAGCCACAACCGTTGCAGGAAACATATGGTTTGATCACGTCCGGCTTTAATGCTGTGCCGACGGGGGGCAAGGTCATCGCCCGTATCGCACCCCTGCTCGGGATCGAGCCCCGTTTCGACCTGCCGCCGTCCGACCGCCTTATTCTTGCAGCATTCAGGACAACCCAGTAAGCCGTACCCAGGCTGCCCCGAGTCGGCCCGGATCCGGCTTGGCATCTCGACTGGAAAGCCATGAAACTGCGCGACTTCTTAGGTCAGGATTGTCTGGGCAACGATGCCGCAATCGAGCCCGCTGTCGCGGCGCTCGAGGTGAGCGGCGTTGCGCTCGACAGCCGCGTAGTCAAGCCCGGCGATCTCTTCTTCGCGCTCGCCGGCAGCAAAACCGACGGCGCCCGCTTCATCGATGCTGCGATTGCGGCCGGCGCAGTGGCTGTGGTCGGCGATCATGCGCCTGATGGCTGCAAGGTGCCGTTCGTCGCAACAGCCAATCCGCGCCGCGCGCTCGCACTGGCTGCGGCGAGATTCTTCCCGACTCAGCCTGCGACTATTGCGGCGGTGACCGGAACCAGCGGCAAGACGTCGGTTGCAGCATTCACGCGCCAGATCTGGGAGCGGCTGGGGCATGCCTCGGCCAGCATCGGAACCATCGGCCTCGTCTCGCCGAAACGCACCGTCTACGGTTCGCTGACGACGCCGGATCCGATCGCGCTGCACCGGCAGCTCGACGAGATCGCGCGCGAGGGCGTGACGCACCTCGCCTTTGAAGCATCGTCGCACGGCCTCGATCAATATCGCCTCGACGGTGTGCGCGTCTCCGCCGGAGGCTTCACTAATCTCTCGCGCGACCACATGGATTATCATCCGACGGTCGCACATTATCTCGCAGCAAAGCTCAGGCTGTTTCGCGAGCTCGTGCCGCCCGGTGGCGCCGCGGTGATCTCGGCTGATCATGATTGCTCGGCGGAGGCGATCGATGCCGCCAGGTCGCGCGGTCTGCGCGTGATGGCGGTGGGCCGTCACGGCGACGGGGCAGGTGAGGGCATTCGTCTCACCGACGCCGTGGTCGAAGGTTTCTCGCAGAAGCTTACGCTCAAACATCGTGGCAGGAATTATTCGATCCGACTGCCGCTGGTCGGCGAATTCCAGATCGAGAACGCGCTGGTGTCGGCCGGTCTTGCCATCGGCACCGGCAGCGATGCGGCCAATGTGTTCGCGAGCCTCGAACATCTCGAGGGCGCCAAGGGCCGGCTCGAGCGCGTCGGCGAGCGCAACGGCGCGCCTGTTTTCGTCGACTATGCGCACAAGCCCGATGCGCTGGCGAAGGCGCTGCAGGCGCTGCGTCCCTATGCGAAGCGCAGGCTGATCGTCGTGTTCGGCGCCGGCGGCGATCGCGACGCCGGCAAGCGGCCGATCATGGGCGAGATCGCGGCCGCGAACGCCGATCGCGTCATCATCACCGACGACAATCCACGCAGCGAGAACCCGGAAGCCATTCGCGCCGCGATCCTCGCCACCGCCAAGGGCGCGCGCGAAATCGGCGACCGCGCGGCCGCGATCCGTGCCGCGATCGAGGAATTGGAAGATGGCGACGCGCTGCTCGTCGCCGGCAAGGGCCACGAGACCGGGCAGATCGTCGGCGGCGAGGTCCTGCCGTTCAGCGATCACGAGGCGGTTGCCGCCGCATTAGCATCGAGGGTCGCATGAGCGCGCCATTGTGGACGGTTGCCGAGGTGGCGCGTGCGCTTGGCGCGACGGGATCATTCCCGGACACGCCCATCGACTTCGTCACCCAGGACAGCCGGCTGGTGAAGCCGGGCTGCCTGTTCGTGGCGCTGAGCGGCACGCCGAGCGGCGGCTTCATCTCGGCCTTCGCCAGCGCACGCGACGGCTGGGAGTTCGCGGACAAGGCGGAAGCCTCCGGCGCGGTCGCGATGATCGTGCCGCACCAGATCGCGGGCGTTCGCATTCCGCAGATCGTCGTGAAGGACACGCTGATCGACGGCCTCTGGGGCCTTGCGCGCGCCGCACGCGCGCGTTTCAACGGGTCGGTGATCGGGCTGACCGGCAGCGCCGGCAAGACCAGCACCAAGGAGTTTCTGGCGGCCTATCCCAATGCCTATGCCAGCCCCTCGAGCTTCAACAATTTCTGGGGCGTGCCGCTGACGCTGTGCAACGCCCGCCCCGATGCCAGCCTCTGGGTCGTCGAAATGGGCATGAACCAAACCGGTGAGATCGCGCGGCTCAGCGAATTGACGCGGCCGACCGTCGCGCTCGTCGTCAACGTCCAGCCGGTGCATCTGGAAAAGCTCGGCTCGCTCGATGCGATCCGCCGCGAGAAGGTGTCGATCGCGCTCGGCCTGCCCTCGGATGGCGTGCTGGTGCTGCCGGCCGGGATCAAGGCGCCCGACTGGAAGGGCAAGGTGGTGCGCTTCGGCGAGAAGGCCGAAGTGCACGAGGTCGCGCACGCCCGGCATGGCGAGAGCTGGCAGGTCGTGGCCGCGATCGGCAAGAAGGAGATCGCCTTCAGCCTCACGCCGGGTGCACCGCACCGCGTGCAGAATGCGCTCGCCGCGCTCGCCTCGGTTCACGCCGCGCACCTCGATGCCGCGACGCTCGCGATCAAGCTCGACCGCGTCGGCATCATGTCTGGCCGCGGTGTGGAGCAGGCCGTCGGCGGTGTCACTGTGATCGACGACAGCTTTAACGGCAATCCGGCGAGCGTCGCTGCTGCGCTGCAAAGCCTGCAGGCGCGCAACGTGACGGGCGGCCGTCGCATTGCGGTGCTGGGCGACATGCTGGAACTGGGCGATGACGCACCAAGTTACCACACCGCGCTGACCACGCATCTCGACGGCATCGACGGCATCTATTGCGTCGGGCCGCTGATGCGGCACCTCTATGACGCACTTCCAGCCGGCAAAGGGCTCGGCTGGCACGACGATCCCGCCACGCTGAAACCGGGCGAGGTCGCGGGCCTGCTGAAGGCAGGCGATGTCGTGGTTGTCAAGGGCAGCAAGAAGATGTTCTGGGTCAACAAGTTTGTGCCGGGGCTAGTGGCCGCCTTGCAGGCAAAGGCGTAAACTGCTTGGAAGGCGCTGTTCCCGAATCCCACCGTTTTGCGGCGCCGAGCCGGCAGGTTTCTTGTCGTCAAGTTTCTTCCAGTCAAGTTTCTTGCCGTCAAGTTTCTTGGAGGTCGCCCGGCGAAATCTGCGTCTGAAAAAGCCTGCGTGCGAAAGGCGCCATAGGACCGTCTGAATGTTTTACTGGCTGATCGAGCTCTCCAACACATTTCCAGGTTTCGGTGCAGTGCGCACCGTCTTGAACGTCTTCCGTTACATCACCTTCCGCACCGGCGGCGCCATCGTCACCGGCGCGCTGTTCGTGTTCCTGTTCGGGCCCTGGATCATCGACCATTTGCGCATTCGCCAGGGCAAGGGACAGCCGATCCGCACCGACGGTCCGCAATCGCATCTGGCCAAGAAGGGCACGCCCACCATGGGCGGGCTGATGATCCTGTCCGGCCTCACGGTCGGCACCGTGCTGTGGTGCAATCCGCTCAATCCCTATGTCTGGATCGTGCTCGCGGTGACGCTCGGCTTCGGCTTCGTCGGCTTCTACGACGATTACCTCAAGGTGACCAAGCAGACCACGACCGGTTTCGGCGGCAAGTTGCGCCTGCTGATCGAAGGGCTCATCGCGCTGGTCGCCTGCTATGCGCTGGTGCGGCTGAATCGCGATCCCGCGTCGACCGCGCTGACCATACCCTTCCTGAAGGATACCGTGCTGCATTTCGGCTGGTTCTTTATCGTGTTCGGCGCCTTCGTCATCGTCGGTGCCGGCAACGCGGTGAACCTCACTGACGGTCTCGACGGCCTCGCCATCGTGCCGGTGATGATCGCGACCGCGAGCTTTGCGATGATCGCCTATCTCGCCGGCAATGCTGTATTCGCCGATTACCTCCAGATCAAATATGTCGCCGGCACCGGCGAGCTTGCGGTGCTGTGCGGCGCCCTGCTGGGTGCCGGCCTCGGTTTTCTCTGGTTCAATGCGCCACCAGCTTCGATCTTCATGGGCGACACCGGCTCGCTCGCGCTCGGCGGCATGCTGGGGGCGATTGCGGTCGCGGTGAAGCACGAGATCGTGCTCGCGGTGATCGGCGGCCTGTTCGTGCTGGAGGCGGTCTCGGTCATCGTGCAGGTGGTGTCGTTCAAGCTCACGGGCAAGCGCATCTTCCGCATGGCGCCGATCCACCATCATTTCGAGCAGCTCGGCTGGACCGAGCCGCAGATCGTGATCCGCTTCTGGATCATCTCGGTGATGCTGGCGCTGGCCGGCCTCTCCACGCTGAAGCTGCGCTGACGGTATCACGATGATCCCGGTTACATCCTTCGCCGGCAAGACGATCGCGGTGTTCGGCCTCGGCGGCTCGGGGCTCGCTTCCTGCCACGCGCTGAAAGCCGGCGGCGCCGAGGTGATCGCCGCCGACGACAATGCCGAGAACGTCGCCAAGGCCGCGCAGGCCGGTTTCGTCACCGCAGATCTGCGCAACGTTTCCTGGTCGAATTTCGCTAGCCTCGTGCTCGCGCCCGGCGTGCCGCTCACCCATCCGGCGCCGCACTGGAGCGTGCTGAAGGCGCGCGAGGCCGGCGTCGAGGTGATCGGCGACATCGAACTGTTCTGCCGGGAGCGCCGACGGCATGCACCGAACGCGCCGTTCATTGCGATCACCGGCACCAACGGCAAGTCGACCACGACGGCCTTGATCGCGCATCTGACAAAGGTTGCGGGCTACGACACCCAGATGGGCGGCAATATCGGCATCGCGATCCTGTCGCTGGAGCCACCGCGCATGGGCCGCGTCCACGTCATCGAGATGTCGTCCTACCAGATCGACCTCACCCCCTCGCTCGATCCCTCCGTCGGCATCTTGCTCAATGTCAGCGAGGATCACATTGATCGTCACGGCACCATCGAACATTACGCCGCGGTGAAGGAGCGCCTGGTTGCAGGCGTGCAGGCAGGCGGCACCTCGATCGTCGGCGTCGATGACGGCTATTGCCGCGACATCGCCGACCGGCTCGACCGCGCCGGCAAGAGCGTGGTGCGCATCTCCGTTAGGAATCCGCTGGCGAGCGGTATTCATGTCGAGCACGGCACCATCGTGCGCACCTCGGGCGGCGCGAGGAGCGAGGTCGCCAAGCTCGGCGGCATCGGCTCGCTGCGCGGCCTGCACAATGCACAGAACGCGGCCTGTGCAGCGGCCGCCGCGCTCGCGATGGGCATCAGCCTGGATGTGCTGCAGAATGGTCTGCGCAGCTTTCCCGGCCTGGCGCACCGCATGGAGCAGGTCGGCCACCGCGGCAATGTGCTGTTCGTCAACGACTCCAAGGGCACCAACGCCGACGCCACCGCGCATGCGCTGTCGTCCTTTGCCGACATCTTCTGGATCGCCGGCGGCAAGCCGAAAGCGGGCGGCATCACTTGCTTGACCTCCTTCTTCCCGCGCATCCGCAAGGCCTATCTGATCGGGGAGGCCGCGCAGGAATTTTCCGGCACGCTGGGCACGCAAGTCGCGCACGAGATCAGCCAGACCCTCGATGTCGCCGTCGAGCACGCGGCACGGGATGCGGAAGCCTCAGGGCTCATCGATGCGGTCGTGCTGCTGTCGCCGGCCTGCGCCTCATTCGACCAGTACCGCAACTTCGAAATCCGCGGCACCAAGTTCCGTGAACTGGTACAGGCGCTGCCGGGTGTGAAGCCGGTGGTGTGAGGGCGGGCTCGTGTCCCGGACGCGGTGCGGCACGAAGTGACGCTCCGCAGAGCCGGGACCCAGAAGCGGCAATGGGCCCCGGCTCTGCAGCGCACCGCAAGAGCGCTGCGCTGCGTCCGGGGCACGAGACTCTTCAAAACTTGAACGGTCCCTTAACCCCCCGGTAACCAACCTCGGCGACCAATGGACAGACCTCTGTCCGAAAGCGGCCGCCCATGCTCTCCCGTGAAGAACGCACCCCCTTTACCGAGTGGTGGTGGACCGTCGATAAGCCGCTGCTCGGCGCGATCCTGGTGCTGATGCTGACTGGCGTCATCCTGTCGCTGGCGGCGAGCCCGCCGGTCGCGACCCGCATCGGGCTCGATCCCTTCCATTTCTTCAGCCGCCACGTGATGTTCCTGGCGCCGTCCTTCATGGTGCTGGTCGGCGTCTCCTTCCTGTCGCCGCGCTCGATCCGGCGAAGCGCGCTGATCATCTTCACGATCAGCATCATCCTGATCGTGGTGACGCTCGCGATCGGCCCCGAGGTCAAGGGCTCGCGGCGCTGGATCACGCTGCTCGGCGTCAACATCCAGGCCTCCGAAATCGCGAAGCCGTCCTTCGTCGTCATCGCGGCGTGGCTGTTCGCGGAATCGACCAAGCGGCCGGAGATGCCGGCGACCTCGATGGCGCTGGTGCTGCTGTTGATGCTGGTGTCGCTGCTGGTGATGGAGCCGGATTTCGGCCAGACCATGCTGATCCTGATGGTGTGGGGCTCGCTGTTCTTCATCGCGGGCATGCGCATGATCTGGGTATTCGGCCTTGCCGGCGCCGCCGCGGCCGGCCTGTTCAGCGCATACCTGTTCGTTCCGCACGTCGCGGGCCGCATCAAGCGCTTCATGAACCCGGCCTCCGGCGACACTTTTCAGGTCGATACCGCGATGGAGGCCTTCTACAACGGCGGTTGGTTTGGCCTCGGACCGGGCGAGGGCATCGCCAAGCGCAGCCTGCCGGACAGCCACACCGACTTCGTGTTCGCAGTCGCCGCCGAAGAGTTCGGCATCATCCTGTGCCTCGCGATGCTGACGCTGTTCGCCTTCGTCGTCATTCGTACGCTGTCGCGCGCCTACGCCAACGAGGACATGTTCTCGCGCTTTGCGGCCTCCGGGCTGGCAATCCTGTTCGGCGTGCAGGCAGCGATCAACATGTCGGTCAACCTTCAGCTCATTCCCGCCAAAGGCATGACGCTGCCGTTCATTTCGTATGGCGGTTCCTCGATCGTCTCGCTGTCTTATGGCGTCGGCATGATGCTGGCCCTGACGCGGCTGCGCCCCCGCACCGAGGTCGAGGCCAGCGGCCATGCCGAGGCGATGCGCAGTTACGCGTGAGCCGTCATTGCGAGGAGCTCGTGACAAAATTGCAGAGCAATTTTGCACTGGAGCGACGAAGCAATCCAGAGTGCCTCCGCGGGGGAATTCTGGATTGCTTCGCTTCGCTCGCAATGACGGGTGAGACCTTGTAAAAGCGCCTGCCATGGACAAATCCTCCTTGATTCTTCTCGCCGCGGGCGGCACCGGCGGCCATCTGTTTCCGGCTGAAGCGCTCGGCGTCGAGTTGATCCGGCGCGGGTTTCGCGTGCGCCTGGTCACGGACGATCGGGCGTTGCGTTACAGCGGGCTGTTCAGCAAGGACATGATCGACGTCGTCGCGAGCGAAACCGCACGCGGCCGCAATCCGCTTCAGCTCGCTCATGCCGGCCTCACGCTCGCCACCGGCACGCTGTCCGCTTACCGCCTGATCAAGCGGTTGAAGCCCGCTGCCGTCATCGGCTTCGGTGGCTATCCGACATTGCCGCCGCTGCTCGCAGCAAAATTCGCGGGCGTGCCGAGCATAATCCACGACGCCAATGCCGTGCTCGGCCGCGCCAACCGTTTCCTGTCGAGCCGCGTCCGCGCCATCGCGACGTCGTTGCCGGGCGTGCTCGACCGCGATCCGGCGCTGGCAACCAAGACGACCACGGTCGGCACGCCGATGCGGCCGGCGGTGCTCGCCGCGGCGGCGGAGCCATATACCGCACCCGAGCTGAACGGCCCGCTCCGCCTGCTCGTCGTCGGCGGCAGCCAGGGCGCGCGCATCATGGCCGATATCGTGCCCGGTGCGATCGAGCGGCTCGAGCCCGCGCTCTGGAGCCGGCTGGTCCTGACCCAGCAGGTGCGCGACGAGGATATCGCGCGCGTGTGCGCGGTTTACGACAAGCTCAAGATCAAAGCCGAGCTCGCGCCGTTCTTCACGGATTTGCCGGCGCGGCTCGCCTCCAACCATCTGGTGGTGTCGCGCTCCGGCGCCGGGACCGTGGCCGAGCTTGCCGCGATCGGGCGCCCCTCGATCCTGGTGCCGCTGCCGGGCGCGATCGACCAGGACCAGTTCGCCAATGCCGGCGTGCTGGCCAAGGTCGATGGCGCCGTCCGCATTCCGCAAACCGAGTTCACCTCGGATCGTCTCGCCGCAGAGATCTCCGGTTTCGCGGCCGAGCCGGCGCGCCTTGCCGCCATGGCTGCCGCCGCGCACGGCGTCGGCCGGCTCGATGCCGCCGAGCGGCTGGCCGATCTGGTGGTCAAAGTCGCGGGAATCTGACGCGAAAAAGCCCTTGTCTTCGCCTTCTAAAGCGGGGCATCCAGTAAGAACGGCGCGGCTGATTTGGCCGTGACCTTTGCCAGATGCCGCCAGCGAAAGGCGGCGAGGTCAGGGAACAGAGCATGAGACTGCCGCGCGAGATCGGACCCATCCACTTCGTCGGGATCGGCGGGATCGGCATGAGCGGCATCGCCGAGGTGCTGGTCAATCTCGGCTATGCCGTGCAGGGCTCGGACGCCTCGGACAATTACAATCTCGACCGTCTGCGCAAGAAGGGTGCGAAGGTCTCGGTCGGCCACAAGGCCGAGAATGTCGACGGGGCCGAGGTCGTCGTCGTGTCCACCGCGATCAAGCGCGACAATCCCGAATTGATGGCGGCGCGCGAGCGGCGCATTCCCGTGGTGCGTCGCGCCGAGATGCTGGCCGAATTGATGCGGCTGAAGAGCTGCGTCGCGATCGCCGGTACGCACGGCAAGACCACGACGACCACGATGGTCGCGACCCTGCTCGACGCCGGCGGGCTCGATCCGACCGTGATCAACGGCGGCATCATCAACGCCTATGGCTCCAACGCGCGTCTCGGCGCCGGCGACTGGATGGTGGTGGAAGCAGACGAGAGCGACGGCACGTTTTTGAAGCTGCCGACCGATGTCGCGATCGTCACCAATGTCGACCCTGAACATCTCGATCACTTCAAGACCTTCGAGGCCGTGCAGGACGCGTTCCGCGCTTTCGTCGAGAACCTGCCGTTCTACGGCTTCGCCGTGATGTGCATCGACCATCCCGTGGTGCAGACCCTCGTCGGCAAGATCGAGGATCGCCGCATCATCACTTACGGCGAGAATCCGCAGGCCGACGCGCGATTGCTCGACCTGACGCCAATGGGCGGCGGATCAAAATTCAAGGTCGCCTTCCGAGATCGCAAGACCGGCGCCGTGCACGAGATCGCCGATCTCATGCTGCCGATGCCCGGCCGCCACAATGCGTCGAACGCGACGGCCGCGATCGCGGTCGCGCGCGAGCTTGGCGTTTCAGATGACGCGATCCGCAAGGCGATCGCCGGCTTCGGCGGCGTCAAGCGGCGCTTCACCAAAACAGGCGAATGGAACGGCGTCACCGTAATCGACGATTACGGCCATCACCCCGTCGAGATTGCGGCGGTGCTGAAGGCAGCGCGGGAATCCACCAACGGCAAGATCATCGCCGTGGTGCAGCCGCATCGCTACACCCGCCTGCAATCGCTGTTCGAGGAATTTTGCACCTGCTTCAACGATGCCGATGCGGTTGTCGTCGCCGACGTCTATGCAGCCGGTGAGACGCCGATCGACGGTATCGACCGCGATCATTTCGTCGTGGGCCTGCGCGCGCATGGTCACCGCGAGGTGATCCCGTTGCCGGGAGCGACGGAGCTCGCCGGCATCATCAAGGGCCTCGCGAAGTCGGGCGATCTCGTCGTGTGCCTCGGTGCCGGCAACATCACGCAATGGGCGTATGCGCTGCCGGACCAATTGAAGGCGCTGGGGTAAGGGCAGTGAGCTTCCCCGACATCACATCCGCTCTCAAAGCCGCGATGCCGGATCTGCGCGGGCGGTTGCTGGCCAACCAGTCGCTGGCCGAGCTGACTTGGTTTCGCGTCGGCGGTCCGGCGCAGGTGTTGTTCACGCCGGCGGACGAGGATGACCTCGCCTATTTCCTCGCGCATCTCGCCGGCGACATCCCGGTCTACGTCGTCGGCGTCGGCTCCAACCTCATCGTGCGCGATGGCGGCATTGCGGGTGTCGTGATCCGGCTGGCGCCGCGCGCTTTTGGCGAGGCCACTGCGAGCGGCGACGTCGTGACCGCGGGTGCGGCCGCTCTGGACAAGCGCGTCGCGGAGGTCGCTGCCTCCGCCAATGTCGGCGGGCTCGAATTCTATTTCGGCATTCCCGGCACGATCGGCGGCGCGCTGCGCATGAATGCGGGCGCCAATGGCGGCGAGACCAAGGATGTGCTGATCGAGGCGCGCGGCGTTGGCCGCGACGGCAAAAAGCATGTCTTCTCCAACGCCGACATGAAATTCGTCTACCGCAACAGCGGCGTCGACCCCTCCATCATCTTCACCTCCGCACGCTTTCGCGGCGAGATCAGGGATACTGATGCGATCCGCGCGCGGATGGCGGAGGTGCAGACCCACCGCGAGACCGCGCAGCCGATCCGCGAAAAGACCGGAGGATCGACCTTCAAGAATCCGCCCGGCCATTCTGCCTGGAAGCTGGTCGATGCCGCCGGCTGCCGTGGCCTGCGCGTCGGCGGTGCTGAGGTCTCCGAGATGCACTGCAATTTCCTGATCAACACGGGTGACGCCACCGCGCACGACATCGAGGCGCTGGGCGAGACCGTGCGCGAACGGGTCAAGGCGAATTCCGGAATTGAGCTGCACTGGGAAATCAAGCGGGTTGGAATTCCCGGCTAACCTGGACAGGCGACGAGAGAACATGCGCACCACCATCCTCTTTGGCGGCTCCAACCGGGAGCGTCTGGTTTCCGTCGCTTCAGCCCAGGCGCTGCATCAGGCGCTGCCCGAGGCAGATCTCTGGTGGTGGGACGTCGATGATAACGTGCACGTCGTGCAGTCCAGGCAGCTGCTCGAACATTCTCGGCCCTTCGAGGACGAGTTCAAGCCTGGCACATCAGGCATTCCGCTGGCGCAGGCGCTCGACAAGGCCAAGGCGGAAGACCGCGTCCTGGTGCTCAGCCTGCATGGCGGGTGCGCCGAGAATGGCGAATTGCAGGTGATGTGTGAGGCGCGCGGCGTGCCGTTCACAGGCTCCGGCTCGGCCTCCTCGCATCTCGCCTTCGACAAGATCGCGGCCAAGCGCTTTGCCGCGCTCGGTGGCGTGACGCCGCCTGAGGGCATCGCGCTCGAGAATATCGATGATGCCTTCGCTGAATATGGACGGCTGATCGCAAAGCCGGCGCGCGATGGCTCGAGCTATGGCCTGATCTTCGTCAACGCCAGGCAGGATCTTGTCGCAGTCCGCAATGCGGCCAAGCACGAAGAGTATGTGATCGAGCCCTACATCGCCGGCGTCGAGGCGACCTGCGGCGTGCTGGAGCGCACCGACGGATCGATCATCGCGCTGCCGCCGATCGAGATCATTCCGGGTGAGGGCAATTTCGACTACGCCGCAAAGTATCTTTTGAAGTCGACCCAGGAGATCTGCCCGGGCCGCTTCACGGCCGAGGTCACCGCCGCGCTCAAGACCCAGGCGATGCTGGCGCATCGCGCGATGTCCTGCGCCGGCTATTCCCGTTCCGACTTCATCGTCTCGGAGAAGGGGCTGGTCTATCTCGAAACCAACACGCTGCCCGGGCTGACCAAGTCCTCGCTCTACCCCAAGGCGCTGAAGGCCGAGGGTATCGCGTTCGCCGACTTCCTCCGCGACCTGATCGAGCTGGCGGCGCGACGGGCGCGGAAATAGTTAGGATTGGTTAACGGCTGAGAGGGCGAAAACGGCCGGTTTGGTGCCCAAAACCGGTAAAATGCCGGATATCGTGGCATAACTGCCTCACAGAGTTGGGCAAAAAGCATTCCCCGTTAACGAACTTTACCTTTTGTTTACCAGGAAGTCCGAAGGTTAACGCTGGCGGCGCATATGGCGTTTTGGCTGCCGGCGCGTGAGCTGTTTCGGATGTATCCGACCGGCGAACGCTTTGAAGGGGAGCGGTTTCTTCAGCCGAAGACCATTACCCGGCCCGGCATGTCCGAGACGTCATGTTTGCCAGGACCCGCGCGATGTCGCGGGCAAACTGTTGACGAGCTCGTGCAATGGATAGTGCAGGAAGCCTCTCCCGGTCGTTTTTGAGATCGCTGAGGCCCCAAGCTGACCTGAAGGCGGCCGCTATCGGAGCGGTCGTGCTTCTGCGCGAGTGGGTACAGGACAAGCGCGATGAGACGCGCGATGCCGCCAAGCAAAGGATCAAGGCCAAGGCCGTCGTCGAGCGCGAGCCGCCGCCGCGCCTGGTCGCGCTGGTCGAGCGCTATCTGCCGCGCCGGGTCGGGATCAGCATGACCGTGCTGCTGCTGATCGGCAGCTGCGGCCTCGGCATCGTCAAGGGCGGCCATCTCCAGGATTTCGTCACCGCGGTCAGCGACGCGCGCAACGCCATGGCCAATTCGGCCGGCTTCCGCATCACCTCGGTCGTGATCAACGGCCGCAAGCAGCTCAGCCAGGACGAGATCCTCGCGATCGGCGGCGTCAGCGGCCGCTCCTCGCTGCTGTTCCTCGATGCCGACGGCGTCCGCGACAAGCTCAAGGCCAATCCCTGGATTGCGGACGCGACCGTGCTGAAGCTCTATCCGGGCCAGCTCATGATCGAGATCACCGAGCGCAAGGCATTTGCGCTGTGGCAGGAGGCCGGCCGGCTCTCCGTCATCGCCGACGACGGCGCGCTGCTCGAGCCCTATGTCTCGCGCCGGTTCCTGTCGCTGCCGCTCGTGGTCGGCAAGGGCGCCGACACCCAGGCCCGCGACTTTCTCGCGCTGCTCGCCCGCTATCCGCAGGTGAACGCGGTGACGAAAGCCGCGATCTATGTCGGTGAGCGGCGCTGGAACCTGAGGCTGAAAGACGGCCTCGATATCCGCCTGCCCGAGCAGGATGTCGGCAACGCACTCGCCGCGCTCTCCAAGCTCGACAAGGATGACAGGTTGTTCTCGAAGGACATCGTCGCGATCGACATGCGCCTGCCCGACCGTCTGGTGGTGCAGCTGTCCGATGACTCCGCCAAGGCGCGCGAGGATCTGTTCAAGGACAAGAAGAAAAAGAAGGCCGGGGACGCCGCATGACCGGTCTTGATCGCAGCCAGACGCCGAAGACGCGCCCGATGCCGCACAAGCGTGGCGGCCTCGTCGCCTGCCTCGACATCGGCACCAGCAAGATCGCCTGCATGATCGCGCGGTTGAAGCCGTCGGCGCCGAGCGAGGCCCTGGGCGGCCGGACCCACGCGGTGGAACTGATCGGTTACAGCCAGATCCAGTCGCGCGGCATGAAGGCCGGTGCGGTGGTCGATCTCGCCGAATGCGAGCAGGCGGTGCGCCAGGCCGTCGGGCTTGCCGAGAAAATGGCCAAAGTACGCGTCGAATCCGTTTTGCTGTCGGTCTCCGGCGGCCGGCTCGCGGGCCAGCTTGTCGAAGCCGCGGCCGATATCCGCGGCGGCGCGGTGACGCCGGCCGATGTCAGCCGCGTCACCTCCACCGGCATGCGCCACGCCACCGGCGAGGGCCGCACCGTGCTGCATGCGCTGCCGGTCGGCTACACGCTCGATGGCGTCAAGGGCATCCGCGATCCCCGCGGCATGGTCGCCCATCAATTCGGTGTCGACATGAACGTCGTCACCTGCGACGCCACCGTGGCGCGGAACCTGATGCTGGCGGTAGAACGCTGCCATCTCAACGTCGAAGCCATGGCGGCGAGCCCCTATGTGGCCGGCCTGTCGGTGCTGACCGACGACGAGGCCGATCTCGGCGCCGCCGTGGTCGAGATGGGCGCGGGCACCACCACCATCGCGGTCTATTCCGGCGGCCGCTTCGTGCACGCGGCCGGATTTGCGGTCGGCGGGCAACACATCACGATGGATCTCGCGCGCGGACTCTCGGCGACCATTGCCGATGCCGAGCGAATCAAGACGTTATACGGCACCGTCATCACCGGCGGATCGGACTCGCGTGAGCTGATGTCTGTACCGACAGCCGGTGACGACCAGGATCTGCCGCAGATCGTTTCGCGCGCCACCATCGCCACCATCGTCAAGCATCGTGCCGAGGAAGTCTTCGAAATGGTTCGGGACAAGCTGAAGGATTCGCCCTTCGCGGCAGAGCCCAAGGGCCGTGTCGTGCTCTCCGGCGGCGCCTCGCAGCTCACCGGCCTCGTCGAGCTCGGAACCCAGATTCTCGGCCGGCCCGTGCGGGTCGGACGTCCGCTCGGTTTTGGCCGGCTGCCCAACGAGGCGAAGAACGCCGCGTTTGCGGTGCCGGCCGGGCTTCTCGTCTACCCGCAATATGTTCACCACGAACATGTCGAACCGCGGCATACGCGGCAGCAGGTCAGGACAGGAACGGGCGGTTATTTCGGAAAGGTCGGACGATGGCTACGCGAGGGCTTTTGATGACCGCTTTCCGCAAATGTCGATTTTCACCAACTCCCGCGGCCGCAGGCCGGGGCGAACCCCACGCGCGCGTGATCGAGAGGCAAACATGACCATCAGCATCAACGTTCCTGATATTCACGAGTTGAAGCCCCGCATCACCGTGTTCGGCGTCGGCGGCGCCGGCGGCAACGCCGTCAACAACATGATCACGGCGGGCCTCCAGGGCGTCGACTTCGTGGTCGCCAATACCGACGCGCAGGCGCTGACGATGTCGAAGGCGCAGCGCATCGTGCAGATGGGTACCGCGGTGACGCAGGGCCTCGGCGCCGGCTCGCAGCCGAACGTCGGCGCTGCTGCCGCGGAAGAAGTCATCGACGAGCTGCGGGATCATCTCTCGGGCGCCAATATGGTGTTCGTCACCGCCGGCATGGGCGGCGGCACCGGCACCGGCGCTGCTCCCGTCATCGCCAAGACCGCACGCGACATGGGCATCCTCACCGTCGGCGTCGTGACCAAGCCGTTCCACTTCGAGGGCGGCCGCCGCATGCGCACCGCCGAAGCCGGCATCAACGAGCTGCACAAGGTCGTCGACACGCTGCTGATCATCCCGAACCAGAACCTGTTCCGGGTTGCCAACGAGAAGACCACGTTTGCCGACGCCTTCGCGATGGCCGACCAGGTGCTCTACTCGGGCGTGGCTTGCATCACCGACCTGATGGTCAAGGAAGGCCTCATCAACCTCGACTTCGCCGATGTGAGAGCGGTGATGAGGGAAATGGGCAAGGCGATGATGGGCACCGGCGAAGCCTCCGGCGACAAGCGGGCGCTGACCGCTGCGGAAGCCGCGATCGCCAACCCGCTGATCGACGACAGCTCGATGAAGGGCGCCAAGGGCCTCCTGATCTCGATCACCGGCGGCAAGGACCTCACCCTGTTCGAGGTCGACGAAGCCGCGACCCGCATCCGCGAGGAGGTCGACCAGGACGCCAATATCATCGTCGGCGCCACCTTCGACGAAGCCCTCGATGGCCTGATCCGCGTCTCAGTCGTCGCCACCGGCATCGAGCAGGCCGCGATCGCCCGCAACAGCCAGGCGACCTCCGCTCCGGTCGCGAATGCCGCGCCGCAGGCGCAGCAGGCTCACGCTGCTCCGGCCGCCGCCGCCGAGAGCCGTCTCGCCGACCTGACCGCGCGCCTCCGCGCCGACAACCAGCGCATGGCCGAGCGCGCCCAGAAGCTGGAAGCGCAGATGCCCGCTGCAGCACCGGCCGCGCCTGTCGCGCCGCGTCCCAATGTCGAGCGTGCGGCGCTTGCCGCCATCGCGGCTGCCGTTTCCGAAGTCCCGCAGGCGCCCGCGCCGATGCAGACCTATGGCGACGTCACCGTACGCCCGATCGCGCAGAAGCCCACGCTGTTTCCGGAGCCCGACCAGGTGCCGCTCGCCATGCATGAGTCGATGACGCCGGAAACCTTCATCCCGCCGCAGGCCGAGCGTGCCCCGGCCCGCGCCCCGCGCATGCCGCGCCTCGATGAGCTGCCGATGCCGGCCCAGGCCGAGCTGCGTCAGGCTCGTGGCGAGATCGAGGAGGAAACGCCGCAGAAGACCCGTCTGTCGCTGCTCCAGCGCCTTGCCAATGTCGGCCTCGGCCGTCGCGACGAGGAGAGCGAGGCCCCGATCGCCGCCCGCACCGCCGGTCCCGCCATGCCGGCGCTGCCCGAGCGCAAGCCGCAGCGGACGGTGCAGCAGCAGATCGCCGCCAGCGAACCGGTGTCGGAATATGCCCGCCGGCCCGCGCCGCAGGGTCTCGACGCCCATGGCCGCCCCGCGCCTGTTGCGCCGGCGCCACAGGGAGACGACCATCTTGATATCCCGGCCTTCCTGCGGCGGCAGGCGACCTGAGGATTGTTACAATAAGGCAGACGAAAAAAGGTCCCGGCGGGAAGCTTGCCGGGGCCTTTCCTTTTGTCCCGTGCATATCCGGATTACGTGCTCAAGCAACTGATTTTAAATCATTAATTACTTGTTCGGTGTTTCAGTAAAGCTGCCGATAACGGCCCAAAACGTCGGCGCAATTTGGTTAAGCCTTGGCGCGAATACGGCGGGTTTGGGGTAACAATCGGTAAAAAAGCGTGAGTTGGCGCTGTTTAGGGCAGTGACTATGGTCTGCCGTGACTTGGGGATACGAGATTCGGACGGACGGCCTTGGCCGGTAGTCGGATTTGTATAAGTCGCAGTGGGTCTTAGTGGGGCGGTTCCTGATGAAGTTTAGCCGGCAAACAACGCTTCGTGCGCAAGCCACCGTGGCCGGCGTTGGCGTTCATTCCGGTCTTCCCGTCACCCTCACGATTGGACCTGCACCCGTCGATGCAGGTTTTATTTTTGTCCGCACCGGCCTTGAGGGAACTGACCGCGAGATTCAGGCGACTGCCGAGCAGGTGATCGCAACCGATTTCGCGACCGTCCTCGGCGATCGCAGCGGTCCGTTGGTTTCCACTGCCGAGCACGTGCTGGCTGCGCTGCGGGGCATGGGCGTCGACAACGCCACCATCGAGATCGACGGTCCGGAAGTGCCGATCATGGACGGCAGCGCCGCTGCCTTCATTGCGGCGATCGATCAGGCCGGCATCGTCAATCAGCCGGCGCAGCGCCGCTTCATCCAGGTTTTGAAGCCGGTCTCGGTCAAGATCGGCGACTCCTTCGGCGAGATCCGGCCCTATGCCAACGGATTCCGTGCCGAGGTCGAGATCGACTTCACCAATCCCGTCATCGGCCAGCAGAGCTACGCCTTTGACCTCAGCCCGGAGCGCTTCCGTCGCGAAGTCGGCCGTGCCCGGACCTTCGGTATGATGGGCGACGTTGCCCGGCTCTGGAGCGCGGGCTATGCGCTCGGCGCCTCCTTCGAAAACACCGTCGTGTTCGACGACGAGCGGCTGCTCAACACCGAGGGCCTGCGCTACGCCGACGAATGCGCCCGCCACAAGGTGCTGGACGTGATCGGCGATCTCGCGCTGGCCGGCCTGCCGCTGCTCGGTGCCTATCGCTCGGTGCGTGGCGGCCACAAGCTGAACCACGCCGTCCTGACCGCGCTGCTCACCGACCGTACCGCCTGGCGGGTGGTCGAGGGTGAGGCGGTCCGCCGCACCACGCGTCCTGTGGTCGAGGTCGGCAGCGGTATCGTCGGCGGCCGGATCGCCGCGGCCTACGGGCCGGACGTGTCCTGAACGTCTGTTGCGGCAAGCAGCCAAGCGGCATTTTATCCGGGAAACTCCTGGTAACCATGATCGACTAGGATTGCGGCGTTCTCGCCTTAATCCGGGCGGAATGCCTGCCTATCCGATGGGTTAACAATCGTTTTTCGGTTACCGACGTGGTCGCGCGGCAGGCACCACGGTTACATTTCGCGCCCGTGACGGGGATCACGGGCTGGCGGGCACCGCATCACAGGGCGTCAGGTCTTAAATTCATGTCGGCACAGCGTATGACGCGCGGATATCTCTTGGTTTCACCGCGAGCCCGTGGGCTGCTTCGGGTCGCAACGCTCTTCCTGCTCGCCTTGCCGCTGGCCGGCTGCGGCACCGGCTCGCTCTGGGACAAGTTCACCGCCAAGGACGACACCTTCGTCGAGGAGCCTGCCGACAAGATCTACAATGAGGGCTTGTACCTCATGAACGAAAAGAAGGACATGAAGGCGGCGAACAAGAAGTTCGAAGAGGTCGACCGCCAGCATCCCTATTCCGACTGGGCGCGCAAATCGCTGCTGATGTCGGCCTACGCGTCCTACCAGGGCGGCGACTATGACAGCTGCATCGGCGCTGCCACCCGCTACGTCACCCTGCATCCCGGCAGCCCGGACGCCGCCTACGCGCAATATTTGATCGCCGCCTCGCACTACGACCAGATCCCGGATATCAGCCGCGACCAGGCCCGCACCGAGAAGGCGATCGCCTCGCTGGAAGAGGTGGTGCGCAAATATCCGACGTCCGAATATGCGACCTCCGCCAAGGCCAAGATCGAGGGCGCCCGCGACCAGCTCGCCGGCAAGGAAATGAATGTCGGCCGCTACTACATGGGCAAGCGCGACTACACGGCCGCGATCAACCGCTACAAGGCCGTGGTGACGCAATACCAGACCACGCGCCATGTCGAGGAGGCGCTTTACCGTCTCACCGAGGCCTATATGTCAATCGGCATCGTCGGCGAGGCCCAGACTGCCGCCGCCGTGCTCGGGCATAATTTTCCCGACAGCCGGTGGTACAAGGACGCCTATAATCTTGTAAAATCCGGTGGTCTCGAGCCGAGCGAGAATCAGGGGTCCTGGATCAGCCAGACCTTCAAGAAGATTGGCCTCTAGGTCTCGGCTAGGAAATCTGGTTCCATGCTGGCGCGTCTGTCGATCCGTGACATCGTCCTGATCGAACGGCTCGATATCGAATTCGCCACCGGACTCGCGGTTTTGACCGGTGAGACCGGTGCGGGCAAATCCATCCTGCTCGATGCCTTTGCGTTGGCACTCGGCGGCCGCGGCGACGCCGGCCTCGTGCGCCATGGCGCGGAGCAGGGGCAGGTCACCGCCGTCTTCGATATCCCGAAGAATCACCCCGCGACGAAAATTCTGGCCGAGAACGGGCTCGACGACGCGAGTTTTGCAGAGTCTTGCGAGATGATTCTCCGCCGCGTCCAGCTCGCCGACGGCCGCACCCGTGCCTTCATCAACGACCAGGCGATCAGCGTGCAGACCCTGAAGGCGGTCGGCGCCGCCCTGGTCGAGATCCACGGCCAGCACGACGAGCGCGCGCTGGTCGATGCTGCCACCCACCGCCGCCTGCTCGATGCCTTTGCCGGCCTCGAAAAGGACGTCGGTGCCGTCGAAGCCCTCTGGGACGCACGCCGCACCGCCAACATCGAGCTGGAAGAGCATCGCGCCGGCATGGAGCGCGCCGCGCGCGAGGCCGACTATCTGCGCCACGCCTCCGACGAGCTGAAGCAGCTCGCGCCGAAGGACGGCGAGGAGACCTCGCTCGCCTCGCGCCGCACCACCATGATGCAGGGCGAGAAGATCGCCTCCGATCTGCGCGAGGCGCAGGAGGTCGTCGGCGGCCACAATTCGCCGGTCGCCGCGCTCTCGGCCGCCGTGCGCCGGCTGGAGCGCCGCGGCGTCAATTCGCCGGCGCTGGTCGAGCCCGCGGTCAAGGCGATCGATATCGCGATCAACGCGCTGGAGGAGGCCGACCAGCATCTCCAGGCGGCCCTGGCCGCGACCGATTTCGACCCGGCCGAGCTCGAACGCATCGAGGAGCGGTTGTTCGCGTTGCGCGCCGCCTCGCGCAAATATTCGACGCCGGTCGATGGCCTGGCGGCGCTTGCCGCCAGATACGCCGCCGACGTCGTGCTGATCGATGCCGGCGCCTCGCGCTTGAAGAAGCTGGAGCAGGCCGCGATCGAGGCCGATGCACGCTATGCCGCCGCTGCGAAAAAGCTCTCGGCGGCGCGGCAGAAATCGGCCGAGAAGCTCAACAAGGCCGTCAACGCCGAGCTCGCCCCGCTCAAGCTCGAACGTGCGAAATTCATGACCCAGGTCGCGACCGACGAGGCCGCGCCGGGTCCGCAAGGCTTCGATCGCGTCGAGTTCTGGGTGCAGACCAATCCTGGCACCAAGCCCGGCCCGATGATGAAGGTCGCCTCCGGTGGCGAGCTCTCGCGCTTCCTCCTGGCGCTCAAGGTCGTGCTGTCCGACCGCGGCTCAGCACCGACCCTGGTGTTTGACGAAATCGACACCGGCGTCGGCGGTGCCGTCGCCGATGCCATCGGTGGACGCCTGGCGCGCCTTGCCGGCAAGGTTCAGGTGATGGCCGTGACCCATGCCCCGCAGGTCGCCGCCCGCGCCGACCAGCATCTCCTGATCTCCAAGGATGCGCTGGACAAGGGCAAGCGCGTCGCCACCCGCGTCAACGCGCTCGCCGCCGACCACCGCCGCGAGGAAATCGCCCGCATGCTCGCCGGCGCCGAGATCACGGCCGAGGCGAGGGCGGCCGCAGACCGGCTGCTCAAGGCGGCGACGGCTTAAATTTGTCGTTCCGGGGCGATGCGAAGCATCGAACCCGGAACCTCGAGATTCGAGTTCGGTCTTCCGGGCCCTCCCGGAATGACGGAGTTAAATGCAGATCGGGGTGCACGAAGTGCGAGCCTGGAATCTCGAGGTTCCGGATCTGGTCCTTCGGACCATCCCGGAACGACGAAACGCAACCTTAAGTACAATGGCAAGAGCAGCAAAATCCAAAACGCTTCGTGACGTCGCCGACCTCACCAAGGCGCAGGCCAAGGTCGAGCACATGCGGCTATCGCTCGAGATCGAGGGGCACAACGAGCGCTACTTTCAGGAGGACGCGCCCACCGTCACCGACGCCGAATACGACGCGTTGCGCCAGCGCCTCAATGCGATCGAGAAACGCTTTCCGGAATTCGTCAGCGGGGATTCGCCGTCGCAGAAGGTCGGCGCGGCGCCGTCAGGGCGCTTCAGGAAGGTCCAGCATTCCGTTCCGATGCTGTCGCTGGACAACGCTTTTGCGGAAGAGGACGTGCGCGACTTCGTCGGCCGGATCGTGCGCTTCCTGAAGCTCGACGACGACAACGTCAATTTCTCCGCCGAGCCAAAGATCGACGGTCTGTCGATGTCTCTGCGCTACGAGGGCGGCGAGCTTGTCACCGCGGCGACGCGTGGCGACGGTGCGGTCGGTGAGGACGTCACCGCCAACATCCGTACGCTCGAAGACGTGCCGCACAAGCTGAAGGGCCGCAACGTCCCCGACATCTGCGAGGTGCGCGGCGAGGTCTACATGACCAAGAAGGCCTTCCTCGCACTCAACGAGCGGCAGAAGGCAGCCGGCGACACCATCTTCGCCAATCCGCGCAATTCGGCCGCGGGCTCGTTGCGGCAGAAGGATCCGACCATCACCGCATCGCGCCCACTCGGCTTCTTCGCCTATGCCTGGGGCGAGATGAGCGCGATGCCCGAGGATGCGCAGAGCGGCATGATCCACTGGTTCGAGCGCTGCGGCTTCAAGACCAATCCGCTGACGAAGCTCTGTCACTCCGTCGAGGAGTTGCTCGCCTTCCATCACTCCATCGAGGAGCAGCGCGCAAAGCTCGACTACGACATCGACGGCGTCGTCTACAAGGTCGACCGCATCGACTGGCAGGAGCGGCTCGGCTTCGTCTCGCGCACGCCGCGATGGGCGATTGCGCACAAATTCCCGGCCGAGCGCGCCATGACGGTGCTCCGCGGCATCGAAATCCAGGTCGGCCGCACCGGCTCGTTCACGCCGGTCGGCAAGCTCGAGCCGATCGGCGTCGGCGGCGTGATCGTGCAGAATGTCACGCTGCACAACGAGGACTACATCAAGGGCATCGGCAACAAGGGCGAGAGCTTGCGCGATGGCCGCGACATCAGGATCGGCGACACCGTCGTGATCCAGCGCGCCGGCGACGTCATTCCGCAGGTGGTGGACGTCGTCCTCGACAAGCGGCCGAAGAGCGCCAAGGAATTCCATTTTCCGAAGAAGTGCCCGTGTCCGCTGCACACCGACGTCGTGCGCGGGGAGACGGCCGCCGGCGAAGAGGAGGCGCGCGCTCGCTGCACCGGCGAATTTGCCTGCCCCTATCAGAAGATCGAGCATCTCAAGCTGTTCGTGTCGCGGCGCGCCTTCGACATCGACGGTCTCGGCGAGAAGCAGCTGCAGTACTTCTTCGACGAGGGATGGGTGAAAGAGCCCTCCGACATCTTCACGCTGGAGCAGCGCAACGCGAAGCTCAAGCTCGAGGAGATCGAGGGCTACGGCGCGGCCTCGGTGCGCAATCTGTTCGGCGCCATCGAGAGCCGGCGCAGAATCGCGCTGGAGCGCTTCATTTATGCGCTCGGCATGCGTCATGTCGGCGAGACCACGGCCTTGGCGCTCGCGCGCGGCTATGGCTCCTGGGACGCCTTCCACGATGCCTGCCTCAAGGTTGCCAAGGGCGACGAGGAGGCGATGGCGGAGATGGACGCGCTCGACCAGATCGGCGACACCGTGATCAAAAGCATCGCCGATTATTTCGGCGAGAGCCACAATCGTGGCATCGTCGAGCGGTTGACCAAGGAGGTCGAGATTGTCGATGCCGAGAAGCCGAAGAGCAATTCCGCCGTCGCCGGCAAGACGGTGGTGTTCACCGGCTCGCTGGAGAAGATGACGCGCGACGAAGCCAAGGCGACCGCGGAGCGGTTAGGGGCGAAAGTGTCGGGCTCGGTGTCGAAGAAGACCGATCTCGTCGTTGCCGGTCCCGGTGCGGGCTCGAAGCTCGCGGAAGCCAACAAGCACGGCGTCAAGGTGCTGACCGAGGACGAGTGGCTGAAGCTGATCGGGGAGTGAGGCCTCTCCTCGTCATTGCGAGGAGCGTAGCGACGAAGCAATCCAGAATCTTTCCGCGGTGACAGTCTGGATTGCTTCGCTTCGCTCGCAATGACGGAGAGAGGGCGCGCGTCCCCTCACATCATCCCGCTCTCTTCCTCCTCCGCCTGCTCGATCAGCGTCTTGCTCACCACCAATTCCCGCCGCGGCACGACGAAGATCATCATGCAGACGCAGAGCAGCGAGATGGCGAGAACAGCCGAGGTCAGCGGCAGCGTCGTTGCGGAATGGCCGCCGAGATAGGCGCCGAATTGCGACATCAGCGCGCCGATCCCTTGCTGGAGGAAGCCCATCGCGCCTGACGCGGTGCCGGCGGCTTCGGGACGGATGCTGATCGCACCGGCCGCGGAATTCGCCATCACGAAGGCATTGCCGACCATCACGATCATCTGCGTGCCGAACAGCCAGGCCGGCGCCTCGTTCCAGCCGGTGAAACTCCAGAGCAGGTTCAACAGGCTGCCGCACAGCTGCAGGGCGAGTCCGAACCAGATCAGCTTTTCCAGCGAGTGCCGCGGCGCAAAGCGTACGCAGAGCAGATTGCCCACGAGATACGCAAATCCCGTCGTGGCGAACCACGCGCCGTATTCGGCGCTGGTCCGACCCATCTGCGTCACGACGATGTAGGGGCCGCCGCCGGCGAAGGTGAAGATGATCTGGGACGCCAGCACCTGGCACATCACATAGCCGATGAAGGCGCGGCTCTTGATCAGGGTGCGAACGTCGCTGCGAAAGCCGCCGCTGCCGACCGCGCGGTTGCGGCGCGTCTCGGGCAGCGCGATCGCGATGCCGACGGCGACTGCAAGCGCGCCGATCGTGACTGCGTAGAAGATCGCGCGCCAGCCGAACGCAGTCTCGATCAGGCCGCCGGTGAGCGGCGACACCATCTGGCCGATCATCAGGGCTGCGATCACGAGGCTGATCATGGAGGCGACGCGGTCGCGCTCGTAGATGTCGCGGATGATGGCGCGACTCACCACCATGCCGGAGGCGCCGCCGAGCGCCTGGAAGAAGCGCGCTGCGATCAGCTGCGGCAGGGTTTCTGCGAAGATGCAGGCGACGCTTGCCGCCACCATCAGCGCGAGACCGGAGAGCAGCACCGGGCGACGGCCGAACTTGTCCGACAGCGGCCCCATGATCAGCTGCGACAGCGCGATGCCGACCATGTAGAGCGACACCGTCATCTGCGCGATCGAGATGTCGCGGCCGAACGTCGTCGCCAGCACGGGCAGCGCCGGAACCAGAATGTAAAGCGAGATCGGCGCGATCCCGGTCATGACGACCAGCAGCAGCAACACCACGCGCGAGGTCGCGATGTTTGTCGTCGCCGCCTCCGGCGGCCTGCTGATCATGCCGTGCATGTGTGTCCGTCTTTCGAAGTCGAATCGGACTGTAGCGTGCTTGCACAAGACGGAAATCGACGTTTCGGAATGCGGCTATACCGATTCCGGGACTGTTATAATAACAGCGCGGTGGTGCCTGATTGGGCGCGTCGCTCGCGCCTCTAAGACGGTGTCATTCCCCGCGAAAGCGGGGAATCCAGTACGCCGAGGCTTTTCCGGATACGTTTGTCGTCTCTGGAATACTGGATGCCCACCTTCGCGGGGCATGACGGCAGTGGGCGGGAGAAGCAGCCTTGCGCAAACCGCGTAGCGCCATGCGCGGCGCTACGTCAGCTCCGCCGTGGCCTGATCCAGCCACGCCTTCGTCGCCTCATCCAGCGCCGGCCCAACTTCAGTGCGGACGCGGGCGTGGTAGGCATTGAGCCAGGCGAGCTCGTCGCGGTTCAGCATCGCTGTGTCGATCAGCCGGCGGTCGATTGGCGCCAGCGTCAGCGTCTCGAACGCGTTCATCGGTTTCTCGGCACCCTTGATGTCGGCGGCGACCACCAGTTCGAGGTTCTCGATGCGGATGCCAAAACCGTCGGTTTTGTAGTAGCCGGGCTCGTTGGAGAGGATCATGCCGCGCTTCAGCGGCGTGGTGCCGAGCTTCGAGATCCGCGCCGGGCCTTCGTGCACACTGAGATAGCTGCCGACGCCGTGGCCGGTGCCGTGCTCGAAATCGACGCCGGCGGCCCAGAGATATTGCCGCGCCAGCGTGTCGAGCTGCGCGCCGGTGGTGCCGTCGGGAAACACCGCGCGCGCGATCGCGATATGGCCGCGCAGCACGCGGGTGAAGCGGTCGCGCATCTCGTCCGTCGGCTCGCCCACCGCCATGGTGCGGGTGACGTCGGTGGTGCCGTCTTCATACTGCGCGCCGGAATCGATCAGCAGCAGGTCGCCAGGCGCGATCCGCCGGTTGCTCCTGCGGGTGACGCGGTAGTGCACGATGGCGCCGTTCGGACCGGTGCCGGAGATGGTCGGGAACGACACGTCCTTCAGCGCGCCGGTGTCGCGGCGGAACGTCTCCAGCGCCTCGACTGCGTCGATCTCGGTGAGCTTGCCGCTTGGCGCCTCGCGATCGATGAAGGCGAGGAAACGCGCCAGTGCGATTGCGTCACGGCGGTGCGCCGTCTGCGTGCCCTTGATCTCGGTCGCGTTCTTCACCGCCTTGAGCAACGCGATCGGATCGCTGCCGCGCACCGGCTTGCCGCCACCGCCCGTGATCAACCGGCTCAGCGCGTCGGCTGCGGTGGCGTTGTCGAGCGCAATCGCAGCGCCGCTCTTGGCGAGCGCCATCAGCGTCGGCGTCAGCGCATCGGGCTCGCGCACGTCGGCGGATTGCTCGAGATGATCACGCGAGAGGTTGGAGAGCTTGCGATGGTCGATGAACACGGTCGGCCGCCCGACCTTGGGCACCAGCGCGTAGGACAGCGGCAATGGCGTATGCGCGACGTCGGCGCCGCGGATGTTGAAGGTCCAGGCCACCGCATGGCTATCCGACAGCACCAGCGCGTCGGCGCCTAATTTCTCGATCTCGCTCTTGATCTGGGCCACCTTCTCGGCCTCGGCGACGCCGGCATATTGCAGGCCGTGGATCGCGACCGGCGCGACTGGTGGCTGCGGCCGGTCCTGCCAGACCGCGTCGACCGGATTGCTGTCGACCGCGACCAGTTCGGCACCGGCCTTGGCGCAGGCGGCCGAGAGGCGCTCGGCTGCCGCAAAAGTGTGCAGCCACGGATCAAATCCCAGGCGATCGCCGGACTTGAGATGCGCCGAGACCCAGCTCTCCGGGGGCGGATCGATCAGCGACTCCACCGCCCACGCCTTGGCGTCGACCTGTTTGGCCGCCTGGATCGTGTAACGGCCGTCGACGAACAATGCAGCTTCCTGAGTCAGCACCACGGCGAGCCCGGCCGAGCCGGTAAAGCCGGTCAGCCAGGCGAGCCGCTCTTCGGAGGGCGCTACATACTCGTTCTGCTGCTGATCGGCGCGCGGAATGACGAAGCCGCTCAGCTTGCGGCGGGCGAGTTCTTCGCGGAGTGCGGCGAGCCGCGCCGCCAATGCGACGCCGGCCTCGGGCTCTTCGAATGTCTGGAAGTGCGCTTCGAACATGGCTCAGTTTAGGATCATGGCGATCAGTCCGCAATGTAGACGCATTTGGGGTCGCATCTGGCATGGACTGTGCTTGAAAATGTTCCATTCGAATTGAGTGGAGTAAAGGGTGCGGCTGTTGCGCTTCGTCCGGATAACAGGGAAATTCGAGCAAGTGGTTCATCTCAACGGCGAGGGGACACACGATGCCAGCGTTCACGTTTGAGAAGATTTCGCCGCCGGCGCGCCGCGCGCCCGCCGCAACGACACCGAAGAAGCCGCGCGGCCTCATCAGCCAGATGATGGATCGCGTCGCCGAGCGCCGCGCGAGGCGGGCGTTGCAGGACGAGGGCCCGATGCATCAGGACGACAAGCCGGCGGAGTAGCGTCGACGGCACCTATGCCGGCTTACCCCATCTTCCGCAGCAGCAGGCTGCTCCACCCCTCGATCCGCAGGTGCCGCAACGGCACGAGGCCGCGCGCGCGGTAGGCGGCGATCACGGCGGGAGCCTGGTGGGTCAACAGGCCGGAGAGGATGACGCGGGCACCGGGCGCGAGATGCCGGACCATCGGACCCGCCAATTGGCGTAACGGATTGGCAAGGATGTTGGCCAGCACCAGGTCGAACGGGCCGCTTTTGGCAAAGTCCGGCGCGGCGAAGCCGGTGGCCCGGATTACCCGCACATCATGACCGGCTTCGTTCAGGGCCGCGTTCTCGGCCGCGACCCGCACCGAAGGCGGGTCGATGTCGGAGGCCAGCACCGCGCGATGCAGCGCCTTGGCCGCCGCGATCCCCAGCACGCCGGTTCCGGTACCGAGGTCGAGCACGCGCTTCGGCCGCGCGTGCTTCAGGACATGGTCAAGCAGAAGTAAACAGCCACGCGTGGTGCCGTGGTGGCCGGTGCCGAAGGCGAGCGCCGCCTCGATCTCGATGGCGAGCTTGTTTGGCGCCACGCGGTCGCGGTCATGGCTGCCATGGACGACGAATCGTCCGGCCGGCACCGGGACGAGGTCTTCGAGGCTCGCCTTGACCCAGTCCTTGGCCTCGATTGTGTCGAAGGCAAGCGTGGCCGCGATGTCATTTCCTGCTGACGTTGCAACGAGTTCGCGCAGCAATTCCTGATCCGGCGCCTCGGCGAAATGCAGCGTGACGTCCCATTCTCCGTCCGGCCGCTCGAAGGCGGCGACGGCCGCATCGCCGTCGAAAAACACTTCAGTAAGCACGTCGACAACACGCTTGGCGGCAGCCTCGTTGCCGGTCGAAAAGCTGGCGCGATAGGTGGGGGAAGACTGCATTCTAGGGTTCCGTCAGGTTCAATTTTTGGAACTTTTGTTCCAAATTTTCCGTATAACTTGCAGTTCCCAGTTAACTTGACCGCAGGTTGTTCTCCGTAGATTTCCGGATGTTGGAACCAACCAGCACACCCTCAAATGGAAACGGAGGCGAATCTTGAAGCGCATGATTTCGAAATTCTGGTCCGATGAGTCCGGGGCAACCGCGATCGAATACGGTCTGATCGCGGCCGGTATCGCGCTGGCGATCATCACCGTAGTGAACAGCCTGGGCACCACGCTGAACGACAAGTTTGCTTCGATTAGCACCTCCTTGAAGTAATTTCTGCCTCCCGTTTCCCAGCGGGGGCACCTTTCTTCATAGATGGCTTTTTCGACGACCGCCCGCTGGGGGAATTGCCCTCTGGCGGGCGAAGCCGTTTTGGGGAGCAAGCGAAGCCCGTTATTGCTGGCCGCGCCCACAGGCGCTCCACTCATGCTCCGGGGGGCGATCCACCGGCTCATACCTGACTTATCCAGCCCTTTCTCCACAGCCTGATCCCCGGGGGTGTGAACCAGCCGTCGCGCCAGCCTTCCACGGCTTCACCACAGCTCTGCCAACAGGCTTGTCCACACCCCGTCCACAGACCTATCCACGGCTTGCGAACAGGCCGCGGTGATCCCTTAAAATCGCCTGTGCTGCGTTGTGGCCGGGGGCGCCGGTGACGCCGCCGCCGGGGTGGGCGCCGGAGCCGCAGTGATAGAGGCCTCTGAGGGGGCCGCGGTAATCGGCATGGCCCAGCATCGGCCGCGCCGAGAACAGCTGGTTCAGCGTCAGCGCGCCGTGGAAGATGTCGCCCCCTAACAGCCCGAACTGCCGCTCGAGATCGAGCGGGGAGAGGATCTGGCGTCCGAGCACGCTTGTTCCAAAGCCGGGCGCGTAGCTGTCCACCGTCGCGATCATGAGATCGGCGACCTCCTCGCGATGGTCGTCCCAGGACTTGCCGTCGGGAAGCTCCGGCGCGACGTGCTGGCAGAACAGGCTCGCGACGTGGTGCCCCGCGGGCGCGAGCGTGTCGTCGAGCGTCGAGGGGATCAGCATCTCGACGATGGGCTGACGGCTCCAGCCGTGCGCCCGCGCATCGAGATACGCGCGGTCCATATAGCCGAGGCTCGGCGCCAGGATGATGCCGGAGGTGAGATGATCGCCAGCGCCCGGCAGCGCCGTGAAGGAGGGCAGGCGGTCCAGCGCCACGTTCATGCGGAAGGTGCCGGAGCCGTTCTTCCAGTGGCGGATGCGGGCGAGGAAATCCTGGGGCAGGGCGTCGGCCGCGACGAGCCGCGTATAGAGCAGCTTTGGATTGACGTTCGCCGCGACATATTTTGCGCGGATCGCCCTGCCGTTCTCCAGCACCACGCCGACGGCGCGGTCGCGCTCGACGATCACCTCACGCACGCCGGCATCGGTATCGATCGTGACGCCCCGAGCCCGCGCGGCGCGCGCCATCGCCTGCGTGATCGCGCCCATGCCGCCGATGGCGTGGCCCCAGACGCCCTTCTTGCCGTTCACCTCGCCGAAGGCGTGATGCAGCATCACATAGGCCGATCCGGCGGCGTAAGGGCTGGCATAATTACCGACGATGGCATCGAAGCCGAACAGAGCCTTGACCAGATCATGCTCGAACCGCTCGTCCAGCATCTCGCCGGCGGAGCGGGTGAAGAGATCGAGCAGGCTGCGGCTTTGCTCCAGCGTCAATCCGCGCAGGATGTTGGCCGTCGTCAACGCGTTCGCGGCCTCGCGGATGGCGCCAATGCCGAAACTGCCGAGCAGGTTCGGCGGCGCGCGCAGCACGAACTGCCGCAGCACGTCGGCGATGTCCTCGAGCTCGCGCGAAAACCGGTCGAGCGCGTCGGCATCGCGCGCGCTGAGCCGCGCGACGGATGCCTTGGTCCGGCCCTCGCCGGTGAGGAGATAGTTGCCGTCGGGCGCAGGCAGAAAATTTTGCGCGCGCCGCTCGACCACGCGCAAGCCCTGCTCGGCCAGCCCTAAGTCGCTGATGACCTGCGGATTGAGCAGGCTCACAGTGTAGGCCGCGACCGAGTTGCGGAAGCCCGGATGAAACTCCTCCGTGACCGCCGCCCCGCCGACCACCTTGCGGCGCTCGACCACATGCACACGCAAGCCCGCCGCCGCGAGATAGGCCGCGCAGGTGAGGCCATTATGGCCAGCGCCGATGATGACGACGTCGGTATCGCTCATGAAAGGTTTCTGAATGTTCCGCTGTCATTCCGGGATGGTCCGCAGGACCAGACCCGGAATCTCGAGATTCCGGGTTCGATGCTGACGCATCGTCCCGGAATGACAGCTGTATATCAGGCATTTCCCTACGCAACATCACCACGGGACCATTAACATCATGAGACCATTTATTGCCCGTTCAGGCGCGGTGTGCTCCATTGCGCGCGCCCGGCGCCCGCCGGGGTAAGCCGGAGCTTCCATGGATTCGATCGTGCAACCCGCCGCCACGGAGCAGCCATCCTCGTCGCGCAACCGGCTGCTGCTGACGGTCTACACCGCCGCGATTTTCGTCAGTGCGCTCTTGCTGTTCTCGGTGCAGCCGCTGTTCACGAAAATGGTGCTGCCGCGGCTCGGTGGCTCGCCGGCGGTGTGGTCGGTGGCGATGGTGTTTTTCCAGTCGCTGTTGCTGGCGGGCTATGCCTATGCGCATCTCCTGATGCAGATCAAAAGCCGCGTGGTTCCAATCGTGATGCATCTGGTATTGCTGATCGCGGCCTTCGTCACGCTGCCGCTCGGCATCGCCAGCGCCTATGGCGAGCCCCCCAGCACCGGCTACGCATTCTGGTTGCTCGGCCTGTTCGTGATGTCGATCGGGCTGCCGTTCTTCGCGCTTGCCGCCAACAATCCGCTGTTGCAGGCCTGGTTCGTCCGCACCGGCCATCCTGACGGGCATGATCCGTACTTCCTTTATGCCTCCTCCAACATCGGCAGCTTTCTCGCGCTGTTGTCCTATCCGTTCCTGCTGGAACCGATATTCACGCTGCACACGCAGGACCGGCTCTGGACTGGCGGCTATGGCGTTTTGATCCTGCTGATCGCGGCCTGTGGCGTGCTGCTGCTGCGCTCGCCGAAGCTCGCGGTGGCCGACGCGCGAACCGAGGACGCAAACGCGCCGGCGCCGACGCTGGTGACACGGCTGCGGTGGATATTCCTCGCCGCGGTGCCATCCGGTCTGCTCATCGCAGTCACCGCGCATATCTCGACCGACGTCGCGGCGGCGCCGCTGCTGTGGGTGCTGCCGCTGTCGCTGTATCTGCTGACCTGGGTGGTCGTGTTCCAGTCGCGGCCGCTGCTGCCGCACAAATGGATGCTGATGCTGCAGCCGGTCGCGATCGCGGGCGTCATCTTCCTTCTCGCCTTCGGCGGCGAGCAGAATTTGCTGCTCACGCTCGGCGGCCATCAATTGTGCTTCTTCGTCATCGCCATGGCCTGTCACGGCGAACTGGCGCGGACCCGGCCCGCAGCCAAATATCTCACCGGCTTCTATGTCGCGCTGTCGTTCGGCGGCATGGTCGGCGGCCTCTTTGCTGGTCTCTTCGCGCCCTTCACCTTCTCATGGATCGCTGAATATCCAATCCTGGTCGCGCTCGCCGCGCTGTGCCGGCCGTCGGCGAACGAGCGCCTTGCGGGCATTGTGAGATGGTACTGGCTGGCGCTTGCCGTGCTCGCGGCGGCGCTCGTTGCACCGTCCTACATGACGGGCGATCTTTCGACCTGGTTCGAGGATCACCGCGTCTGGGTCGCCGGGGCCGTCGGCGTGCTCGCAGCGCTTCTGGCGCTGGCGCTCAACGCGGATCGCTGGAAGATATTTGCCACCGTCGCGCTGGCGCTGGCCCTGACGCGGATCTATCCGGCCGACGAGGGCCGTGTCACCACGGTGCGCAGCTTCTTCGGCGTGCACAAGATCGTGGTGACGCCGGGCGGCTATTTCCACGTGCTGATGCACGGCACCACCATTCACGGCGCTGAACGCTTCCTCAACAATGACGGCGCGCCGGTCACCGGCCGGCCCGAGCCAATCACCTATTACCACAAGGACGGTGGCATCGGTCAGGCCATCACCGCGATCCGCGAGCGCAAGGGCGCGCCGTTGAAGGTCGCTGCAATCGGCGTCGGATCGGGCACGCTCGCCTGCGCCGCAGCGCCCGGCGAGGACTGGAAATTCTTCGAGATCGACCAGTCCATGGTCGATGCCGCACGCGACCCGAAGAATTTCCGCTACATCTCGAGCTGCCTGCCGGATTTGAAGCCGGTGATCGGGGACGCACGCCTCACCTTCGCCAGGGAGCCCGACGGCGTCTACGACCTCATCATCGTCGATGCCTATTCGTCGGATGCGATCCCGATCCATCTCGCGACCGAGGAGGCGATGAAGATCTACAAGGACAAGCTCGCTCCGCATGGCGCGGTGGTGATGCACGTCTCCAACCGGCATCTCGATCTCGAGCCCGTTGTGGTCGGCATTGCCGATGCCAACGATCTGAAGAGCTGGGTCTACGACGAGGATTCGGGCCGCGACGCCGACTACATCTTCTCGACCGATGTCGTCATCTCCGCGCGCGAGGCTGATGACGTCGGCAAGCTGGCGTCCTCCAAGCAATGGGAGGAGACCGACGCGGACGAGAAGGTGCGGGTTTGGACCGACGACTATTCCAACATCCTGGGCGCGCTGTATCGGCGTCTGCGGTTCGGAGAGCAGTAACGCCGAGACTTACGGCTCGACCGGGGTCCCCGCCGGCAGCGCCAAGCCCTTCTCGCCGGCGACCTGCCGCAACAGATCCGGCCGGTCCGAGATGATGCCGTCGACGCCCATCTCAATCATCCGCACCATGTCGTCGGGCTTGTTGACGGTCCAGACCACCACGCGCAACCCTAGCGTATGCGCTTCTGCGACAAGCGCTGCGGTCACGTCGCCGAAATAGGGCGACCACACGGCACCGCCCGCGGCCTTGATCGTGCGCGGCAGCGAGCCGCCGTGATCGGCCGGGCTGTAACCCGCCGTCCAGTTGGTAGCCTTGTCGAGGACGACGGTCGGTGCCGAGCCGCGCTGCAGCGTCAGATACACGGTCGGAATTGTCGGGGCCTGCCGCTGGACCAGCAGCAGGGTCCGCCAGTCGAACGACTGGATCATGACACGGTCGGACAACTTCTCGCCTGCGATCACCCCGAGCAGCTTTGCGACGAAGGCCTGGGGCTCCAGCGATTGATCCGGACGGTCCGGATCGATCTTGGTCTCGATATTGAAACGCACGCGTTCGTTGCCCGACTTGCGTACCAGCGCGAACAGCTCCTTCAGCGTGGGAATGCGGGTCCCCGGCACGGCGCGCTGGTCAGGAAACTGCTTTGCGTAGGCGCTGTCCGGCCGGATCTGTCCGACGTCGTAGGTCCTGACATCGGCGAACCGCAGCTTCACGAAGGGTGTGCCGGGCGCAGCGACATAGGCGCCGGTCGCATCCCGCGCGAGATCGGGATTGAGCCCGCGCTCATGCGACACGACGACCTCGCCGTCGGCGGTCACGCCGACATCGAGCTCGAGCGTCTCCACGCCCATCGTGAGGGCATTGGCAAAGGCCGGCAGGGTGTTTTCCGGCATCAGCGCTCGCCCGCCGCGATGCGCCTCGATATCGAACGCCATGGCCCCTCCCGCACCGAGAAGACAGATCGTGCCGAGTAAGAGTGCACGACGGAATGACATCATGAACCGCGACGAGCAAGAGGGAGGCAGCTTGTGCCGCAATGCCTGACCGACCAATAGTCGGCATCAGCAGCGCCGTCCACCGGGCAAGGCCGGGGCAGCGTCAGGGCGAAGCAGAAAAATGCGCCGGAGATCCCGCGCTCAGCGGTCGGGCACGGCGGCCGCAAGTTGGTCGATGGTGGGATGCGGCTTTGACAGGCGCGGCATGTTGAACGGGCTGTCGTCCTCGCCGAGGTCGTTGAGGAAGTCGTGCACTGCGTCCTCGATGAATCCTTTGACCTGATCCGAGCCGCGGTCGCTGAGATCGTTGTGCTGGAACTCGGTCCTGACCACCTGGATGCCGGCCTTGGCACAGGTCTCGTCGTCGGGGACGACGCCGGGATCTGGCTTGAACTGCGGATCCTTCGAGCGGAAGGACAGGATCTTGACCTTGCCGTCGGTGACGAAGGGCACGCGCAGATTGTCGAGCGTGACGACCTTCTTCACCAGATCCGGATGCAGTTTTGCGAAATACATCGAGATGTCGCCGCCGTTGGAATGTCCCACCAGGGTCAAATGTCGGTAATCCGCGTTCGGATAGTCCTTCTTGAGCTGCTCGATCGTGAACAGAATGTTGGCGATACCGCGATTGTACTGCGAGCGGCGGCCGACATATTCCTCGCCGGTCTTCGTCACCATGGGATCGTCGGTCGACAGATCGTGCTGGATGCTGACGACGAGATAGCCACGGGCCGCGAACGTGTTGGTGAGGAACGAATACTCGGTGTGCTTGACCGTGTTTCCGTGGCTGAGGATCACGACCGGAAGGTCGATCATTTCCGCCAGTGATTCCATCTCACGGTCGCGGCGCACGGAGACCTCAACGGTCACGTCGCGGTCGCCGCGCAGAATGTCGGCGAACGCCAGGGTGCTGTGGTGGATCGCCCATTTGCCGGCAACGAAATAGAAGAAGCCGATCAGCGCTGCGGCTGAGGCGAAAACAGCAATGCCTCGCTTCATGACAGTCTCCGCATCCGGGGTTCAATCGCATGGGCGGGACCCGATGCGCAGCCGGTCTCGATGCCGGGCTCAGCGCAAACCTCCCGCCGGACGCCCATGCTCAATGAATGGGCGGACCCTATTGCGGGCTTTTTACAGCCGGATGACCGGGCTTGCCGGGGCGACCAACGGCCCGGATTCTCTCGCAAAAGTGAGGGGACTGGCCGTTTTCGGTTCTGTTGCGGCAGCTGGGGCAAGACCTGTTGAAACTCCAGGCGATTAGCTTGGGTTGCGCTCGTCTGGCGGGTATGTACTGATAGCCGCCGTGGAATCCCAGCCCGTGCAACAGAAACGCGATCACCGCATCATTCGCAGCCGGCATTTTCACAAGATGCAGCGGCGACATTTCATCATTTTCGACGTTTTGCCCTTCGTCGGCACGCTGATTGCGCTGGGCCTGCTGTTCTACCGTCCGATCGGCATCGTTGAGCTCAGCCTGTTCTTCGGCTTCTGGCTGATCACCGGGCTTGGGCTGACCGTCGGCTATCACCGCCTGTTCACCCATCGCGCCTTTGCCACCTCGACCGCGATGAGCGCGATCCTGATCGCGATGGGCTCGATGGCCGGGCGCGGCCCGATGCTGTCCTGGGCCGCCATGCACCGGCGGCACCACGAACTGTCCGACCACGATGGCGATCTGCATTCGCCGCGTCTGCATGGCGACGGCATGCTCGGTCGGCTGCGCGGCTTCCTGCACGCGCATTTGACCTGGATGATCGCGCACGACTATCCCAACGTCGCCCTTTATGTGCCGGATCTGATGGCCAGCCGCACCCTGGTCGCCGTCAACAGCTACTACTACAGCTGGGTCGCGCTCGGCCTGTTGCTGCCGGCGGCCATCGGCGGTTTGGCCACGATGAGCCTGTGGGGCGCGTTGACGGGCCTGCTGTGGGGCGGTGTGGTGCGCATGTTCGTGGTCGAGCAGACCATGTCCGCCATCAACTCCATCATGCACACTTTTGGCGCGCAGCCCTTCGTCACCCGTGACGACAACAGCCGCAATCTCGGCCTGATGGCCTGGCTCGCCTGGGGCGAGGGCTGGCACAACAACCACCACGCCTTCCCATATTCGGCGGCCTTCGGCCTGCGCTGGTTCGAGTTCGATCCCGGCTTCATCTTCATCCGAGCGCTGGAGGCGCTCGGGCTCGCCTGGGACGTCAAGGTGCCAAGCGAGGAGAAGATCGCGCGGCGCATGCTACGCCAGCCGGGCGATGCGGCGCCTGATCTGGAAACGGGTTAGGGAACGGCGGCCGGCGATGACGGCGCAGCGCTGAACCGATGCTGTTCAACGACTATCCTTTCCTCCTGGTGTTCCTTCCGGCGGCGCTGCTGACCTACCGCCTGGTCGATCCCTATCCGCGCTTGCGCATCGGCGTGCAGGTGGCACTGTCGCTGGCCTTCTACGCCTGGGGAAGTCCGTCCTTCATCCTGCTCGTGATCGCCTCGATCGCCATCAACTGGCTCGCCTCGGTCGCCTATGGGCGGGCGAAATGGAAGGCGGTGGTGACGCTCGTCATCGCGCTCGATATCGGCGTGCTGGCGCTGTTCAAATACGCCAACTTCATCCTCGGCAATCTCGGGCATGTGCTGGGTACCACGCTGCCGACGCTCGACATCGGGTTGCCGCTCGGCATCTCCTTCTTCACCTTCCACCACATCATGTATCTGGTTGATCTGAAACGCGGCAAGGCGCCGCTCTACGCGCTCGATCGCTATGCGCTCTACATCGCCTTCTTCCCGCAGGCGATCGCAGGCCCGCTGGCGCGCTGGTCGGAGGTGATGCATCAGTTCGGCAGGCAGGTCTATGCGCCGGGCTGGCAGCGTCAATTCTGCATCGCGATTTGCTTCATCGCGCTCGGCCTGTTCCAGAAGGTCGTGATCGCCGACAGCATCGCGCACCTGCTCGATCCGATCTACACGCAGGCGGCGGCTGGGCCGCTTGCAAGCGGCGACAGCTGGCTCGCCTTCTGCTTCTCGTTTCAGATCCTGTTCGACTTCTCCGGCTATTCCGACATCGCGATCGGCCTTGGCCTGCTGTTCGGCGTGCAGCTGCCCTACAATTTCAATGCGCCGCTGCGCTCGACCAACATCCAGGATTTCTGGCAGCGCTGGCACATCACGCTGATGCTGTTCCTGCGCGATTATGTCTTCTATCCGCTGGTCAATCTGCGCCTTCTGCCGCGGCGCTGGTTGCCGGTGCAGTTCTTCGGCGCAATGCTGATCACCATGGCGCTGTGCGGCTTGTGGCATGGGGCGAGCTGGGCTTTTGTGTTGTGGGGGGTGTTGCACGGTCTTGCGCAGGTCGCTTGTTCGTTGTGGCGGCGCTATGGCCCGCACTTCCCGTCATGGCTCGGCTGGGCGCTGACCGTGCTGTTCGTGCTGGCAACCGGCGTGATCTTTCGCGCCGGCTCGGTCGAAGCTGCCTGGCATGTCTTCGCCGGGCTCGTCCAGCCATTGCCGCTCGCGCGCGGGCAGCACCTTTGGCCGCTGATCGTGGCGCCGTTGTTCGCCTTCCTGTTGCCGGCGAGCCAGGACATCGTCGCGTTCTTCACGCGCCGCCCGAGTCCTTTCCTTGCGGGCTTGCTCGGGATTTGCCTTTTCGCTTTGCTGCTCCACATGGGTGGTCGGGATCTCCATGAATTCGTCTACTTCAAGTTCTGAGACCGATCCCGGCTGGGGGAGGTGCATCACAGCCTGCATGGGCACGCTGATCGGTGCGGCCGTGCTGGTGCTGGCCCTGATGGTGATCGTCGATCCCTATGACAGCGGCAAGCTCGGTCTGCTCAGCATCGACGGCGTCGACAATCGCCTCACCCAGATCACGGCCGCGAGCCGCGCCCGAGACCCGAATTTCAACGCCGCCATCCTCGGCAACTCGACGGCGCAGATGATCGAGCCGGCGGAATTGTCTCGCGCCACGGGCCTGCACTTCGTGCAGCTCTACACCACCGGCTCGGCTCCGCGCGAGCAGCTCGCGGTGCTCGACTTCTTCCTGCGCAATCACAAGCAGATCCGTGCGCTGGTGCTCGCGGCTGATCCCGGCTGGTGCGTGCATGCGCGGCCGAAGGAGGAGGGCGCTTCGTTCCCCTATTGGCTCTATGACAGAAGCGTCGTCACGTACGCGGTGCGGCTGATCTCCTGGCAGGCGATCGAGCAGGCCTTTCAGCGGCTCAGCATCGGGCTTGGCTGGCGGCCGCGGATGAATCCGGACGGCTTTGTCAGCTATGAGGACATCTGGCCGCCCGGCCAATTCAAGCAGCTTGGCTGGCCCAGGGATCCTGCGCCGGCTGCATCCGCAGAGACGCGGGGGACATTTCCCGAGATCGCTGCGCTGGTCGAGATCGTCAGGAAGCTGCCGGCCGACGTGCCCATCGTCATCATCGTGCCGCCGACTTTCGCGGCCACCGTGCCGGAGCCCGGCACGGATGTGGCGCTGGAGCGCGGCGCTTGCGACGCCGCGTTGAAAACCGTCATCGCGGGGCGTCCGCGCAGCAATTTCATCAGCTATCGTGTCGGCAACGAGCTGACCCGCGACCGCGACAACTTTGCGGATTTCATCCACTATCGCCCGAAACTCGCACGCCGGATCGAGCAAGGCATTATCGCGAGCCTGCGCGATGGCGAGAGCGCGCAGATCGATTTCTGAGCCGGCTCAGCCGACTTCCTCAAACCCACCGTCGAGCCAGAGCCTGCGCGCGAGCTTGCGTTGGATCTTGCCGCTGGTGGTTTTTGGCAGCGCGCCGGGACGGATCAGCGCGATATGTCGCGCGGAGAGCTCGTGGCTCTCGGCGATAGCCTCGCGGATCTGGCCCTTGATCTCGCCGGTATCGATCGAGTGGCGCGCGGTGCGTTCGACCTCCTGGACGATGACAAGATCCTCCTCGCCATGTTCGTCCGGCACCGAAAAGGCCGCACCGCAGTTCTCGCGCAAGGCGCTGTCTTGCGACTGCACTGTGCGCTCGATGTCCTGGGGATAGTGGTTGATACCACGGATGATGATGAGATCCTTGATCCGGCCGGTGACGAACAATTCGCCTGTGTGATCGAGGAAGCCGAGGTCGCCGGTGCGCAGCCACCGGCCATCCTCGCCCGCAATCTTCGCATTGAGCTCTTCGCGCGTCGCCGCATCGTTGCGCCAATAGGCGCGGGCGACATTGGCGCCGCTGACCCAGATTTCGCCGACACCGTCTGCGGCAAGCCGCTGGCGGCTCTCTGGATTCACGATGGCGATCTGCTCGCCGGTCAGCGCGCAGCCGCAACCGACCACGAGCTGCGCGTCGCCGGGATCCGCCGGCGCCTCGGCCGCATGGGCCTGAAGTGCGGCGCGGCTGACGCTGCGCATGACGTGGCCACCGCCGCGTGTCCCTCCGGAAATCAGGAGCGTGGCTTCCGCCATGCCATAGGCGGGATAGATCGCGCGCGGATCGAAGCCGTGCGGCGCAAATGTTTCGATGAAGTGCGCGATGGTATCGGCGCGCACCGGCTCCGCGCCGTTGAGCGCGATCCGGAGCGACGACAGGTCCACGCCGTCCATCTGATCGACGCGGTAGCGGCTGACGCAGAGGTCGAAGCCGAAATTGGGCCCGCAGGCGACCTCCGCCCGATAATGCGAGATCGCGCGCAGCCAGCCGAGTGGCCGCTGCATGAACGCGTTCGGCGCCATCAGCACGCAGGTCGCGCCGACATAGAGCGCCTGCAGCGCGTTCAGGATCAGCCCCATGTCATGATAGAGCGGCACCCAGTTGACATAGGTCGATTGCCTGGTGTTGCCGAGCGCGATCCGGATCATCTCGAGATTGGCGAGCAGATTGGCGTGGCTCACCATCACGCCCTTCGGCTCGGAGGTCGAGCCGGAGGTGTATTGCAGGAACGCGATGTCGTCGGGCGCAGGCTCTTGCAAGTCGACCGTCGCGCCGGCCGCTTCGGTGAGGTCGACTTCGATCCACCGGATATTCTCCTGCGCGAAGCGCGCCTGCAGATCACCGCGCAGGGCGAAAGTCGAAGTGGTCAGCGCGAGCGCCGGCGTGCAATTGGCGAGGATCGCGGCGCTGGAATCGCGCGCGCTGTTTCGCCGAGGCATCATCATCGGTACGGCGATGATACCGGCCATCAGGCAGCCGAAGAACGCCACCATGAACTCGATACCCGGCGGAAACACCAGGATCGCGCGGTCTCCGGGCTGCGCGGATGCGATCAGGCGCGCCGCGAGCGCGGTTGCGGTCTCACGCAATTGACGGAAGGTGAGGGCTGCTTCCTCCGTCCCGCGATCGGAGATGAAGACATAGGCGCGATCATCGGCCTGCTCCGCTGCCCGCCGGGCCAGCAGCGCGACGAGCGAGCGGAGGTTATCCATCTGGATGCGCCGGCTTCAGCCGCCCTCAGGCGGCGGAGGGGATCGCGCGCTTGTCGGCGAGAAATCGCGACAGCGCATCAACAGTAGGGTGGTCGTAGAAGTCGTCCGTCGACAGTTCGAGGTCCAGTTTTTCCTCGAGTTCCATCATGAGATAGACGAGCATCGCCGAATCGAGGCCGAGGCGGCTGAATTTTGTGCCGGTATCGACGCGGTCCTTTGAGATTCTCAGGATATTGGCTAGCGCCGTAACGCAGAAATCCGAAATCTGCTCGCGTGTCATGTCATTTCCCAAAAACAATGGGAACGACAATACGGGCGACCTCAAGGTTGTCAATTTGGCCCAAGCGCCGCAGCGTTGAAGGTTGGGGACTGTTGCTCCCGTGCGTCGCCGGATGCTCAATTCATGCCCAGATGACGCGATTTTCCTCCGGTCTAGAAGGGGGCAGCCTCGGGCAAGGCCGCTGATTACTGATTCGTGCTGGTCGGCGAGGGCGGTTGACGGCGGCCGCGAAGAGGCGAAACTGGTTTGCAAAAAAGCCCGGGAGCGATTCACATGCGGCTCATCCTCATTGCAACGATGGCGGCTCTGATGGTTGGACAGGCGGCGGCCAAGGATGTGTTGTCGGGCGCGAGCCTCTATGCCGATGTGGCGCGCTACGCCTCCTTCGGCCTGCACCGCTTTGGCTCGCCTGGCGATCGCGCTACGGCTGACTGGATCGCCAGTGAGCTATCGGCTGCCGGCTTCGCCATCAAATTCCAGCCCGTCGTCCTTGGCCGGCAATATGTCGTGGAGCGGGCCAGCGTGGAGACGGCCGGCACGGCGGTGGAGGCGACGCCATTCTGGTGGCCGCCGGAGGACAAGGCCAGCTTCCATCTCTCCGCACCGCTCGCGCGCGACGGCGACGTCACCGGGAAAATTCTCTGGGTCGATCTGCCGTTCGATCGCGGCGCCTATCTCGGTCCCGCGCATCGCGCGGCGATCGCCGAGGCCGCGGCCAGGAAACCCGCCGCCATCCTGTTGATGATCGGCAATCCCGCCGACGACCGCTTTGCCTACAAGGTTACGCAGGAGGACGCACCCTGGCCGGTGCCGGTGATGGTGGCCGGCGCCAAGACGCGGGCGACGTTCGAGCGTGCGCTGGCGTCAGGCGCACCGGTGACGTTCGATGTTGCTGGGCATTACGATCGCAACGTCTCTGGCCGCAACGTCATCGCCGAGACCGGCATCGGCCGCGGGCCGACCATCGTCGTCTCCACGCCGATGACCGGCTGGTACACCTGCGTCTGCGAGCGCGGTCCCGGCATCGCCAATTTTCTTGCACTGGCGCGCACGGCGGCGGCGGAGAATTGGCCGGCGCATTTCGTCTTCATCGCGACCGCAGGTCACGAGATCGGCCATGGCGGCATGGAGCTGTTCTTGAAAGACGGCGCGCCAAAGGACACGCTGGCCTGGATCCACTTCGGCTCATCGAACACGTGCTACGCCTTCGCAGAAGGCGCACGCACCAACCGGCCCGAGGAGGAGCGCTATCTCGTGCTGAGCAAGTCAGCCGTCGCGCTGACCGATGAGGCCTTTGTCGCGGTCGCGGCAAAACGTCTGGTGGCGGAGAAGCAGGCGGTCGGCGAGCTGCGCGACGTGCATGCGGCTGGCTACGCCAATTTCCTTGGCATGGCCGGCCGCCATCAAACCTTCCACACGCCTGCGGACGATCTCACCGCGACCGGCCCCGATATCCTCGAGCCGGTCGCCCGCGCCTTCGTCGGTGCTGCGCGGAAGATCGTCGAACGCGGCGACGCCGCGTTCAGATAGCCTCAGTTCTGATAGTAGCCGCGCGGCTGATAGTACTGCCGTGGCTGTTGCTGCTGGTAGTAATAGCCCTGCTGGCTGTACGCCGGGTCGTAGCCGTAGCTCGGCTGCGGCTGTGGTTGCGGTAGTTGCTGGTAGACCTGCGCGCCATAGGGGCGTGTGATCGGGCGCGGCGCCGGGTAACGTGCGCCGGTATCGCTGCCGTCCGCGGGATAGATGTAGTTGTCATCCTGTTGCATGTAGCGGCGGGCGGGCTGCGCCGGCGGCGTCAGATTCACGGGATCGCCTGATGTCGCATACTGCTCCTCGGCCGGCTGCTGGGCGCGGGCCACCGCATTGCTGGTCCGGCCGCGCGGGTTGCGGGCCAGCGCGACCTGCGCCGAGCCGGTGAGCGTCACCGTGGTGTTGAGCACGCCCTGCTCCTGCACCAGCGCGTAGAGCGTCGAGGCGTTCTGGCGTGACAGCCGCACACAGCCATGCGAGGCGGGCGTGCCCAATCGTCCGACCCAGTCGGTGCCATGGATGGCGTGCCCGATCTTGGTGAAGAAGATCGAGTGCGGCATCGGCGCGTCGTCGAATTCCTTGGAGTAGTGATCCTCTTCCATGCGGAAGGCGCGGAAGGCGCCGCTCGGCGTCTCGCGCGAAGGGATGCCGGTCGACACCGGCCAGTGGTAGCGCGTGACGCCGTCGACCACGACGGTCATCTGCTGATTGTCCTTGTCGACGGTAATGTCGACCTTGGCCTGCGCGGTGCCCGCGCTCAAAAGCATCAGGGAAGTGAACGCAATGAAAAAGGAACGCATTTGAATTCTGGCCTCCGGCCTGTTCGCGCCAGGCGCCGCGGCTCTCCGTCCCCCGGGGCGTGCACTATGCCTGCAATCCGGCTTTCGTTCCAGCGGGCTGGCCACCCATCGTTAACGTCATGCCGGGCGTAAGCAAGGCCGCTTTGTGCCGCGCCGGCCCTCGCAATGCTGACATTTTCGCGAGCGGGAGCTGCGTTCACAACGCCGACAATTCGTCACAAAGGCGCAACCATTTGGCCGCTTGGCGCGTTGAATACGGCCTATCAATTGGCGGCTGTCGCCGCCGTCTACTCCCGGGGATTCAAGATGAACAAGGCTCGTATCGCCGCCGCGCAGTTGCCGGCGGGTCTACCCGTTCGCCTGCTCTTTGCGGGCGCGGCCGTCCTTCTTGCTCTGGCTTGCTTGCCGCAAGCCAGCCACGCCCAGGGCATCGTCCGTGGCGCCCAGGAAGGTTCTTATGAGGGTAACCGCATTGCTGGTCCCGTGGGCGGCGCCGTCGGTGGTGTCGTTGGCGCCGGTGTCGGTGGCGCGGTTGGCGCCGTCGATGGCATTTTGGGGATTCCCTATCACGGCCACCGCCACTGTCGCGGCTATTATGACGGGTACCACCATTTCCGTTGCTACAGGTAACAGGCGGTCATTCCGGGCGCGAAGCGCGCCTGGAATGACGATCAATTCTTCAGCCGATACCCGGTCCGGAAAATCCACCAGATCGCGCTAAGGCAGATCACCAGAAACGCCATCGTCATGCCGATGCTGACCGACACGCTGACGTCCGCGATCTCGTAGAAGCTCCAGCGAAAGCCGGAGATCAGATAGACGACCGGGTTGAGCAGCGCCACCGTGCGCCAGGTGGGCGGCAGCATGTCGATGGAATAGAAGCTGCCGCCGAGGAAGGTCAGCGGCGTGACCACCAGCATCGGAATCATCTGGAGCTTCTCGAACCCATCGGCCCAGATGCCGATGATGAAGCCGAACAGGCTGAACGTCACCGCCGTCAGCACCAGGAACGCCAGCATCCAGACCGGGTGATGGATATGCAGCGGTACGAACAGGCCGGCAGTGGCGAGAATGATCAGGCCGAGGATGATCGACTTGGTGGCGGCGGCGCCGACATAGCCGAGCACGATCTCGAAATATGAAATCGGCGCCGACAGGATCTCGTAGATCGTGCCGGTGAACTTCGGGAAGTAGATGCCGAACGAGGCGTTGGCGATGCTCTGCGTCAGCACCGAGAGCATGATCAGGCCCGGCACGATGAAGGTGCCGTAGCTGACACCCTCGACCTGGCTGATGCGCGAGCCGATCGCGGCGCCGAACACCACGAAATAGAGCGAGGTCGAAACCACCGGCGACACGATGCTTTGCAGCAGCGTGCGCCAGGTGCGCGCCATCTCGAACAGATAAATGGCGCGAATGGCGCGGTGATTCATGACGTCCTCACGAGGTCGACGAAGATGTCCTCGAGCGACGATTGGGTCGTGTCGAGATCGTTGAAGCGGATGCCGGCGGAGCGGAGGTCGCTGATCAGGCTGGTGATGCCGGTGCGCTCGCCCTTGGTGTCGTAGTCGTAGACCAGCGTCGCGCCGCCGTCGCAGAGGTCGAGCTCGTAACGGCTGAGGCTCTCCGGCAGCGAAGTGACCTTGCCCTGCAAATGCAGCGTCAGTCGCTTCTTGCCGAGCTTCTGCATCAAGGTGGCCTTGTCCTCGACCAGCACGATCTCACCCTTGTTGATGACGCCGATGCGATCGGCCATCTCCTCGGCTTCCTCGATGTAATGCGTGGTGAGGATGATGGTGACGCCGGATTGCTGAAGCGTGCGGACCACCTCCCACATGCCCTTGCGCAGCTCGACGTCGACGCCGGCGGTCGGCTCGTCCAGGAACAGGATCTGCGGCTCGTGCGACAGCGCTTTCGCGATCATCACGCGGCGCTTCATGCCGCCCGAGAGCGTGATGATCTTGTTGTCCTTCTTGTCCCAGAGCGAGAGGTCCTTCAGCACCTTCTCGATATGCGCGGGATTCTTCGGCTTGCCGAACAGGCCACGGGAGAAGCTCACGGTTGCCCACACGCTCTCGAAGGCGTCGGTGTGCAATTCCTGTGGCACCAGCCCGATCAGCGAGCGCGCCTTGCGGTAGGAGGTCTGGATGTTCTCGCCGCCGACGAGGACCTTGCCCTCGCTGGGGTTGGCGATGCCGCAGATGATCGAGATCAGCGTGGTCTTGCCGGCGCCGTTGGGGCCGAGCAGAGCAAATATCTCGCCGCGCTTGATGTCGAGATTGACGTTCTTGAGCGCCTTGAAGCCGGACCCATAGGTCTTCGACAAATTGGCGACGGAAATGATGGAGGACATGAGGGCCGGTGGTGGTGGGGGGAGGCGCCGGAACCCGCACCCTGGCGGGCGGAGAGCAGCGAAGCCCTGAAATAGGAATGGCCTTGCCTGGTCGCAATTGCCTGGAGAAAAATGGTCTCAAAACAGGCGCTTCAATGGCAGGTTTCAGGCAAGTGTTGCCCGATGGTCACGGATTGCGGCTAAGATCGCCGTTCACGCGGCTCTTTGTTGCGTCTGCGAGCAGGCCGTGGCTACGATTCCGGCCAGTCGCGAAGCGTATGTCCCCAGGGAAAACATCGATGAGACCGAACGGCCGTCACACCGCCGGCGCCAGCCAGTTGTCCGCTCTCCGCATGTGGGCGGTCTGCCTGCTTCTGCTGTCAGCTGTTGCCATGAACCCGACAACCGCCACGGCGGCGCCGAGCCAGGCCGCGGCGACGACGCATGTCTATCTGCTCCGCGGCGTGCTCAACATCTTCTCGCTCGGGCTCGACACGATCGGCGCCCGCCTTCAGGCGCAGGGCATCCCGGTGACCGTCGCGAACTTCGTGTCCTGGTCCTCGCTCGCCGATGAGGCCGCGACCGAGTACAAGGCCGGCCGGCTCAAGACCATCATTCTGGTCGGCCATTCCTCGGGCGCGACCGCGCTGCCCGACATGATCGCCAAGCTGAACCAACTCGGCGTGCCCGTGAAGCTCGCGATCGGGCTCGACTCCGTGTTCAAGACCAAGCTGTCGACAGGTGCCGAGCGCTACATCAACATCTATATCGGCGACGGTCCGGGTGAGCCGGTGCGGGCCGCGAACGGCCTCCGCGGCAAGCTCGACAATGTCGACGTGCGCGGCAGCGGCGTTGGCCACATCACCATCGACAAGAACGAGGCGATCCAGCGCCGCGTCATCGCCGAGATCGATGCGGCGATCGCCCGCTCGCGCAGTCCGGCTGGACCGGTCGCCCAACCCGGCGCGCCGCGGGCTGCGCACTCCGCGGCGGCTGTGGCACCGGCGAGGAACTGAAGACCTAACGCCGGCAAATGTTGATCGGATCGTGCCGCCGTCGATCTGATTGTCGATGGCGGCATTGTCTTGTCCGCGCTGCCGCAACGCCGTATCGGCCCGGTCTCGCTATGCGAGGAAGGCGCGGACGGCATTCGCGATCTCCCTTGCATGCGTTTCCAGCGCGAAATGTCCGGTGTCGAGGAATTTCACCACGGCGTTCGGATTGTCGCGCTTGTACGCCTCTGCGCCGGGCGGAATGAAGAACGGATCGTTCTTGCCCCAGACCGCGAGGAGAGGTGGCTTGTGCTTGCGGAAATACTCCTGGAAGGCAGGATAAAGAGCCACGTTGCTCTTGTAGTCGCCGATCAGATCGAGCTGCACCTCGTCGGAGCCCGGGCGCGCCAGGTAGTAGTTGTCGAGGTTCTGGCCGTCCGGAGACACCAACGTCGTATCAGGAACGCCGTACGTGTATTGCCAGCGCGTCGCCTCCGGCGTCTGCATGGCTCGCAACGCTTCGCGATTGGCCGGTGACGGATCTTCCCAATAGGCCCTCGCTGGAGCCCAGTCCTCGCTCAGCCCTTCCTCATAGGCGTTGCCGTTCTGAGAGATGATGGCGGTGATCCGCTCGGGATGGCTGAGCGCGAGCCGGAAGCCGGTCGGCGCGCCGTAGTCGAAGACGTAGACGGCGAAACGGTCGAAGCCGATCACTTCGGTGAAGCGCTCGATCACGCGCGCGACATTGTCGAAGGTGTAACGGAAGGCTTCGCGCGAAGGCATATCGGACTGGCCGAAGCCGGGCAGATCCGGTGCGACGATATGAAACTTGTCGGCGAGCTGCGGGATGAGGTCGCGGAACATGTGGCCGGCGCTCGGGAAGCCGTGCAGCAGCAGCAGCTTCGGCGCGCCGGCAGGGCCGGCCTCGCGATAGAACACCTTGAAGCCGTCGACGTCGGCGGTGCGATATCTGATGGAGGTCATGGCAGTCTCCGTAGTTAGTACCATCGTCATCTCCGTAGTAACCTGTTAATGTGCTGTAGTAAGGTTATGTGGAAGTTGGATAACTTGTCAACAGCCAATTTACAGGTTACATGAGGCCCGTCTCCGACCTGGGTGCCCAGCATGTCCAACAGACTGCCCGCCATGTTCATCGCCGACTCGTCCGGTCTCGATTTCCTGAACTCGGTCGCGACCCCGGTCGATACGCCCGTCGATTGGATCAATGATGGCGATGGTCTGATCGACTGGCTGGACCAGGCCAGGTTCGTTCCGTCTGATGAGCTCGATGCGACAAGGGCGCGCGCTTTGCCCGGCGAACTGGACAAGGTGGCGGATCAGGCCCGCGCCTTGCGCGAGTGGTTTCGAGGCTTCGTTGTCGAGCATGCAGGCCGGCCGCTCACTGCGAAGGCGCTGCACGAGCTCGGGCCGCTCAACAGCCTCTTGGCGCGCGACGAGTCGTTTCGGCAGATCGCGCCGCGTCACGAGGAGGGCGGTGGCGGGCTTGCGCTGCAAAGGATGCGGCATTGGCGATCGCCCGAATCCCTGCTGCTTCCGATCGGCGAAGCGCTGGCGAAATTCGTCTGCGACGAAGACTTCTCGCACGTGAAGGCGTGCGAGGGCCATAACTGCACGATGCTGTTCGCCGATCACACCCGCAGGCGGGCGCGACGATGGTGCGCCATGGCGATCTGCGGCAACCGCGCCAAGCAGGCGGCGCATCGCAGCCGGTTGAAGAGCAGGCAGTGACGGTCTGCGGGTAAGCCGGTCTATCGCTTCCTGACCAGCTTGAGCGGACGACCGGCCTGATCGCGCGGCTTGCTCGCAGAACCTCGCGCTGCGGGCGGGCTCAGGAAGCGGGCCAGCATCGTCCTCAGATGCGCCGCGCTCTGCTTGATATCCAGCTTGGGATTGCGGATCGGCATTGCGCGGGATCCGTCGATGAGGGCGATCAGGATGTTCGCCGTGGCGTCCGGGTCCAGCCCCGGATCCATCCGCCCTGGCTTTGCGCCTGGCAGGAAGTCCGCCCACATGCGGCGGATCGCCTCGGCGACGCCACGGCTTCGGTTCCGTGCCCCAAAAACCACCCAATCGGTGGTCACTAAGCGCCCCGGGGGAGGCCTGTGGCCTCCTGTGGCGGGACTGCAGGACTTGATGATTGATCCAAGGCGACTTTTGGTGTTGGCCGCGGTTGCGCTGCTCGCCTCGACGCCCGGTATGGCCGCGGCCTCGCCGGCCAAGCCGAAGCACACTGCGGTCGCGCCTGCCGCTCCGCCATCTCCGGCGCCGCCGGCCGAGCCGCTGCCGCCGCCAAAAGTCTACCTGTTCCGCGGCGCCATGGGGCCGATCTTCTCGACCGGCATGGACCGGCTCAGCGAGAAGCTCACCGCAGCCGGCTTCTCGGCCGACGTCTACGAATTCACCATCTGCCGATTCATCGGCAATCGCGCCATCGCGAGCTACAAGGAATCGCCGGCGCCGATCGTGCTGATCGGCCATTCCATGGGCGGGTTGTGCTCGGTCCTCATCTCCGAGATGGCGGCCAAGGAGAACGTTCCGATCAGCCTCGTCATCACGATCGATCCCGCGCATGCGACCGATGACGTGCCCCTCAATGTCGAGCGCTTCATCAACATCTTCCTTTCCGACAGCGTGCTCGGCGGCGGCAATGTGGTCGCGGTGCCGGGCTTCCGTGGCCATTATGCGAGCTACGATCTGAAGGAGAACGGCCGCGTCTCGCACATCAACATCGAGAAGTCGGACGACATCCACCGCCAGATCGTCGAGATGGTGACGCAATTGCCGCGCATTCAGGCGCAGACCCAGGCCGATGCCGTGCCGCTGCGCTATCTCGTGCCGGGTGACACGCTGGTCGAATTGTGGGACAGCGGCGTGCGCACGCCGGTCCGCCGTGGCGACACCATGGAGAGCATTGCGGCCGCCAACCGCGTGCCGCTGTGGTCGCTCGCGCAGAGCAACTCGCTGCCGGAGAACGCGACGCTCACGCCGGGTCAGTCCATCATCGTCCCGCGACATTTGACGCCGCCGGACGCCGCGGCTGCGATGGCGACGCCGGTAACGCCGAGCCGGCGCTAGACTCTCGAGGGCAGGGGCCGCTGGAATGCCCGGCCGACGGCACCCTTCAGGGTGCTGTCGGGCCTCGCCCTTTCATCCACGCATCTGCTGCCGAGGCAGCGGTCTTGGTGGTGAGTTCGCCAACGAGGATCCCGCCGTGGCGGATGCTCGGCTCGCCGGGCGATAGGGCGCGGACAGAAGCATCAGAAACAGTGCTCTCTCGGCAGCATACTTGGCTGCGGGTCGGCCGCTTTCCGATCCGTCCATGACGAGGTGCCCTTCCGTCGTGCATAGACGCCAACGCCAGGCTCTTCGGCCGCATTTCTTCAAGAACATTTCGAAAGTCGGGAATTCGTCAGGCATTGGATTGACCTTGGCTGCATGCAACCGGTGGCGAAGTTGCGTTCCTGGTCGTCCCGACTTGAGCTTGGAAGCTCAACGGAAACGTCGAGGCTGCGACCTTCTCGATCGCTGACCGTTCCTCAGCCAGCCGCCTCTCGATGAAACGCCGCTCGAACTCCGTCAGTTCGGTCTTGAGCAACCGGTGGTAACGGCTGATGTTGTTGCGGTGCGCACGCAACAGGGCGAGGTTTTCGTCCATCATCGTGGTCGTCCGTTTGAACAGTCAGTTTGCTAGGCTGCGAGCCCGGCACGTGAGGTCGATTTCAAGCGGGCGGGCTTGCCGCCGGGAGGTCCCTTCGGGTGGTGGTCCAGCGTGGCGAGCGCGTCGAGAATCTCGTCGATGGTTACGATTTTGCTCGCACCGGGCAGCTCCCTGAGCGCCGGGTTTGACGCAACGCTGGCCGCGTCCGAAGCCCAGGACGCGAGGATCGCACGCTTCTCGGCGATCGACATCGTCGGATCCTGGACGACATCGCGGGGATGATCATAGACAGAGCCAGGATGCAATATCGCGTTGAGGTCGATAACGTTATCGGCATCGTGGATCATGAGAGGTCCTCCTTCTCCTTTCGTTAGAAACCGCTGGATTGAGTTCGGGCTCAGTCGCGGGCAGGCAGCTCCCGCCCGGTCACCGGGCGGGAAGCACTAACCTCCAACAGACGAGGGTTTACGCGGCGGCTCTGCCTTCGAGCTGACGCACATTGCCGCTCGATGCGCCATTGATGGCGATGCGCCGCGGCTTCATGGCCTCGGGGATTTCCCGGATCAGCTCAATTTTCAGCAGACCGTTCTCGAACGCAGCGCCCTTCACCTGAACATAGTCAGCGAGGTTGAATTGCCGCTTGAAGGGCCGAGCGGAAATGCCGTGATAGAGATATTCGCGTTCGGCTTTGTCCGCCTGGTTTCCCTCGACGATGACGGCATTCTGCTCGGCAGTCACCGAGATCTCGTCGGGTGAAAAGCCGGCAACCGCAAGCGAAATTTGATAGCGATCCTCGCTGACGCGTTCGATGTTGTAGGGGGGATAGTTGTCCTCGCCCGCACGCTGCGCCGTTTCTACGAGGTCAAAGAGGCGGTCGAAGCCAATAGTCGAGCGCCACAGGGGAGAGAAATCGTAAGTGCGCATAGCCAGATCCTCCAAAGAGCAAAATGGATACAGCGACACCGGACACGACCGGTGCCCGTCTCAGCTGTCCCAAACCCATCAGGCGTCGGGGACACCACCTCTCGGCGGCAGCAAAAAAATAAAAAAACGCTGTTTTGGTTTCAAGAGGGGAGTCAAAAAATTTTAGAGCCTCCCTGGCTTGGTCCCGGAGGCGCTCGCCTCCAGGCGAGAGGTGGCGCGTACCCGCCATCACATCACCTTTGTGCCGACGACTACCTCCTCGTCCCGGCCCTCTCAGCGCGAGCGATGCTCATCGGGCTCGCTTCGGAACCGGAGAGGAGATGACTACACGTTCGAGCCGTGGATCGCGTCGATCACGGCATCCGTTACGTCCTTCGTCGTCGCCTTGCCGCCGACATCCGGCGTCAGCACGCCGGCGGCGCAGACCTGCTCGATAGCTTTCATCAACCGCACGGCGGCGTCCTTCTCGCCGAGGTGCTCGAGCATCTGCGCGCCGGTCCAGAAGGTCGCCACCGGATTGGCGATGCCCTTGCCGGTGATGTCGAAGGCCGAGCCGTGGATCGGCTCGAACATCGAGGGGAAGCGGCGTTGCGGATCGATATTGCCGGTCGGCGCCACGCCGAGGCTGCCCGCGAGCGCGCCGGCGAGGTCGGAGAGGATGTCGGCGTGGAGGTTGGTCGCAACGATGGTGTCGAGGCTCTTCGGATGCAGCGTCATGCGCACCGTCATGGCGTCGACCAGCATCTTGTCCCAGGTGACGTCGGGGAATTCACTGGCGACTTCGGCTGCGATCTCGTCCCACATCACCATGCCATGGCGCTGCGCGTTCGACTTGGTCACCACGGTCAGGAATTTCCGCGGACGCGATTGCGCGAGCTCGAATGCATAGCGCATGATCCGGGTGACGCCGACGCGGGTGAAGACTGCCACTTCCGTGCCGACCTCTTCGGGCAGGCCCCTGTGCGCGCGGCCGCCCATGCCGGCATACTCGCCTTCCGAATTCTCGCGCACGATCACCCAGTCGAGATCGCCGACGCCGACATTGCGCAGCGGCGAGGCGACGCCCGGCAAGATCTTGGTCGGCCGCACATTGGCGTACTGGTCAAAGCCCTGGCAGATCGGCAGACGCAGGCCCCATAGCGTGATGTGATCGGGTACGTCGGGCGCGCCGACCGCGCCAAAATAGATCGCGTCGAACTTCTTCAGCTCAGCGAGACCATCGGCCGGCATCATCACGCCGTGCTTCTTGTAATAGTCCGAGCCCCAGTCGAACGTTTTGACGTTGAAGGCGATGTCGCCGCTGCGCTTTGCGAGAGCCTCCAGCACGCGGACCCCGGCCGAGATCACCTCGGGGCCGATGCCGTCGGCGGGAATGGCTGCGATCGAATGGGTGCGCATGGGAAAGCTCCGTTTGAGGGATCAGTGGGATTGCGAGACGGGTTCGACGGACGCGGTCTGTGCACGCGACAATAGCAGGGTCAGGATGGCCGAGAGAACGAGCAGTCCGGCGACGAAATAGAGCCCGCCAACAAAACTGCCGGTCTTGTCCTTGATCCAGCCGATCATCGCGGGCCCGACGAAACCGCCGAGATTGCCGATCGAGTTGATGGTGGCAATGCCCGCCGCGGCCGCGGGGCCGGACAGGAACAGCGTCGGCATGCTCCAGAGCGGCGGCTTTGCCGAGGAGATACCGACGCTCACGAGTGTCAGCGCGATCAACACCGCGACGACCCCGGTCGCAAGGCCGGCATAGGCAAGACCGGCTGCGGCGACCAGGCAGGCGATGATGACATGCCAGGTGCGCTCGCCGGTGCGATCCGAATGCCGCGCCCACAGCACCATGGCGACAACGGCGGCCGTGGCCGGCAGCGCATTGAGGAAGCCGACCTGGAGCGAGGACAGGCCGAACTGCTTGATGATCTGCGGCGCCCAGACGCCGAGCGTATAGAGGCCGGCCGAGGTGCCGAAGTAGATCAGCGACAGCGCCAGCACGCGCGGATCAGCGAGCCCGCGCCAGATGCTGTGGCTCGCGGTCGCGGCCTTGCTGGTGGTCTCCTCATTCATGGTCTCGACCAGCCAGCGGCGCTCGTCATCAGCGAGCCATTTCGCCTTCTCGGGCCGATCGGTCAGGAATGCCAGCACGACGAAGCCGAGCAACACGGCCGGCAGCGCCTCCAGCACGAACAGCCATTGCCAGCCCTTGAAGCCGAACAGGCCGTCCATCTCCAGAAGCGCACCGGAGACCGGCGATCCCAGCACGGTCGAGAGCGGGGCCGCCGCCATGAACAATGCGGTCACGGCGGCGCGCTGGCGTGCCGGGAACCAATAGGAGAGATAGAGGATGATGCCGGGAAAGAAGCCGGCTTCTGCGACGCCGAGCAGGAAGCGCAGGATGTAGAAGCTGGTCGCGCCTTGCACGAACGCCATCGCGGCAGAGACCAGGCCCCAGGTGATCATCACCCGCGCGATCCAGATCCGAGCGCCGACCTTGTGCAGGATGATGTTGGAGGGCACTTCGAACAGAAAGTAGCCCCAGAAGAAGATGCCGGCGCCAAAACCGTAGACGGTCGGCGACAGGCCGATGTCCTTGTTCATCGTCAGCGAGGCGAAGCCGATGTTGACGCGGTCGATGAAGGCCACGAAGTAGAGCAGCATGATGAAGGGAACGATGCGCCAGGTGATCTTGCGCAGCACGCGCGTCTGAATCTCGCTCGCCACTCTCGCCTCCCTCAAGTTCCGATTTTCGTCGTGTGGCAGCGAGCCTAGGCGGCGACAGCGGGCGAACTCAATTGGCGCTGGTTTATACAAAAAAATGATATAATCCTCTTCGGCGAGACGAGAGGATCTGCGGATGGAATTGCATCAGTTGCGATGCTTCGTGGCGGCGGCCGAGCATCTGCATTTCGGCCGCGCCGCGCAGCATCTCCAGATGCTGCCGTCAGCGCTCGGGCGTCAGATCAGGCTCCTGGAAGAGGATTTGGGAACGCGGCTGTTCGCGCGCACCACCCGCGCGGTCTCGCTCACCGAGGACGGCACGACGCTGCTGCGCGACGCCCGCGCCATCCTGGCCCGGGTCGAAGCCGTGGAGAGCAATCTGCGCAACCGCTCGCGCGCGGGCGCCGCGCGGCGGCTGCGGGTCGGCGCCATCGACAGCGCCGCGGCGGGGTTGCTGCCGCCGCTGCTGCGTGACTTCCGCGCCGGACATCCCGAGATCGCGGTCCAGCTGCTCGAGGACAAGACCGTCCGGCTGTTGCCAAAAATCCTGACCGGCGCGCTCGACCTTGCCTTCGTCCGTCCGCCCGACCGGCCGGACAAGCGGCTCGAGCTCCGCGCTCTGCTTCAGGAGACCGCGATCGTGGCGTTTCCGCAGCGCCACGCGCTCGCCGGGCGCAAGTCGATCACGCTGGCTGACATTGCCGACGAGCCGATGCTGGTGCCGGACCGTCGCTCGCGGCCGCACAGCCACGACCTCACGATCAAGCTGTTCGAGCAGGCCGGCGTGACGCCGCGCATCGTGCAGGTCGCGGACGAGAAGCAGACCATCATCCATCTGGTGGCCACGAAGCTCGGCGTCGCGATCGTGCCGCGCTGGACCACGCGGATGGCGGTGACGGGCGTGCGCTTCGTGCCGCTCCGGCCGAAGCAAGGCGGCCCCGTCGGGCGGCTGCCGCTGGCGGCGGCATGGTTGCGCGGCTCGCGCGATCCGGCCCGCGATGCCGTGCTGGCGGTGCTGGAGACGCGCCTGCGCAGCTATGCGCGGGAAGCGTGAGCGGCTATGACTTGGGCTTGGCGAGAAGGCGTGAGGCGATGACGGGACAGAAGGCTTCGAACGAGTTGCGGGTGGCCATCGCGGGCCTGGGCTCGATCGGCAGCAAGATTGCGACAGCGCTCGATCAGGGCATCGAGGGACTGGTGCTGTCGGCTGTGGCGGTGCGCGATTCCGCCAAGCATCAGGCGTTTCTCAACGGCCTGCGCCGCCCGCCGCAAATCCTGCCGATCGACCAGCTCGGCGACGCCGCCGACATCGTGGTCGAATGCGCGCCGAGCAGCCAGCTGCGCGCGATCGTGGAGCCTGCGGTGAAGCGCGGCAGGTCAGCGGTCGTGGTCAGCGTTGGCGGATTGCTCGACAATTTTGATCTCGTCGATCTCGCCCGCACCAATGGCGGTCGCATCCTCGTCCCGACTGGCGCGCTGATCGGGCTCGATGCGGTCAACGCCGCTGCGGTCGGCACCATTCATTCGGTGAAGATGGTCACGCGCAAGCCGATCGACGGGCTGAAGGGCGCGCCGTTCATCGTTCAGAACAACATCGACATCGACAATCTGCGCGAGCCGCTCAAGCTGTTCGAGGGCAGCGCGCGCGACGCGGCGAAGGGCTTTCCAGCGAACGTCAATGTCGCCGTTGCGCTGTCGCTGGCGGGCATCGGCCCCGATCGCACCCGGATGCAGGTTTGGGCCGACCCCACGGTGACGCGCAATGTTCATCGCATCGAGGTCGAGGCGGATTCGGCGCGGTTCTCGATGGGTATCGAGAACATTCCGTCCGAGAATCCCAAGACCGGGATGATCACCGCGCTGTCCGTGATCGCGCTGCTGCGTAAGCGGCGCGCCACGTTGTGTGTGGGGACGTGATCTTTACGCGCCGGCGACGCGCCAGATCACGTTGCCGACGTCGTCGGCCATCAGCAGCGACTTCTTGTCGGGGCCGATCACGACGCCAACCGGGCGGCCGTAGGATTCCTTCTCGTCCGGGGACAGGAAACCCGACAGGATGTCGCGACCGGGGCCGGAGGGCTTGCCGTTCTCGAACGGGATGAACACCAGCTTGTAGCCGGACAGCGTGCTGCGATTCCAAGAGCCGTGCTGGCCGATCACCATGCCGTCAGGGAAGCCCGGCAGGGTGCCGGCAGGCATCCAGCACAGGCCGAGCGAAGCGGTGTGGCCACCGAGCGCGTAGTCGGGCGTGAGCGCCTTGGCGACCATCGCTGCATTCTGCGGCACGCGGTCGTCCACGGTCTTGCCCCAGTAGCAATACGGCCAGCCATAGAAGCCGCCGTCGCGCACCGAGGTGAGATAATCCGGCGGCGTTTCGTCGCCGAGACCGTCGCGCTCGTTGACGACGGTCCAGAGGACGTTGGTGTTCGGCTCCCAGGCAAGACCAACGGGGTTGCGCAGGCCCGCGCCAAAAATGCGGTGCGTGCCGGCGGCGAGATCGAGCTCGTAGATCGCGGCGCGGCCTTCCTCGACCTCCATGCCCATCTCGGCGATGTTGCTGAGCGAGCCGACGCCGGCATAGAGCTTCTTGCCGTCGGGGCTGGCCAGCAGGCTGCGCGTCCAGTGGCCGCTCGGCTTGAAGGTGGTGAGCCGCTTGCCCGGCGCAGTGATGCGGTCAGCGTTTGCGACATAGGGGAAGGCCATCACGCCGTCGGTGTTGCCGACATAGAAGGTGTCGCCAACCAGCGCCATGCCGAACGGCTGGCTGAGGTTCTCCATGAAGGCGCCGCGGGACTCGGCCACGCCGTCGCCGTCCTTGTCGCGCAACAGCGTGATGCGGTTGGCGGACTCGCCGAGCGCCGCGGCGCGCCGCATCGTCGCCTGCATCGCGTAGTGGAACACCGACCTCGGGGCGCCCGCGATCTGCGTCGCCTCCGCGATCAGCACGTCGCCATTAGGCAGCACCTCGATCCAGCGCGGATGGTCGAGGCCGGTCGCGAACGCATTGACCTTGAGCCCGGGCGCGGCCGTCGGCTTGTGGCCTTCGCTCCAGCCGCGCGCGGTCGGCATCTTCAGCGTCGGCAGCGCGCCTTGCGGCTTCGCTTCGGGAATCGACGGAGCTTGGCCCCAGGCCGGCGCCGGCGTGGTGCCCGACAGCTTGCGCCACTGCAGCGCGATGCCGCCGACGAACGCGACGAACTGCGCAAAGATGCTGGAAAATGTCATGAAAATCCCCTGTCGAACCTGCGGCACTGTCCAACGACGGATTGTCCAGGATTCGTCCGAAGCCCCGCGCGGGCCAGGACCTGATCTCTACCTGATCGTCGACCTCTCCAGATCCACGATTGCGTGCCGTCGTGACTTTTGCGCGCGCATCCAACTTGGTAGTGACCAAAAGGTCAACCTGCGCGGAACTCAGCCGAGGTCTATTCCCGCGGAATGGCAGCCGATCGAATTTGCATAGGGGATCAGCGGCGAACCTGCCGCTCCAGCCGTCGCGCGCTGCTGAAATCCTCGATGTGATGGACGTTCGGGGTGAGCGCGGCTTCCTTGGAAAGGAGATGATAGACGCGCGCGACCGTGCGCTGCTTCAGCTTCGGCCGCCCGGGCGGCAGCGCCCGCGCCTTGCGGACCGCCGCAATCGCGTGCGCGCGAAAATAATAGTAGGCATCCGACATGGCTCGATGCTCTGCGGCTGGTGCAGGTGTCGAGGTAACGGGCGATCGGAGGGGCGGTTCCTCTAGGTGTCGTCCCGGCCCAGTGCGCAACTACGCCGTGACGACACCGAGGGTATGGCTGCTTGCTACGTTAGCAACGTAGAGCTGGAGCGCTGTCTCGTCGTCACCGCGGCGACAGGAACGGGATGATCATCGGCACACGGCGGCAATAGGCGCCGTAGGCATCCTCGCCGAGCTCTTTCGACAAGAACACCTCTTCCATCCGGCCCTTCTGCCACATGCCGAGCGAGATCAGGATCGCGCCGAGGATCGTCGTCACCGTGCCGATCGCGATGCCGGTGACGAGCATGCCGAAAATCAGCCCCGTGTAGATCGGGTGCCGCACGATACCGTACGGGCCGGTGTCGATGACGCGGTGGTCTTCCTTGTGGGTGATGGTGTTGGACCAGAATTTTCCGAGGTGCAGCCGCCCCCACCAGGCGAAGGCGATGCCAGCGACCGAGAGGACCGCGGCGATGGAGATGCCGATATTGCCGAGCACCCAGAGCGGCTTCCAGCCCATGACTTCCGCAATCCACGGCGTGTACAGGATGCCGCCGACCAGGATCGGCAGGCGATAGCGCTGCGACTCCAGCGTCATGACCTGCTTCTTGGTCCGCCCCTGCCAGAACGAGGCGCCAACCCAGCTGGCGAGAAAGGCGAGCCAGATCAGGGCCAGGAGTTCGGTCGGCCAGGTCGTGGTCCAGCCGCCCCAGGCGACAGAGAGAAGCTTGCTGAAATCGAAGGACATGCGGAAAGGTTCTTTGGGTTGGGGAGCAGATCAGCTCGCGCGCGACGAGAGCGCGTGATGCTCGATGGCATTGGACGCGGCCTGGCCGCCGCGGGCGAGCAGATGGGTGATGGTTTCGCGCAGCACCGGCTCGATCGGGCGTGGCGCATAGCCAAGCTCGTTACGGGCCTTGCCGATTGAAAGGTCGCTGGCGGCAAGCGCGATGCGCACGCCCTCGGCGGTGCCGTTGGGCGGACGGCGGGTGATGCGATTGGAGATCGACTCCAGCATGATGGCGGAGAGCTCGGCGATCTTGCCGGGCACGACGACCGGATATTGCCGCCGTCCGCTCATCGCCGACATCATCCGCAGGATCTGGCCGAGCCGGACGCAGTCGCCGCCGAGGATGTAGCGCTGGCCGATGCGGCCGCGCTCCATCGTCAGCACCAGGCCCATGGCGACGTCGCGAACGTCGACGAGGTTGACCAGGAAGTCGAGATGCGGCTGCACCTTCTTCTGCAGGAAGTACCACAGCATCGCGGTGGGCGGCGTCAGATTGTGGTCGGCGGGGCCGATCGGCATGGTCGGCGTGCCGATCACGAGCGGGAAGCCACTGGCTGCGGCCCTCGCAGCGTGATGCTCGGCGAGCGACTTCGATCGCGTATAGGCGCCGGGCATCGCGTCGGCCGGCTGCAGCGCCTCCTCGGCGGAAACGCCGTTGAGGTTCGCATAAGGAAACAGGATCGATTCCGTCGAGCAGTGCAGGAAACGCGACACGCCGCGCTTCATCGCAGCCGCAAGCACGACCTCGGTGCCGCGGAAATTGACGTCGTGAAAGTCCCGCTTGTTGGCGACCCACATGCCGGGCAGGCCGGCGAGGTGATAGACCTGATCTACCTCGGACAGCGCAGCATCGACCGCGGCGCCGTCCAGCACCGAGCCGTGCACATATTCAACGTCCGCGTTCGCGACGGACGGCGGCCGGACATCGAGAACACGCACCCGCTGCCCACGGGCGCGGAGCGCTTCGACGAGATGCTGTCCGATGAAACCGCTGCCACCGGTAACCAGTACTGGAGCCATGAAGTAGGTTTTGCTGTTCCGCTTCGAGAAAGCTATCGGGTTGAAAGGGAGTTGCCCCGAAGAGGCGCGAGAATCGCGGCAAGGTCGCGACGAAAACCAAGTGCAATGTAAAATTTTGCCATGACGAACATCGGTCCAAGCAGGAAATGCGTGGGGTGGTCGACCATCGACGGCTGCCGCTCCTCGAACACCCTGTGGCCGACGATCTGCGATGCGACGCCGAGCACGATCAGCACCGCAAAAATCGACCACATCATGGCAATCGAGACCTGATTGCCGATCGCGGTTGCGACCGAAAGCAGCACGATCATGGAGACGAGGATGCCAAGCCCGACCCCGGCGTCCAGCATCAGCCAGTACACCAGTACGGGCAGGGCCAAAATCACCGCCAGGCTGACCTCGACCCCGAACACGGAGAAATGGACCAGCGTCAGCGGCAGCGTCGCGCCGGTGAAGAGCAGGAGAATGCCGACCACATGCATCGCGCAATTCCAGGGGTCGCGATGGTATTCGACATAATCGGCCAGTTGGCGTTGAAAATAGCCAGCCATCTTGGTCTCGTGCGGCACGGGGTCGGGGAAGGGCGAAGACTGCCTATAGCACCTGATAGGGCAGTGCACAAACTGGCGCTATTGTCGCGCAGGACCGTGCTGTCGCGCTGTGAGACAGGTCACAAAACGGTTAGAAGTTCAAAGGGTTCCGCCGGCCGTGGCGCGCGTGCACTCAATGCTTCTTGGCGGGCTTTTTCGCTGCGGGCGCAGGGGCTGCTGCGGGATGCGCAGGCGCTTCATCGGGCAATTTGGCAAAGGTCAGGATTTGCAACTGGCCGTTGACTGCCGAGGTCGGTTTGGCACGGTCGAGGATCTGCTCCTCGCCGAGGCCGATCGGCTGCAGCCGCTTGGTCGAAATCTTGAACGTGTTTACCAGCACGTCGCGAATCGCATCCGCCCGGCGCTGGCTCAGGATCGCGTTGGCTTCCCGCGTCTTCTGATTGGACTCGACATGGCCGACGATCAGGAACGTGTAGGGCAGCAGCGAGGCGTGAACCATTGCGTCGGCGATCCGGCCGACGGTCTGGTAGGAGTCCGGCTGGATGATCGGCGTATCGGCGTCGAACTGGATCTGGGCGTTGAAGGCGGGCAGCTTGGCCAGATCGGGCGCGATCAGCGGCCGGTTCACCGGACCCGGATCGTTCTTGATCCTGGCCTTGGCCCGCTCCATCACTTGCTGCTTCAACGCGGGGAGGTCGACCTCGGCCGCCTCCTCGAAATGATTGAGCTTGCCGACGATGTCGTCACGGGTCGGCGCTGTCTGCGCGCCGGCTGTGCCCGCGAGCAGAGCGAGGCCCAATGCGAAACCGATTCCGGCGGTGATGTGCCTTGTTGCGCGCATCATCGATACCCCGCGTCGTCGACGGCCTTCAGGCAGTTGTTGCTGATGCCCTTGGGCGTCGAGATCAGGCAGGGGACCGACTTGCTGGTCTCCTTGGTCGAGCCGCCGCAGACCTTGACGATCTCGCGCTGGCAGGCGTTCGCCACCGTGACACGGGCGGCGACGCGCTTCTGGATGGCATCGAACGCCGCGAGGTAGGCGCTCTGGCACTGCTGGGAAAGCACGTCACGGTTGCGGGACAGGCACTCCTTCAGGCGGGTTGAGTCCGGATTGACGCCGCGGCAATTGGCGACGATTTCCGCACCGCAACTCTTGGCCAAGAGCCCGATCGAATCGCCAAAGCTCATGGTCTCCGCCGTCGCAAGCGACGGCATCCCCAATGCAAGCACGATCAGTGTGATGGAGCCCCGGACCATGGACGCATCTGATACGGGGAAGTTCGCGGTGGTCAAGGGCTGTTCGGGCGAGAACCGTCGAGAGTCGGCCAGTGCGGCGAACAGTCCTCACTCCGCAGCGTCGGCTGGGGGAGGAGATTCGATCAGGGCGACCATGTGTCTCCCTAGGTCGTCGGCAAATTCGGGGGCGGCCTTAGTTCGTCCAAGGTCCGCGGGGTGGGGAGTTCGCGGCCGGCGTCGGTCAGCTCCTGCGAGTGCCTGAAGCCGTAGTGCAGTCGGACCGGCACCGGTCGCTGGTCGCGGTCTCGCGGATAACGTTCGGCAATGGGCAAACAGAGGAGATTCGATACCTACAGCCATTCTTCTCTTACAAATTCCGCGCAGACCGATTACGTATTTAAAAAGGGGTGTGGGCAGGGGCGTTCTAGTTTTGGGTGCATACGCGCAAGATTTACGAAGGGCGGCTTTCCGGCATCTCGAAGCGGCCGAAATACTCTCTGGGACAAACCGAAAGGATGTTGCTGGGTATTTGTATGGGATGGCGGCTGAATGTGCGCTGAAGTATCTAATGACCCTTTCGGGAATGCGGCCTCTCCCTGCCGACCAGCGGCGGAATGATCCCTTCTACGCGCATTTTGAGGAGCTAAAGACTCTTTTGCGCAATGCCCCTCTAGGTCGGAGATCCGGCGAGCTACGCAAATACGCCGAAAGATCCTCGTTTATGCAGCGATGGGATGTAACCATGAGGTATTCTCACGGCAGGGACATACTGTCCGAATGGGTCGACCGATGGCGAACTGACGCCAAAGAAGTCGTCGGTGCGATGGATATTTAGAGCTAAGTGATGATAACACGCTTCGATGACGGCCTTCCGCGACTTTGCGAATTCATCTCTGAGGAATTTGGAGCTGAGTTGTTGTCGCGTTCGGCGATACTGCGAGACGCAGGTGGGCGGCTCTCGATAGTTCTACCTGAGCGCAAAGCCGAATCAGAGCTCGAACGTTTGGCCTTGAAATTGAGCGGTGCGCTTGGTGCCTATGCGAGGCCGGACGGTGCGATCGTAGATTCCGAGTATCCTGGCGCTCAAAGGTTGTTGGACGAAGCAGGTCGGCGGCCGACTACAACGGTGGGTAGCTTTTCGGTTAAGCTGCTTGACCGGCGTATCGTTGGTTCTGACTGGTTGAGGCCTCCCGCGGCGGCACGGGGAAAAGCGCCTCGAATCGTATTTGCGAGCTTGAAGGGTGGAGTGGGTCGTTCGACTGCTCTCTGTGTGGCGGCAGCGCACTTATCGCGAAAGGGGCGCCGCGTTCTAACAATTGACTTCGACTTAGAGGCCCCCGGAATTGGCTCTATGCTCTTAGATGTGCATGAGCTGCCTGAATTCGGCATGCTGGACTATTTGGTGGAGGCAGGCCTGTCGAACATTGATGACGAGTTTATTACGGAGCTAACGGGGGACTCTTTTCTTGGCGCCGCTGGAGCAAGAGTTTCTGTAATTCCGGCGATCGGCCGCCGAACGCTTGAGCATCCGGAGAATGCGCTTGCTAAGATTGCAAGAGCATATTTGGATGTTCCGCAGGAGAATGATCCGCCAAAGACTATCACCGATCAACTCGCGGACTTATTGGCTCGATACGATTCTCTTGGTGCGTACGATGTCGTGTTGATAGATGGCCGCTCTGGCTTGCACGAGACGACTGCATCTTTGGTCCTTGGAATTGGAGCCGAGGTCCTGCTGTTTGGCCTGGATCAACCTCAAACCTACCAAGGCTATCGATTGTTGATGGGCCAGCTAAGTCAGTACCGAGCAGATGCCTCAGATGATTGGCGCGATCGAATTTCATTCGTACACGCCAAAGCCGCAGATTCCGTCGAGGCGAGGGACGATGCTGCATCGAAGTTTCAAGCTCTCTTGAATCCCTTAATGTTGCGTCCTCAGGTTGAAGGCCTGCCGAAGGAAAGGCTAACTGAGAATGATTTCGATCTGGACTGGCAAGACACCGCAGAGGTGCCCGAGGAAGATCTGCTTGAGGGGCAAGTGCTCTACGTACTTGAGGACACTCGCTATCGACAGTTTGATCCCGTTGCCGACAGAAAGATGCTGGATGCGCGTAGCTATTCCTCCACTTTTAGTTCTCTCCTAGACTACATCGATTCAATAGCGATCGAGCCAAGCTCTGACGACGCGGAAGATCAACAGGCATGAATGAGATCGACCATAGGGCAATTCGGAGAGGACTCGCCGCGCTGGATGCTTCCGCTGCTCACACCGCCAGTGGCGACAGTCGAGCCAAGGTGGAAGAGATATTTGCTCCGGAACAGCATGCCGGAGCGCTCGACCCGAACGCAATTATCGTTTTGGGTGCGCGAGGCGCCGGTAAGAGTTTTTGGGCGGGTGTCCTCGGCGATGATGAGACGCGCAACGCCGCGGCCGAAGCTTACCCGAACCTGGGATTGGACAAGTTGATTGTTCGATTTGGGTTTACTGGGATGGCGAACGACGGCTCGGTAAGCCGACAGACGATCGATGCCCAAGTTCCAAGGAATGAGGAAACGACGCTTGCCCCACTTCTATGGAGATGCGTGGTTCTGCGTTCTTTGACATCGGCTCTCCATCCAAAAGCGAAGCCTCCGCTCATTTCCGAGATGATGAAAAAATATGCAGATCCCGAAAAGTGGGAGAGCGATTGCGAAGCTGCCGATCGACGCGTCGCTGAGAAGGGCAAGAAGGTTCTTGTGATCTTCGACGCACTTGATTCCATCGCGATGGATTGGGAGCGCTTACGTGATCTGACCGACGCGCTTCTCGAAGTCGCGTGGTCGACAAGAGGATACAAGGCCGTTCGCCTGAAGCTATTTCTTCGTCCTGATCAGATGCGCGATTTGGGGCTGCGCTTCGTGGAGCTTCCAAAGCTAGTTTCCGGCGCCACGAATTTGGAGTGGGATGGTGTAGACCTTTACGGAATGCTTTTTGCTCGGTTGGGTGCCATCGAAGAACCCACAACAAAAAGGGCATTCCTTACTATGCTCCAGACCGAGGGCATCAAGCCGCCTCCAAGAACCTTAAAACGCCTCCGAAGTTGGTCCTTGTCATATAGGCGCGCGGATCAGCGCCGCTTGTTTCGGACCATGGCCGGGGAATATATGGGACGAAGTCATAAGAAGGGTCGAACTTATGACTGGCCCATAAGGCATCTGGCAGATGGGCACGGTGAAGTTACTCCTCGTAGCTTTCTGACCTTGATGATGGAAGCCGCTCGCTTTACGCCCGTACCCCAAGATCAAGTTATTTCTGCGGAGGGAATTCGTCACGGGCTCCGAGAGGCTTCGAAGGTTCGCGTAAATCAGCTTGATTTGGAATTCCCGTGGATCAAGCGCGTTCTCGCGCCTCTTTCCGGACTTCAGGTTCCATGCAACGCAGCACAGATTGCTGCCCGTTGGAACGAGACGCGAACCATCCCGGCAATCATGAAAAGAGCGAGCGGCGGCGAATTCTTACCTCCCTTTAACCCTAAAGCAGAGGGCGATGAGGACGTTAAGCTGCGCGCCACGCTCGTTAGAATTGGAGTCCTGAATCAGCGCTCTGATGACAGGTTCGATATGCCGGACCTCTTTCGAGTAGCGGCCCGTCTGCTCAAGAAGGGTGGCGTGGCACCGTCTTAGTCACGCCCGCTGCACAAAACTATCCACGACCTTCTTCTCACCGGCCTTGTCGAAGGCGATGGTGAGCTTGTTGCCGTCGATCTTGGTGACGCGGCCGTAGCCGAATTTCTGGTGGAAGACGCGGTCGGAGAGCGAGAATTCGGACGTCGTGCCGGTTGATTTGGCGACCAGCTCGCCTTCGATCGTCATTGGCCCGCGGCGGCGCGAGGAGAAGCTGCCGAAATCGGGGCCGGATGACGAAGAGGACGAGAAATTCGAGGCCTCTTCGTCGAAGCCGCCGTGCCCGCCGCCGCCATTGCGGCCGCCGCCACGGTTGCGATTGCTTTCTCGGTTTGCCTGGGCGCGCTGCCAGCCCGGCGTCGAATAAGTCGAGCCGAACGCTTCCATGTCGTCGAAGCGCGAGGCGCCGTAGCCGCCGGTGCCGCCCCAGGCCGAGCCGCCCTTGGATTCCGTGATCTCGACATTGGCCGCCGGCAATTCGTCGAGGAAGCGCGACGGGATCGTGGTCGACCAGGTGCCATGGATCCGGCGGTTGGTCGCAAAATAGATCTTTGCCCGGCGCCGTGCGCGGGTCAGGCCGACATGGCCGAGCCGGCGCTCTTCTTCGAGACCAGCGCGGCCCTGTTCGTCCAGCGTGCGCTGGCTTGGGAACAGGCCTTCCTCCCAGCCGGGCAGGAACACATTGTCGAATTCGAGGCCCTTGGCCGAGTGCAGCGTCATCAGCGACACCGCGTCGTCCTCGGCGCCGCTGTCGCGATCCATCACCAGCGAGATGTGTTCGAGGAATCCCTGCAGGTTCTCGAACTCCTCCATCGAGCGCACCAGCTCTTTGAGGTTCTCCAGCCGGCCCGCGGCGTCCGCCGAACGGTCCTTCTGCCACATCTCGGTGTAGCCACTCTCGTCGAGCACGATCTGGGCGAGATCCGTGTGCGCGGTGACCTCGCGTTGGGCGCGCCAGCGGTCGAATTGGGCGACGACGTCGCGAAGCGATCCGCGCGCCTTCGGCTTCAGCTCGTCGGTCTCGACCACGGCCCGCGCCGCCTCGAACAGCGGGATGCGGCGCTTGCGGGCGTGGTCGTGCAGCATCTGCACGGTGGCATCGCCAAGCCCGCGCTTGGGCACGTTGACGATGCGCTCGAAGGCGAGATCGTCGGCCGGCGAGTTGATGACGCGCAAATAAGCCAGCGCATCGCGGATTTCGGCACGCTCGTAGAAGCGCGGGCCGCCGATGACGCGATAGGGCAGGCCGAGCGTGACGAAACGGTCTTCGAACTCGCGCATCTGATAGGACGCGCGGACGAGAATGGCGACCTCGTTGAGCTTCTCGCCCTTGCGCTGAATCTGCTCGATCTCCTCACCGATGCCGCGAGCTTCCTCCTCCGAGTCCCACGAGCCGGTGACCGTGACCTTCTCGCCGTCGTGGTCTTCGGTGCGCAGCGTCTTGCCGAGCCGGCCTTCGTTGTGCGCGATCAGGTGCGAGGCGGCGGCCAGGATGTGGCCGGTGGAGCGGTAGTTGCGTTCGAGGCGGATGACCTTGGCGCCGGGGAAATCGTGGTCGAAGCGCAGGATGTTGTCGACCTCGGCGCCGCGCCAGCCATAGATCGACTGATCGTCGTCGCCGACGCAGCAGATGTTTTTGACGTGGGAAGCGGCAGTCGCCACTGCAACATGCTCTGTCATTCCAGGGCGATGCGTAGCATCGAACTCCGGTGCGCAATTGCGCACCTGAGAATCTTGATCGTTGGACTCATCTCCAGATTCTCCGACGTGCAATTGCACGTCGTAGTTCAGGCCTTCGGCCTGCCCCGGAATGACGGGAGGCGTTGGCTTTGTCGCTGCCGGCGCCTGCGACAGCAGCCGCAGCCACAGATACTGCGCGACGTTGGTATCCTGATATTCGTCGACCAGGATGAATTTGAAGCGCTGCTGGTATTGCCGCAGGATATCCGGGTGCTCGCGGAAGATGCGGATGTCTTCGAGCAGCAGATCGCCGAAGTCGGCCGCGTTCAAGATCTTCAGCCGCTCCTGATAGCTCGCATAGAGCTTGCCGCCTTTGCCGTTGGCGAAGACGGCGGCTTCGCCTGACGGCACTTGGGATGGCGTGAGGCCGCGGTTTTTCCAGCCGTCGATCAACCCGGCCAGCATGCGCGCCGGCCAGCGTTTGTCGTCGATGTTGTCGGCCTGCAGCAGCTGCTTGAGCAGACGCACCTGGTCATCGGTGTCGAGCACGGTAAAATTCGACTTGAGCTGCGCCAGCTCCGCATGGGTGCGCAGGATGCGGCCGCCGATGGAGTGGAAGGTGCCGAGCCACGGCATGCCCTCCACGGCGTGGCCGAGCATCTGGCCAAGCCGGTGCTTCATCTCGCGCGCGGCCTTGTTGGTGAAGGTCACCGACAGGATCTCGGCGGGGCGGGCGCGGCCCTGGCTCAGGATGTGGGCGATGCGCGTGGTCAGCACGCGAGTCTTGCCGGTGCCGGCGCCGGCCAGCACCAGAACAGGGCCGTCCAGCGTCTCCACAGCCTCGAGCTGCTCCGGATTGAGCCCGGACAGATATTTCGGGCCTACGGAGGCGCGCGCACGCGCGGCGATGCCGCCGGCTGCGGGCTGGTGGTCGGGGACGCCTGTGATCTTGCTCGGCTCGGTCATGCGAATCATTGGCCCACGATGGCACCGCGCCGTCGCGGGAGGGAGCCTTCATAACAGGGATTGGAGGCTATATGGGGCGGCCGGGACGGGTTTTCCACGTGCGCAGCGGGGCGATTTGTTCCTCGCTGCCAGGCGAATTTCCAGCGGCGGCGGGCCGGAACCAATGTTCCGAGCTGGAGATTGTCTGTGCAAGTGAGGCGCGTCAGGCGCGCCGATCGCAGACAGACATCGAAACAGAGGTTTTGACCATGCTTGGCTGGGTTGTGACGTTTCTCGTTATCGCACTGATCGCGGGTATCCTTGGCTTTGGCGGCATCGCCGGCGCTTCGATCGAAATCGCCAAGATCATCTTCTTCATCGCGGTCGTCCTGTTCCTGGTCTCGGCCGTGGTCGGCCTCGCCCGCGGCCGCAGGATCTAGCCGCTTACCGCTTCGAGGGCATCGCCACGTTTCGGCCGATGCCCTCGGGCCGCGGCATGGCGCTGTGAGCCTCGACGACGGCCGCAATGCGCTCGCGGATATCAGGCGGAAACGCCGCCACCTTGCGCGAGCCCATGTCGATGTGCAGCGACATGTTCTCGGACGTGGCCGACAGCCAGCCTTCGGTCGCATGCCGCAACTCCTGGAACGTGTGCAACCGCTTGTCGTCGGCCTCCAGCAGCCAGACCGAGACCTGCACGGGATCGCCGAGATGGATCTCGCGCAGATACCGCACATGGCACTCGGCCGTGAAGGTCGAGCCGTTGCGCTCCTTCATGTAGGTGGGGCCGATCCCGAGCTGCAGCCACATCTGATCGATCGCCCGGTCGAACATCACGTTGTAATAGGCCATGTTGAGATGGCCGTTATAGTCGATCCATTGCGGCTCGATCTGCATGATCGAAGAGCGGAACGGCTCGGCTTTGGGCGCTGAAGCGGCAGTCTCCGGCATATGTCATTCCCCAGCTATGCGTCCGGTCGCTTGACTTGACCGGTCGGATGTCCTTTGCCACGGTTCTTCTCGTCGGGAGGAATGTCCGTGGGTACGACCATCACCAATAATCCGCCGCGGCCGGCGCCGAAAGCCCTCGCAAGCGCGCTGGAGCAGCTTGCCGCACGCTTCGGCAGCCGCCTCATCACCTCGCAGGCCGTCCGCGAGCAGCACGGCCATACCACGACATGGATCGTCAACCAGCCGCCGGACGGTGTGGTGATGGCGCAGGAGACCGCCGACATCCAGGACGTGGTGCGCATCTGCGCCAAAAACGGCGTGCCCGTCATTCCCTTCGGCACCGGCACCTCGCTCGAGGGCCAGGTCAACGCGCCCGCCGGCGGCATCTCGATCGATCTGCGCGACATGAACAAGGTGCTCGCGGTGCATGCCGAGGATCTCGACTGCGTGATCCAGCCCGGCGTTACCCGCAAGGCGCTCAACGAGCATCTGCGCGACCAGGGCCTGTTCTTCCCGATCGATCCCGGCGCGGACGCCTCGCTCGGCGGCATGGCCTCGACGCGCGCCTCCGGCACCAACGCGGTGCGCTACGGCACCATGCGTGACAGCGTGCTGGCGCTGAAAGTCGTGCGCGGCGATGGCGAGATCATCACCACGGGCACGCGCGCCAAGAAGTCCTCTGCTGGCTATGACCTGACGCATCTGTTCGTCGGCGCCGAAGGCACGCTCGGCATCATCTCCGAACTGACCATTCGGCTCCGCGGCATTCCCGAGATGATCGCGGCGGCCGCGGTGTCGTTCGAGACCGTGCATGGGGCGTGTCAGGCCGTGATCCTGGCGATCCAGACCGGTATTCCCGTGGCGCGCATCGAGCTGCTCAATGCCGCGCAGGTGAAGGCCTGCAATTCCTATTCGAAGCTGACGCTGCCGGAGACGCCGCTGTTGCTGATGGAATTCCACGGCAGCGAGATCGAGGTCGATGCGCAGTCGAAGGCGTTCGGCGAGATCGCCAGGGATTGCGGCGGCGGCGATTTCTCCTGGACCACCAAGCCGGAGGACCGCACAAAACTGTGGCAGGCCCGCCACGATGCCTATTGGTCCGTCAAGGCGCTGCGGCCCGGCGACAGCATCGGCGTGGTTGCGACCGACGTCTGCGTGCCGATCTCGCGGCTTGCGGATTGCGTCGGCGAGACCGAGGAAGATCTCAAGCGGCTCAATTTGTTGTCGCCGATCGTCGGCCATGTCGGCGACGGAAATTTCCATTGCTCGCTGGTGTGCGACACCAACGATGCGGCGGAGATGGCGCGCGGTGAGGAGTTCATGCACCGCCTCGTCGAGCGCGCGCAGGCGATGGACGGAACCTGCACTGGCGAGCACGGCATCGGCCAGGGCAAGCAGAAATATCTCGAGGCCGAGCTTGGTCCTGAAGCGCTTGATGCGATGCGTGCGCTGAAAAAGGCACTCGATCCGGAAAACATCTTCAACCCCGGCAAGATCGTGCCGGAGGCGTAGCGCCCGCCTGTTGCGCCGCAGGTCGCGGAACTTTCGGCCACCAGACCGGTTCCATTCTCGACAAATTCCGATGCTTCAATGGCGCGGCTCTGCGGGAGGATGCGATGTTGCGACCGGTCATTGGAATTGCCGTGATGGCGTTTGCCTGCATGCTGGCGGGCACGGCTCTGGGCAAGGGCGGCGGCGGACACGGAGGCGGGCATGGTGGTGGGCACGGAGGCGGGCATGGTGGTGGTCATGTTGGTGGGCATGGCGGTGGCCATCACGGCGGCGGCCATTTCGGTGGTCACGGTTTCGGGCACGCGCATGGTGGCGGCGGGCATCATGGTGGGGTGCGGTTCGTAACCGGAGCCCGACATGGTGGCGCGAGCTTCGGTCAGATCCGCAACGCGGCCGTCCGTCCCGCGAATTTCCACAATGCCCTCAACCTGCACGCCAGCACCTTCCGCAACGGCCGACTGATCAGCAATCCGGCGGCGCGAGCCCAGATCGCAGCCGCGGCAGCGCTCGCAGGCTGGCATGGCGCCAGCAGCGGATGGTGGCAACATGTGGGGGGCGGTTATGGCTGGGTCGGACCGCTGTTCTGGCCGTTCGCCTATAACGATCTCTACGACTACACGATCTGGGGCGACGGTCTCGGCTTCTGGGGCTACGGCTATCCGGACATCTATGCCGGCATCTTCGGGCCTTATGGCTATGACGGTCTCTCGGCCTATCTGCCGCGACCGCCGGGACGGCGGCAAGCGCGGGGCGTTGCGCTCGATCAGCTGTGCGGCAGCGACCGACGCGAAATCGTCGGTCTGCCGATCGACCAGATCGCAGCCGCGGTGCAGCCGACCGAGGCACAAGGCGCAGGCCTCGACGAGCTCGGCAACGCCTCGGTCCAGGCGGCGGAGATGATTCGCGCATCTTGTCCGGCGCAGGTCGCAGCGACTGCGCCCGGTCGTCTGATGGCGATGCAGCAGCGCATCGAGGCGATGGGGAAAGCAGTCGACCTCGTTCAGCCTGCCCTCGATAAATTCTATGGTTCGCTCACGGACGAGCAGAAGGCCCGCTTCAATGCCCTGGCCGAGGATCAGAGTCGCGCGACGGCTTCCAACACCACCGAGGGATCGCTGGTCCGGAATTGCGGGGCGTCCGCCGCGCTCGATTGGCCCAGTGCCGACATCGAGGCGAGGCTTCATCCCAACGACACCCAGCGCGCTGCGCTGCAAGTGCTCCAGGATACCAGCGCCAAGGTCAGCGCTTCGCTCAAGGCAGCCTGCCAGCCCAACGACGTGTTGACGCCGCCGGCGCGAATGGCCGCGGTCCGCAAGCGGCTCGACACGATGCTCGACGGCGTCAAGTCTGTTCGCGCGGCGCTGGAGGATTTCTACGCGACGCTGAACGACGAGCAGAAGGCGCAGTTCGAGTCCATCGGACCGCGTCGGACGTCCTGAATGCGTATCGTGTCGGGGAGTGTGGCGAAAGAATCATCTCGCCGATCTCGGTGTGCCTCTCTATGCTGGTCGCGGCTGAAACGCGGCAATACGGTGGCTGGAAGACCACGGATGGCGGGGCGATGAAGTGGTTCGCGAAGCAGATGCCGGCCGATATCTGGGACGAAACGATCGAAGGGCCGCTCGGCGATATCGAAGCCGCCGCGCGCATCCGTGCCATCTGTGACGCTGCGGCCCAGAGCGCCGCAGGCTCCGCCTGTAACGACAAGAGCGAGAGTGCGCGCTATGAGCGCGCCGCAAAGGTCGCGATGGAAATCGCGATGAAGATCTCCGACAGTCTGATGCGCGACGACGCAGTGCATCGCATCGTCAATCTCTGCATGGCCGCGAACGACATCAAGACGGCGCAGATCCTGTTCCGCGCGATCCACGCCAGCTGGATCCGCGAAACGGCGCAGCGGGATCACCCGGCGCTGGTGCAGTGAGGACTGCCGCTTCCACAAAGTAGGTGCGCTCCCTCTCCCGCTTGCGGGAGAGGGTATTTCCGCAACGGGACAATCCCCAAGAGGAGAAAGCCCTCACCTGGCGCTCCGCGCCGACCTCTCCCGCAAGCGGGAGAGGTTGGGAGCCCGCGGCACGGCTGGTTCACCTCAAAGCCATCAGGTACTATTTCGCCAGCTTGCGCACGGCTTCGTCCACGCTGTGGAAGACGTGCTCCTTCGGCAGGACGTCGAATAATTTGAATCGCTCGAATGCGTCCTGCGCGCGTACCGATTCCAGCCGCGCCAGCGTGACCGTGACCCCTTGCGCGTTGCACGCTTTGAAGACGTCGAGCAGGATCTGCGCGGCGGTGAAGTCGATCTCGACCATGCCGCTTGCCTCCAGCACCAGCAATTGCGGCGTCGCCGTGCTCAACACTTTCGTCACGTCGCTGCGGAAGCCGGGCGCATTGAGGAAGGACAGTGGCGCCTGCAGCCCGATCACGGCAACGCCGGCGATGCGCTCGCCGGTGATGTGCGGATGCGCCGGCCACCAGATCGTGGTGCCCGGCACGCGCTCGAACTCGATGAGCCTTGCGCGCGTCGTGCTCCAGATGCCGTGCAGCAGCGACAGCACGATGCCGAGGAACGCACCCTGTTGGATCGGCAGCACGATGATCAGCCCGGCGGTGGCGACGATGAGCAGAAACTCGCTGAACGACTGGCGATAGATCGTCGCGATCTGCTTGGTGCGGATGATGCGCAGCGCCACGAACAGCAGGATGCCGCCAAGGGCTGCATCCGGGACGTGCTGCAGCAGTCCCGTTCCGAACGCAAGCAACAACAGCACGATCACCGCCGCCGCAAGGCCTGCGAGCTGCGATTGTCCGCCGGTCTCGGCGACGATGCCTGTGCGCGGCGGGCTGGCATTGACCGGAAACGCGCCGAACAGGCCTGATAGCACGCTGCCGGCGCCGGCACCGAGGAAGTCGCGATCGACATCGGCGGGCTTGTCGGGATCGGACGGGAAGGATCGCGTGGTGGCCGCGGTCTGCACCATCACCACGACCGTGATGACGAAGGCGAGTGGTACGAGACGCACCCACAGCTCCAGCGCAAGCTCGGGCAGTGTCGGTCGCGGCAGCGTGCCCGGCACCATGCCGACGACGTTGACGCCCTTGCTCTCGAGGCCGAGCGCGATTGTGGCCAAGGTCGCGGCGACGAGCCCGATCAGCGCGCCGGGGATTTTTGCGCTGATCTTCTCGGAGATGACGACCACGGCCAGCACGCCGAGGCCGATGCAAAGCGTCACGGGATTGGTGCGGCCGAGCTCGCTCGCGAGCACGCCGATGCGATCGAGCGTCGGGCCATCAGGCGATTCCAGCCCCAGCACACCCGGCAATTGCGATACGATGATGTGGACGGAGATGCCGGCGAGGAAGCCGACCATCACCGGCATCGACAGCAGATTGGCGATGCCGCCGAGCCGAAACGCGCCGCCCGTGAGCATCATCGCACCCACCATCAGCGCCAGCGCGATCGCGAGCCCCTGATATTCAGGTGTGCCGGCAGTGGCGAGCGCCGCAAGACCGCCGGCGAAGATCGGCGTGATCGTGGAATCCGCGCCGCAGGACAGGAAGCGGTTGCCGCCGAGCAGCGCAAAGCCGAGCGAGCCTGCCATGAAGGCGAAGAAGCCGATCTGTGGCGCGAAACCGCCGAGCCGCGCGGTCGCCATCTGCTCGGGGATCGCGATCGCTGCCAGCGTCAACCCGGCCATGAGGTCGCCGGGCAGGGCATAGGACGCAAGCGAGCGAAAGAGCGGCCATGCATGCTCTTTTGAGCCCTTGGCGTCAGCGTCGTGCGGCATCGATGTCGGATCCCCGGAAAGCGCGTGTAAGTTGATCAGACTACAGCATTTCCAGGTTGGAGGGCGGCAGACTGCGCAACTTCCGTCAACAGAAATGGCCGGGTGATTGATTCTCTTCTGCCTCCAAGTCGTCATTGCGAGCGAAGCGAAGCAATCCAGAATCCTACCGCGGCGGCAGTCTGGGTTGCTTCGCTACGCTAAGAAGAAAGTGTGTGAGTTCCAGCAGACTCCGTCAGGAGCAATCACCCATTTTCATCCAGCGGGGTCGGCCGTCTGGCCGGTGCTCAACTCGCAATGACGGAGGACATATCTGTCGTCCGTATCGCGATGCGACAGCCTCAGTACCTGCCGCGGTTGTAGTCGCCGCCGCGTCCCATTCCTCCGCCGTGGCCGCCCATGCCCATGCCGAGACCAATCCCGAGACCGATCCCGACGCCGACGGCTTCGGGCGGCGGGCCGGGGGGCGGTGCGCGCTCGACAACGACTTCGTCAGGCGGCGGCCGGCGCTTCGGCGGTGTGTCGACGACCTTGCGCTTTGGCGGCGTGTCGTCGACGCGCTTCTTGATCACAGGCGCAACCGTCGGGTTGATCGGCGTCGCCGGTGTTGTCGGTGCCGAGCATGGGCAGGTCGGCGCCATCGCGACGGCGACCGGCACCGCGGCGGCCGCAACCGGCAAGGCGTAGTTGCGGTTCTGCACGCGGAGCAGCAGCCGCCGCGCGGTCGCGGCGAGATCGCTGTTGTCCCAGTTCGCGAGATAGGCCTCGAAGGAGGCGCGGGTGTTGATCGCCACCGCGCGGTCCCACGCCAGCATCTGGCGCCGGCGCTCAAGCACGGTGCGCAAGCGCGGCGTGTAGGAGGCCTGCGCGTAAAGCTCGATATAGGCCTGATACGCCGGCACCGTGTCGTCGGCGATCACGAGCTCATAGGCGGCCTTGGCGTCCTTGCCCTGCAAATCCTTGCGCCAGTCCTCGACGCTACGCGTGGCACTGGCGAGCGCCATCGCGTTCGCGCCCGAAGCGGGAGGCTGCTGGCTGCTCTCGCCGAAGAATTTGAAGTCGGTCGTCAGCGAGGAGCTTTCCCAGGGGATCTGTCGCCCGTCGGTCGATTGCGCCACCGCAATGCGGATGCGCTTGAACACCTCTTCAATCGGGACGTTCGGTTGCTTGGCAACCGTCAGGGCCGCGGTGGTGTAGGGACTGTCGGCGCCGGAGCCGTCCTCGGCTTCGGCACCGGGCGAGGTCGAGTACGAGATGAAGGAGCCGGGCGCGCCTGCCTTGGTGTCGACGATGGCGAGCCCGTGGCCGGCGCCGCTCAGCGCCGGGAACGGATTGTTGCGGCAGGCATCGAGCATGAAGATGCGCGCCCGCGTCGGCAGCGCGCCGAGCGTGTTGAGCAAATCGTTCAGCCGCACGCCCTGCAGCGGAATGTCGGCCTCGCGCTTGGGATCGAGATCGACAGGCACGAGATAGTTCTCGCCGTCGATCTGCAGGCCGTGGCCGGCATAGAACACCAGTGCGACGGTGTCGGCGCCGCTGGCGCTGACCTTGCCGGCGAAATCCGAGATCGCCTGTCGCATGTCGTTCTGCGAGAGATTGGGTGCCGCGGTGACGTTGAAGCCGGCATTGCCGAGCAGCTCGGCCATGCCTTTGGCGTCATTGGCGGCGTTCGGCAGTTCCGGCACCGTACGATAGGCGGATTGACCGATCACCAGCGCAAGCCGCGCTTCGGCCGCAGCCTGCGTCGGCGTCATCAACTGGGTGAGTGCAAGAAGGCCGGAGGCAAAGATCAAATTGGAAAGGACTGGACGGCGCATGGTGTCACTTCCATCGGCAATGGTGCGAGGATGTCACCTTTTCTAGTCGTCCGCCACGGCTCCGTCTGTGCGCTATCTCACGCTCTCGCATGTGGCAAATTGGGGCAGGGGGTCTGTCGGAGCTGACGCGCCACGCCGTGCGGCGTCAAAATAGTCCGCGATCCCAGGGCGGATCCGGTGCGAAGCGCGCCGCGAGGAAATCGATGAAGGCGCGCACCTTCGCCGGTGGCCGGCGATCAGGCAGGTAGACCGCATGCACCGCGGAGGACTGGATCTCCGGCTGATCGAGCGGAAGCGCGACCAGCGAGCCCGCGCGCAAGTCGTCGGCGACGATGAAGGTCGGTTGCCGCGCCAGCCCAAGGCCGGCCAGTGTCGCCTCGCGCAGCGCATCGCCGTTGTTGGCGCGCAGATTGCCGGAGACCTGGACGCGGATCTCGCCGTCCGCGCCGAACAGCCATTCCGCCGCGCTCGCCTGCTGCGAGAGCGTGTAGCCGAGGCAATTATGTGCGGCGAGGTCGGCTACGCTGCGCGGCGTGCCGTGCTTCGCCAGATAGGAAGGTGCGGCACAGACGACCAGGCGGTTCGGCGAGAGCCGCCGGGCCACCATGCTGGAGTCGCGCAACTTGCCGATGCGGATCGCGAGGTCCCAGCCCTCCTCGGCGAGGTCGACGAGCCGATCATTGAGGCCGAGCTCGATGGTGACCTCGGGATGGCGTTCCGAGAATTCCGCGATGAGCGGCGCGATCTGCCGTGTGCCGAACACGACGGGCACGTTGACCCGTAACGATCCGCGCGGCTCGACGCGTTCGCGCGCGACCGCGGCATCCGCCGTCTCCATGTCGGCGAGGATCCGCTCGGAGGATTCCAGATAGAGGCGGCCGGCCTCGGTGATCGAGAGCCGCCGCGTGGTGCGGTGGAACAGCTTGATGCCGAGGCGGGCTTCCAGCGAGGCGACGTGCTTGGTGACCATGGTCTGCGACAAGCCCATCGCCCGGGCCGCACCGGACAGGCTGCCGTTCGCTGCCACCTTCGCGAAGACTTCCAGGCTGGTCAGCCGGTCGAGCATCTATCTCACTCTATTGGTGTGAAGTATATTTCCAGAATAGCCGATTATCATTCTCATGAGAATAGATGATAGGTCTCCCAACAATGGAGTCCGCGATGATCGATTCCCGTACCGCTCCCTACGCCGCGCTGGTCCTGCGCGTGACGCTGGGCGCGCTGTTCCTGGCCCATGCCGGCCTGAAACTGTTCGTCTTCACCCCGGCCGGCACGGCAAAATTCTTCGGCAGCCTCGGCTTCCCGCCCGAGCTCGCCTACCTCGTGATGACCGTGGAAGTTCTCAGCGGCATTGCCCTGGTCCTCGGTGTCTGGACCCGCTATGCGGCGTTGATCGGCATCCCGGTCCTGCTCGGTGCGATCTTCACCGTCCATGGTGCGGCCGGGTTCTTCTTCACCAACACGAAGGGCGGCTGGGAATTCCCCGCGTTCTGGGCGATTGCGCTGGTTGCGCAGGCGCTGCTCGGCGATGGCGCCTTCGCGCTGCGGCCCTCGCGCGATGTCGAGGCAGCGAGCGGACAGTTGAGCGTCGCGTCGTCGCGCTGACATCGTCGCATCATTGAAACGCTGGAGCTGCGGGATCACGGTTCCGCAGCTTTTTTGTTGCGTGCCAACGCGCAGCGACCTGCCAAAAGCCCATCAATCTGCGTTCGGCATTGATCCATACCTGAATTGGATCGATCTGCGTCAATCCTGCATGGCACGCCGTTCGGTCGCGATGCGGCATGATCGAAAACATCGGCAGATATAGGCCGTCCGTTGCAGTTTCTGCCGGCGCGCCTTGCTCTCGTCCCGTCTCGACTGAGCTGGTCGCAACCCTTGCCTGCCTCGTCGCTTTGGCCATACAGTCCGCGCAACAGGCCGTGGCTACGACCGCGGCTGCGAACAAAAAATATTCGGGAGAGACACCATGACTATCGTGTCCGTCAGCCGTCGCACGTTCATCAAGTCGTCGACGGCGGTGACCGCCGGCCTCGTGCTCTCTCCCGCCGTCATCGGCCGCGCCGAAGCCGCGACGCTGAAGCTGAAATGCTCCTCCTCGCTGCCGAACGATCCCAAATTCGCCAACGGCCGCGTCTACTACGACAACCTCGTCAAGAATCTGAAGGGCAACGGGCTCGGCGAGCAGGTCGAGGTCGCCTTCTTCCCGGACAACCAGCTCGGTCAGGAAATCGACGTCATCAATTCGGTGAAGCTCGGCGTTATCGACCTCATGGTGTCGGGCTCGTCGATCTCGGCCAATCTGGTGCCGTTGGTCGGCACCTACGACCTCGGCTTTCTGTTCTCGAGCTTCCCGCAGCAGACCAAGGCGTTCGACGCCAGTGCCGCCAAGCCGATCGAGGACGCGCTGCTCAAGGGCAGCAACATCCGCATCATCGCATGGGCCTATAATTTCGGCTCGCGCAGCGTATTCGCCAAGAAGCCGGTGAAGACGCCGGAAGACCTCGCCGGACTCAAGATCCGCACGCTGCCGAATCCTGTCATCACGGAATGCCTGCGGCTGATGGGCGCTGCGGCCACGCCGCTGGCGTTCGGCGAAATCTACACGGCACTGCAGGCCGGCGTGCTTGATGGCCTCGAGCACGATCCGCCGACGATCCTCGCCAGCAAGTTCTTCGAAACCGCGAAATTCTATGCGCTGACGCAGCACAATTTCTCGCCGCTCGCGATCTACTTCAGCGACACGACGTTCAACCGCATGGATCCGAAGCTGCGCGAGGGCTTTCTCGACGCCGCGAAGAAGGCCGCGGCCGACACGCGAACCCATGGGCTCGCGGTCGAGAAGGAGGCGCTGGCGGCTCTGACCGAGAAAGGTGTGACGGTGGCCGAATGCGACCGCGAGGCGTTCAAGAAGCGCGTGGCGCCGCAGATCGAGAACTTCATCAAGGCGCGGCCGGAGTCCAAGCCCGTCATTGACATCATTCGCTCGACGCAAGCCTAAGATGGCCAAATCCGAGTTGGCGATGACAGGCGCCGTGCCGCTCTCGGGCGGTCGACACGGGAGCATTGCATTGCTGCTTCGTTGCAGTGACGCGATCGCGGCCATCCTTCTGGCCGCCGATCTCGCCGTCGTGTGCGGCTCCGTGCTGCTGCGCTTCTGCTTCAACGCGCCGGTCGAATGGTCGGATGACGTCGCGCGCGGATTGATGGTCGGATCGGCCTTCTTCGGTGCAGCAAGTGCGCTGGCGCGCGGCGAGAATGTCGGCGTGTCCTTCTTCCGCGATCTGCTGGCGCTGCGGCTGCGCGCCCTGGTCGACGCCGCCAGCGCCGTGCTCGTCGTGCTGATCTCCGGTTACGTCGCCTACAACGCCATCAAGCTCGGATCATTGACGGCGGGGCAGACCACCGGCTCAGGCCTGCCTTTGGAACTGACCTTCTATCCGATGGGCATCGGCGCGCTGTTCATGACGGTGTTCGCGGTCGACCATCTCTGCGCGCGACCGCTGCCCGACATCATGAGAGGCCTTGTTGCGGTCGCCATGGTGACCGGCCTCTATCTCGCCTGGGATTATCTGTCGCCGTCCTCGGTGCCGTCAGCGGGCACGCTGATGCTGATCGGCTTCTTCGCCACGCTGTTCGGCGGCTTGCCGATCGGCTTTGCGCTGGCGCTGGCCGCGCTGATCTTCATCTGGGTCGAGGGCGCGCTGCCCGGCGTCATCTTCGCCCAGCAGATGGCGCGCGGCATCGACAATTTCGTGCTGCTCGCGATCCCGTTCTTCATCCTCGTCGGCTACCTCATGGAAGCCAACGGCATGTCGGTGCGCTTGATCGAGCTGCTCCAACGTGGCGTCGGCCGTATGCGCGGCGGCCTCAACGTCGTGATGGTGGCCTCGATGGTGCTGTTCTCCGGCATCTCGGGTTCGAAGATGGCCGATGTCGCGGCCGTCGGCTCGGTGCTGATTCCGGCGGCGCGACGCTCGAAGCAGAATCCGGGCAGCGCGGTGGCGCTGCTCGCGGCGTCCGCGGTGATGGCGGAAACCATTCCGCCCTGCATCAACCTGATCATTCTGGGTTTCGTCGCAAACCTCTCGATCGGCGGCCTGTTCATGGCAGGGCTGCTGCCGGCGGCGCTGATGGCGGCGGTCCTGATCGTCTTCTCCATCATCTTCGGCAAGAAGCCTGATGACGCCAAGGCGGTCGAGCCGCAGATGCCAGTCTCAGGCCTGTGGAGCGGCGCGATCGCCTCGTTCGGCCTGATCTTCATGATCTTCTTCGGCTTCAAGAGCGGCTTTGCCACGGCGACCGAGATCTCGGCCTTCGCGGTCACCTACGCGCTCATCGTCGGCAGCGTCGTATTCCGCGAGCTCAGCTTCAAAACGGCGACGCATAGTTTCGTCCAGGCGGCGACGCGCGCGGGGCTGGTGCTGTTCATCGTCGCCGCCGCGCAATCGCTGGCGTTCACGCTGACCTTGCAGCAGGTGCCGCATGCGGTCGGCGACTTCATGCTAGGACTGTCCAAAACCTCAGGCACCTGGCTGTTCATCCTGCTCGCGATCGCCGTGCTGATCGTGATGGGCTCGGTGCTGGAAGGCGCGGCTGCGCTGATCATCTTCGGGCCGCTGCTGTTGCCGGTGGCGGTGCAGCTCGGGATCGATCCCCTGCATTTCGGCGTGGTGCTCGTGATCGCGATGGGCGTCGGCCTGTTCGCGCCGCCGCTCGGGCTGGGGCTTTACGGCGCCTGCCTGATCGGCAACGTGCCGATCGAGCAGACGGTGAAACCGATCCTGGGTTATCTTGGCCTGTTGTTCCTCTGCCTGCTCGTCATCGCCTTCGTGCCATGGCTGAGCACCGCCTTGCCGCGCGCGTTCGGCTACTAAGGGAGTGTTGCCGTGAAAGTCCTGCTGGCCCACACGCCGGAGATGCGCCGCAACTATTACGGCGATCGCAGCCTCAACGGCCTGCGCGCGATTGCGGACGTGATCCTGCACGAGGGTGACCAGGCGCTCGATGCGGCAAGCCTCGTGCATGCGGCAAAGGACGCCGACATCATCGTCGCCGATCGCATGACGGAAGGCCGTGGCGAGATCTTTGCGCAATTGCCGCGCCTGCGTGCCTTCGTCCGCTGCGCGGTCGATATCCGCAACGTCGATGTCGAGGCCGCCTCGCAAGCCGGTGTGCTGGTCACGCGCGCCGGTCCCGGCTTCGTGCACGCGGTCGCCGAGCTCGCGGTCGGCTTCATGGTCGACCTGTCGCGCGGCGTGTCGCGGGCTACAGCCGACTACCACGCCGGCCGCAAGCCGGAGGCGCGGATGGGCCGTCAGCTCGCCGGCAGCACAATCGGCATCATCGGTTATGGCAGCATCGGTCGTTACCTCGCCGAGATCGCCAAGGTGATGCGCATGGACGTGCTGGTCTCCGATCCCTTCGCTGATGTCAGCGACAGCGCGATCAAGCAGGTCGGCCTCGACGAACTCCTGGCGGCTTCCGACTATGTCGTCTGCCTCGCCATTGCCAACGAGCAGACCGAGAAGCTGATCGGGGAGGCGGCACTGGCGCGCATGCAGAAGCATGCTGTCTTCATCAATCTGTCGCGCGGCAACCTCGTCGACGAGGCGGCACTCGCAAAGGCGCTGCTGGAGAACCGCATCGCCGGTGCTGCGATGGATGTCGGCCGCGCCCCCGACCAGATGCCGACACCGGAGCTGGCAAAGCTTGCCAACGTCGTCGCGACGCCGCATGTCGGCGGGTTGACGCCGCAGGCGATCGAATATCAGTCGCTGGAAACGGTGCGGCAGGTCGACGCCATCATCAAGGGCGATGCCCCGCAGGGTGCCGTCAATGCCGACCGCTGGACGCGGCGGCCGTGAAAGCCAACGCCGCCTTGAACCCGGTCGTGGCCCGGATCGTCTAGGGATGAAACCAAAAATGCGGCTACCGTTTTTCTACGGCTGGGTCGTGGTCGTGGTGACCTTTGTGACCATGGCCATCGGCGTCAATGCGCGCACCGCCTTTTCATTGTTCTATCCGCCCATTCTCTCCGAATTCGGCTGGGAGCGCGGCGTCACCGCCGGCGCCTTCTCGTTTGGATTCGTTGCATCGGCGATCGCCAGCCCGCTGATCGGCCGGTTGATGGATCGCGCGGGGCCACGTGCGGTGATGGAGCTCGGCGTGTTGCTGATGGCCGGCGGGCTGTTGCTCGCGCCGCTCACTAGCCAGCCCTGGCATCTCTATGTGACGATCGGGGTCATGGTCGGCGCCGGCTCGGTGTGTCTCGGCTATTCCGGCCAGTCGCTGTTCCTGCCGAACTGGTTCATTCGCAAGCGCGGCTTTGCCATCGGCATCGCCTTTGCCGGCGTCGGCATCGGTTCGGTGACGCTGCTGCCATGGGTGCAGCACTTGATCGAGCAGACCGGCTGGCGCACCGCTTGCACCGCGATGGGCCTGATGATCCTGATCGTGCTGGCGCCGATCAATCTGCTCCTGCACAAGCGTCCCGAAGACATCGGCCTCCAGCCGGACGGCGACGCTGCGCCGGCCGCGGGCACCGAAAAGCCGGTCTCCAACATCGTCGATCCCGTCTGGGCGGCTACCGATTGGACGCTCCGACGGGCGGTCGCGACCGCACGCTTCTGGTGGATCGCGCTCGGCTATTTCTGCGGCCTGTACATCTGGTACGCGGTGCAAGTGCACCAAACCAAGTTCCTGCTCGACATCGGCTTCAGCCCGAGCGTTGCGGTATGGGCGCTCGGCGCCGTCAGCCTGCTCGGCATTCCCGGCCAGATTTTCCTCGGCCATATCTCCGACCGGATCGGGCGGGAATGGGTGTGGGCCATCAGCTGCGCCGGCTTTGCGATCTGCTTCGCGGCGCTGATGGCGCTGAAATACCAACCCTCGTTCTGGTTGGTCTGGTTGATGGTGTTCACGCAAGGCGCGCTTGGTTACGGCCTCACCTCGATCATGGGCGCGGTGGTTTTCGAGATCTTCCAGGGCCGCCACCAGGGCAGCATCTTCGGCATGATCATGCTCGCGGCATTGGCAGGCGGGGCAGCCGGTCCATGGGTGACAGGCATCCTCTACGATCGCGCCGGCGACTACACGCTCGCCTTTGCCATTGCCATCGTCGTAAGCCTGCTGTCGGCGCTGTCGGTCTGGCAGGCGTCGCCGGGCAAGGTGCGGGCCGTGGCCGGCCGGCTGCACAAGCTTCAGGCTGTGAAATAGGTTCCGTCTGCACTGGATTGCCTTCGCATCTTTTGCAGAATGTTAAGCATGCCCTGGCTTGGCGGAACGTGAGCCTGTTGCAAAAACGTCTTGGACACCATCGGAGCATTAGCTTGGGGCCGATTGCCGCATTTTTCTGATCCTGCCGAGCCCAACGATGTCTGCCTCCGATTGTCCAGTGACTGAAATGCCGGACGTGCTGCGCGCGGCGCTCGAATGGGCTGACGACGGCATCGTCATTGTCGATAGTGCGCATCGCATCACGCATTTCAACGCCGGCGCCGAGCGGATCTGGAAGCTTGCGCGCGCCAATGTGCTTGGCCGCGATGCCGCCGTGCTCACGCTGAAATGCCTTCAGGCCGAGCCGGTCGCGGATTTCCGCGACGAGATCAGCCTGGTGCGGCGCGACGGCAGCCGGATCAAGGCGACGATCGCGCTGTCATCGGCAACGATCGACGGCGCAACCCATCACATCGTGTTCGCGCGCGACGTCACCGCCGATGCCGAGCGCCGCGTCAGGATCGGGTTGCTCCACGCCGTCTCCGACCAGACCAACCGCGCGGTCATCATCACCGATGTCGAGCAGAACATCGTCTACGTCAATTCGGCGTTCACGGCGCTGTTCGGTTACACCAGCGACGAGGCTGAAGGGCGCCGCGCAGGCGAGCTCATCGCCGGCTGCCATACCGATCGCAAGGCCGTTGCCAGGCTCGTCAAGCGCCTGATGCATGGTGGCCGGCGCGGCGAGGCCGAGGTGCTGGTCTACGACAAGGACGGCGAGGAGATCTGGATCTGCGCCCGGATCGACGCGTTTCGCGACAAGAAGGGGCGGGTCAGGCACATCTTCGCGCTGCTCGAGGACATCACGGAGAGCAAGCAGCTGCGCTCGCTCCAGCAGCTCATCATGAGCGCGCTCGCCGACGAGGTGCCGATCACCGAGATCGCCGACCGACTGTGCCGCCGGGTCGAAGAGATCGCTCCCGACGTCGTCTGCTCGCTGCTTCACGTCGATGCCGCCGGATTGATCCATCCCCTCGGCGGCCCGAGCCTGCCCGAGGACTATTCCCGCGCACTCGATGGTATCGCCATCGGGCCCGGTGTCGGCTCCTGCGGCACCGCCGCTTTCTACGGCGAGCCGGTGCTCGCCACCGATCTCGATACCGATCCGCGCTGGCAGCCTTACAAGGCAATGCCGCTGGCGATTGGGCTGTGGGCCTGCTGGTCGACCCCGGTCATGGCCAAGGACGGCCGGGTCATCGCCACCTTCGCTTTCTATTTCCGCGAGCCCCGCGCGCCGAGCAACTGGCACCGGCGCATCGTCGAGGCCTGCGTCAACCTCGGCGCCTTCGCGATCGAGCGCAAGGAGGCGCGCGCGGAGATCGCGCGGCTCGCCTATCACGACATCCTCACCGGCCTGCCCAATCGCGCGCAATTGCGGCATCTGATCACCACCGCGATCGACGCCTGTCCGACCGGCGGCCACGTTGCGCTGGCCTTCCTCGACGTCGATCATTTCAAGGACGTCAATGACACGCTCGGCCACGCCGCCGGCGACGAGCTCCTGATCCAGCTGGCGCAGCGCCTGCGCGAGCAGATCGGGCCGGAAGACATGCTGGGCCGGCTCGGCGGCGACGAATTCGTCATCCTGCTGCCGAACCGCAATGCCGAGAGCGCGGAGCGTGTCGCGACCGACATCACCGAAGCGCTGGCCGCGCCCTTGCGGCTCGGATCGAAGCTGATGCCGATGTCGGCCAGCATTGGCATCAGCCTTTATCCCGACCACGCCACCGAGATCGACACGCTGATGCAGCAGGCCGACGCCGCCATGTACACGGCCAAGCAGGCCGGCCGCTCGACCCATCGCATGTTCAGTGCCGAGATGAACGGATTGGCCGAGCAGCGGCTGGCGATGATCGCAGCGCTTCGTCGTGCCATCGCCGACAATGCGCTCAGCCTCAGCTATCAGCCGCAGATCCGCAGTGGCGACGGCGCCATCCATGGCGTCGAGGCGCTGGCACGCTGGCACGACGCCACGCTGGGCGATGTCTCGCCGGCAAAGTTCATTCCGCTCGCCGAGGAATGCGGCCTGATCGAGCAGATCGGCCTGTGGTCGGTGCGCGAGGCCTGCCGGCAGATGGCGAGCTGGCGCCGCGCGGGGCTCAACATTCCCAGCGTCTCGGTCAACCTGTCGCCGATCAATTTCCGGCATGTCGCGCTCGCAGCGCGGCTCGCCGATATCCTCGCTGAGTACGCGCTGCCGGCGGACGCGCTGATGCTGGAGATCACCGAAGGCACCTTCATGCAGGATGGTACGGCCGCATTGGAAACAATGCAGGCCATTCGCGCGCTCGGCATCGGCCTGTCCGTGGATGATTTCGGCACCGGCTATTCGAGCCTCAGCCGGCTCGCACATCTGCCGATCCGCGAGCTCAAGATCGACCGCAGTTTTATGCGCGATATCGAGCGTGACGCGGGCGCGCTTGCCATCGCCACCGCCGTGGTCCGCGTCGGCCAGGGCCTCGGCATGACCGTCGTTGCAGAAGGCGTCGAGACCGAAGGCCAGCGCAAGATGCTGGCCGAGCTCGGCTGCGACGTCGTGCAAGGCTTCCTCTATGCCCCCGCACTCGCGCCGGTCGCGTTCGAGCGCTGGCTGATCGAGCATTGCGCCGAGCAGGCGAGGGCGATGCTGGGGCGACTCACCCCCGTCGATGCAATCGCGGTGAAGCGCTCGGCCTAAGGCGCATGCGCACTGTCAAATTCGCTGGGATCAGCGGTCTGTACAATCAGTGGTTCAAGTTTTGGCGCTCGCGCAATCGCGGGCGATATGATCGTTCTTCGATTGAGCGCACGCTGGCATAGGCAACGCTGCGGCGCCAAGGCCGGCCATGTTAAGCTCGCTGAAAAAGGCCTCGCGAGATGCCTATCGCAGCCGAGGTGCTGGGGCAACTATCCATGGCTCTCAGCTCATGGCGCCCACAAAATCCGATGTCTCGCAATGTGCCCGCGGTCGGACTGCTGTTCGACGGAAGTGGGCGCGCCCTATTCAATCACCTCGTCGGCAGTCGCCAGCAGTGAAGGCGGCGCGGCGAGGCCGAGGGCCCTGGCGGTCTTCAGGTTCAGGACCAATTTGAAGCGCGTGGGCTGTTCGACCGGGATATCGGTGGGCTTTGCGCCTCTCAGTATCTTGTCAACGTCGGCCGCTGCGCGGCGGAAAAAATCGGGGAAATCCTGCCCGTACGACAGCAGAAGACCGTGAGGAACCATCTCCGCGATAAATGACAGCGTCGGCAGCCTGTGTGCCAGAGCCGATGAACCAATACGCGCCCGCTCGTTGAACAGCATCGATCCGGCCCCCAAGATGACGCCGTCGGCGCGGTCTTGAGCAATTTTGGAGAACGCCGGCTCGATGTCATTGGGCGCCGATACCTCTGCGGGCCACAACGAAATTCCAAGCGCTTCGGCCGCGGCCTGATTGGTTTTGACCGCGCGCTGCGCGAACTGATCGGTCTTATCCACCAAGAGTGCTACACGCGACAGGTTCGGAACCGCCTCCTTCAACAACGCCAGACGTTTCCCGCTCAGGTCGATCGACATGAGTGAGAGACCCGTGGCATTGCCTCCGGGTCGCGCAAGACTCTCGACAAGACCGCCACCGATTGGGTCCGACACAATGACAAATACGATCGGAATGGTGCTTGTGGCCTGCTTGGCCTCTTTTGCGCCCAACGCAGTCACGGCGACAATGGCGTCGACTTTGTCCGCGGCCAGCTCGCGTGCAAGCGTGCGAAACCGTTCCGGCTGCTCGGCGGGAAATCGATGAAGGAACTCGATGTTCTTGCCTTCGACATAGCCGATGTCGGCGAACGCCTTCGTTAGGACGTCCAAATAGACCTTCTCTTCATCCGCTGTGCTGGCGTGCCAGAGGACTCCAACCCTGTTGATCTTTGCGGTCGCCACATTCTGCTGCGCGCGCGCCATAAGAGGCCAAGCAGCCCCGACTGCCGCAATTCCGATAAATGTCCGCCGTTCCATGTCAGCCCCCGATTTGATGCTGTCTTAGCATCCGTCATGGGAGGCAGGAAAGGCTATGGAGGTCCGCTAACGCGACATCGAGAACGACTCCGGCGCGCTCGCTATCGCCACCGCCGTGGTCCGCGTCGGCCAGGGCCTCGGCATGACCGTCGTCGCCGAAGGCGTCGAGACCGAAGGCCAGCGCAAGATGCTGGCCGAGATCGGCTGCGACGTCGTGCAAGGCTTCCTCTATGCCCCCGCACTCGCGCCGGTCGCGTTCGAGCGCTGGCTGATCGAGCATTGCGCCGAGCAGGCGAGGGCGATGCTGGGCCGGCTCGCGCCGGTCGATGCGATCGCGGTGAAACGGTCCGCTTAGGGCACGACGGCCCGAGCCGGCGGCTCAGGCATTCGGTTGCAGGAACGTGCCGTATTGCTTGCTCATGGCGACCCCTGCGGCGGCCTGTCCAATGACACGCATCGCTGCCAGCATCGGCCACGGCCCGAGGCTCACCCGCCGAACGCCGACGCGGGCGAGATCCGGAATTGCGGGAACGCCTTGCGTCACCATGATGTTGACCGGCAGAGGCGCGAGTTGAACGAACTTCCCGATAAGCGCGAGGTCGGTGAGGCCGGGCACGAAAATTCCGTCGGCGCCGGCGTCGGCATAGATCTTCGCACGTCTTGCCGCTTCGTTCAGGCACTCCGCCGGCGATCCGTATTTCAGCAAGAACGGATCAGTCCTCGCGTTGATGAATAGATGAACGCCGAGTTGTTGCGCCGCGTGCCGCACGGCCTTGATCTTCGCGGCGTGCTGTTCGGGGTTCGCGAGTTGCCGCTTTCCTCCGGATAGCCCGTCTTCGATATTGATGCCGACGGCACCGACCTGCAGAATTCTGGCCGCCGATGTGGCGGCGGCGTCCGGGGTGTCGCCATATCCGGCCTCGAGATCGATTGACACCGGAACCGATACAGACGCGGTTATCCGTGACACCAGCCCTGCCAGCATATCGAGCGGGACATTTTCTCCGTCCGCATATCCAAGTGCTGCCGCGACCGCCCCGCTGCTGGTCGCGATCGCCGGGGACGTCTTCGCGATGGCTTTGGCGGTGGCGGCATCCCAGGCGTTGAACAGGACGAGCGGATCCCCCGTCTTGTGAAGACCGTGAAACGCTTCGGCGTACTGCTGCTGCATGTTGGCGTCCATCTCGCGTACTCCTCGTCAGAAATTCCAAAGCCGATCCGGCGGTGCCCTCCGGCGTCCGCGAAAGGCGTTCAGTCCGGCGCGTGCGTCCTGAACCAGTCCATGATCAGGCCGGTGACTTCGGCCTCGCGCTCGAGGTGCGGGAAGTGTCCGACATCCGGCAAGACAACACGCTTGTGTGGTCCCTTGAACAGCGGCTCTTCCTTCACCGAATATCTCGCTGTCGGATCGTTGCCGCCGTAGATCGTCAGCGTCGGCGTCTGCATCTCGTTGATCGGCAGCCGGCCCATGCGTCCCGCCTCGGTCAGGCCTCCGTAGTATTTGAGCGCCGCGGCCATGGTGCCGGGAGAGCTGAGCGTCTCCTTGATCGAACGAATGTGCTCGACATCGTTGAAGGTCGGCGACCACAGCTTCCAAAGATAATCGACGAAGGGCAGTCCTTCGGTATTGACCGCCGACTCGGCGCCAGGCAGCTGGAAGAAATAGACATGGAAGATCGATCGAACGATTTCCGGATCCCGCCTGATGCTCGAGAATGTGATCGGATGGGCGGTGTTCATGACAACCGCGGCTTTGATTGCAGACGGCGCCGTCGCCAGCGCCTGAAAGGTCGACGTGCCGCCCCAATCCATGCCGACGACGCGGGCTTGTCCGTCCTCGCTCAGCGCCGCGATCAGCGCTTCGAGATCCTTGCCCAATGCGATCGGATCGAAAATGCCGTCCGCCGGGATCTCGGTCGGCGCATAGCCGCGCAGGAATGGCGACACGGCGCGATAGCCCGCATCCGCGAAGACTTGCAGCTGCTTTCGGTAGGACCAGGCGTTGTCGGGAAAGCCGTGCAGGAAGATCACAAGGGGACCGCTCCCCTGTTCGAGATAGGCGAACCGCACGCCATTGGCCTGCACGTATTTCAGGACGGGTTCACTGCCGTTGGCAGTCGGCGTCGATAAGGCTGCGCTCCGGATATTCATCGTCATCCTCCATGTCGTCACTCTTCTGCGACAAATATGTGCGCAGCACACATATCAGGTCAAGTTGTTTTTTGTGCGCAGCGCACATATTATTGCCGGCATGGAAACTGGAATCGCGAATTTGCTGGGAGCGCTGTCGCTCGCGGTCATGGACCGCATTGAGCAAGGCGCGCGCGAGGTCATAGGCCGCGGCGGCGAGACGCCGGCGGCACTCGTCGTCATTGGCTACGGCCAAGGCATGACCAACGACAAGCTGCGGCGTATCCTTGGCCTGTCGCATTCCGGAACGGTCCGGCTGGTCGACCGTCTGGTTTCGGATCGGCTTGTCGAGCGCCGGCCGGGAAAGGACGGACGCGAGGTCGCATTGCACCTGACGGCCTCGGGCGTTGCGACCCGGAACGATCTGATGACGTCCCGGATTTCAGCCATCGCATCGCTTCTGGATGTACTGTCGCCGGCCGAGACGAAGCGACTTGAAACGCTGATCCACGAGCTGCTGGCAAGGCAGGACACGTCCGAGCTGGATCGGTTCACGATCTGCCGGATGTGCGACGATAGCGTCTGTACGAATTGCCCGTTGCCCACCAGCAAGGGCAAACACAATCGGTAGCCAGAGGTGTTGCCAGCGGGGGGCGGCAGGCGAGACCGGGGACGGATGGCGCAAGATGCTGGCCGAGCTCGGCTGCGACGTCGTGCAAGGCATCCGAGCGAGGTCGCAATGAGAGCCCCGCCAGAGGCGGGGCTCGGAAGCGCTTTACTGGCTAGGTTACTGCTTGGCCGGCTGCCCTGACGTCGACGGCGGCGGGGCATTGTTCTGGTTGGTCTGTCCAGTCGGCGTGTTCTGGTTCGTGCCCGGCTGACTGGTGGACTGATTGTTGTTCTGGGCCGGAGCCTGGCCGGTGGTCTGGCCCGACGGCGGTTGCGTGTTGGCTTGGCCCGAGTTCGCCGGTTGGTTCTGCTGAGCCTGGCCTGTTGTGGACGGCTGGTTTTGCGGAGCCTGACCTGTGGTCTGGTTCTGCTGCGCCGGCGCGCTGCTCTGGCCGGTGCTTTGCCCGGTCGTGTTCTGCGGCGTCGACTGGTTGTTTCCGCCCTGGCCGACGGTCGTCGACTGGCCCTGCGTGGCGCTGATCTGGTTGGACACGCCGAGCGCAGCGACGGTGCGGGTATCGATCGAGCCGGTAGCCTGGAAGCCTTCCTGTCTCTGGAAGGTCATCAATGCCCTACGCGTATCCGGCCCGAGCACGCCGTCGGCTTCGCCGGACAGCATGTGGCGTTCGATCAGGACCCGCTGAACAACGCGGATCTCGTCGGGGCTGAGATTCAGCGCGGCAACGCTGCCACCACCGCCACCGCTCCGGGCATAGTGCGTCCGCGGCCCGGCGGGAATGACATCGACGATCCTGCGGCTGCGGTCGGTGACGACGATCTCGTCATCGACGACGAAGAAGCTGTCGTCACGGTAGTCAGGATAGACGTCGATCAGCACCGGATAATCCGCGACCGAGATCACGGAGATGTTCCGCGGCACGACCACGCCGGCATTGACGCGGAAGTTGATCGCATTTTCGTTGACCCGCACGCGCGCCACATTGCGCGAACTCAGCACCGACTGTTGCAGCCGTGTCTGCTGCTGCGCATTCACCTGCACGCGGCCCGACATGCTCTGGGTAGCCCCGCCCTGGGTCTGAGCTTGAGCGTTGACCTGTCCTTGCGTGTTTGCGCCGGTCGTCGCACCCTGCTGGGCACTCTGGTTCTGGACGTTGCCGCTGGTGTTCGCACCGGTCGTGGTCGTGCTCTGACCCTGTGCGTTCTTGCCTTGGGCGTTCTTGTCCTGGGCGTTCTTGTCTTGAGCGTTCTTATCCTGTGCGTTCTTGTCCTGGGCGGTGCTCTTGGTGTTTGCGCCGGTCGTTGTCGTGCTCTGACCCTGCGCGTTCTTGCCCTGTGCATTCTTGGCATTCTTGTCCTGGGCATTTTCCTTGGTGTTGGCGCCCGTCGTCATGCTCTTATTCTGCTCGGCGCCTTGCGACGGATGCGCGCGGTCGCGGTCGCTGCTGCCCTGTCCGACCGTCTGGTTCTTCTGTCCGCTCTTGTCACTCTCGGACTTGGACTGACGCGCCTGGTCCCGATCGCCCCGGCTCTGACCGATCGTCTGGTCCTTGCCCTGCTTGCCGTGTTCGTCTTGCGACTGACGAGCGTTGTCGCGGTCGCGGCCCTGGCCGATGGTCTGCTTGTCGCCCTTGTCCGCGGCTCGGCTGTCTTGCGCCGCAGAGGAACCCTCGGCCCCGCCGCCGGCGCGGCCCTGCGTCATTCCCTCACCGCGGCCCCGCGTCATTCCCTCGCTGTGCGAGGCGCCACCTGCACCGTGCGAGGCCGCGCCGCTGGAGTGCTCCGCAGCACCACCGCTGGCGCTGCCGGCTCCTCCGCCGGCGCTCATCCCGCCGCCGGCACCTTCACGCATGCCTTGCGCCGATCCTTGTACCGACGCCAGGCTGACGCCGGCGAGCAGCACTGCTGTGGTCAGCAGGAACTTGTTCTTTCCAATGTTCATCTCAATCTCCTTGGTTTGTCTGGTGGCAGTTGCGCGGCTTCGTCGCGAGGCGACCGCGCGTGATCTCTCTCGATCGAAGCCGGAGGCATCGATCTGCCATTTGATATCGGAGGCTCAGTGGTCCGCACTGGCCCCATCTTGCCGCTTCACATCACCAGTGGTGGTGCCAGCGATGGTGATAGAACGGTGCGCCGTAATAGGCGTAGGCCGGACGCACGACGCGGCGATAGCGGTACCCGTAATCGGCCGGAGCATAACCCGTGCTGTAGTAGGTCGTGGTGTAGCCGCCCCAGGGATACGGTTCGTAGCCGCCGTAATACGCCGGTGCGTAGCCGCCGTCGTAATACCCGCCGTAATAGCGGGGGTACCCGTAGTAGTCATAACCCGGACCATACGCGTAAGCGGAAGAGGCTAGGCCGCCAAAGATGGCGCCTGCAATCAATCCGCCTGCCAGCGCTGGACCGAAGCCGCCACGCCATCGGGCTTCCGCGGGCGTCGGTGCTGCCACGGCGCTCACGCCGAGCGTGCCGACGGTTGCCAGAACCAGCGCGGTCCTCTTCATGTGCTTTCCTCCTCGTTGGTGTTGTGCTGTCGGGCCAACATCAACGACGGGCAAAAGTTGCAAAAAGTCGCAAGCGTGCGTTCGGGAGAAACCAAAGAGTCATGAAGATAAACGCGCGTTCATCTCGATGCCTGCGCAGCTCCCGATGGCGGCTTTGTGGCTGATCGCGATGGTTGAAGAGACGGGCACATCCGCTGTTCCGCAGGTGGCGCTTGTTCCCCGGACTGCGACGGTTTAGCGCACGCGAAAGGCGCTACTCGGAGACCAATCCCGTCCTGCGCCGCAAATCCGTGATCGCGCGCCAAAAGCTGTCGGCCGGCGTCGTTTCCGGATCGATCAGTCGGTGCAGGCGAAAGCCGTCTTCGAGGGCCAGCACGACGGAGGCCATCCAGGGCGGGTTCAGCGTGTCGCCCCTGGCGCTGTTTTTCAAGGTCGCCTCGATGATATCGGCGGTCAGCTTGCGCCGCGCGCGCAGACGTTTGGCGAGCTCCGGGCGGCGCTTCTCGGCACGGGCGACGAAGAGGATCATTTCCATGTGCAGCAGCGGCGAGCGGCCGAGCGGATCCTGCCTGCCGCGGTCCATTGTCTTCAAGGCGGCGATGAAATCGTCGAGGTTTTTGTGCTGGGCAAGGATCTCCATATTGCGCCGGATCGATTGCTCGACGTGATCCTCGAGCATGGCGAAGATCAATTCGTCCTTGCTCCCAAAGTTCGAATAGAACGCGCCGCGGGTGAAGCCGGCTTCCGCCGCGATCGCCTCGATGCTGGCGCCACCGATTCCGTCTTGCTCGAACACGCGCGCGGCCGCCTCGAACAGCTTGTCGCGCGTGTCGTCCCTGGTCGGCCTGGTTCTCACCCTTGACATCGGGCCAGTTTAGGGCACAATGCAACTCGATACAACAATGTATCGAGTTGATAATATACAGGGATGGTTACGCTGGGGCTTCGGGGCTGCCTCGCGTATCGTGTCATGCGGCAACCGATGTGAGGTCCATCATGAACGAGCAAGCGCAACCCGCAGGCGATCCGCTGTTCAATCCGCTGGCGCCGGACTTCATCCGCAATCCCTATCCGCACTACGACCGGCTGCGCACGATCGATCCGATCCACGAGACGCCGTTCGGCCAGTTCGTCGCCAGCCGTCACGCCGATGTCAGCCTGGTGATACGCGACAAGCGTTTCGGCAAGGATTTCGTCGAGCGCACGACGCGCCGCTACGGACCCGACATCATGAAGGAGCCGGTGTTCCGCAGCATGGGCAACTGGATGCTGCAGGCCGATCCGCCCGATCACACCCGCCTGCGCGGCCTTGTCGTGAAGGCCTTCACCGCCCGCCGCGTCGAGGATATGCGGCCGCGCATCCAGGAGATCGTCGACCAGACCATCGATGCCGTGATCGACCGCGGCCAGATGGACCTGATCGAGGATTTCGCCTTCCGCCTGCCAGTGACCATCATCTGCGACATGCTCGGCATCCCCGAGGATCATCGCGAGGTCTTCTACAAGAGCTCGCGCGAGGGCGGGCGGCTGCTCGATCCGGTGCCGATGACGCCCGAGGAGATCGCGAAGGGCAACGCCGCCAACATGATGGCGCAGATGTACTTCCAGCCGCTGTTCGAGCTGCGACGTCGCAATCCCGGAGCCGACCTCATCACCCAGCTGGTGCAGGCCGAGGAGGACGGCAACAAGCTCACCAATGAGGAGCTGACCGCCAACATCATCCTGCTGTTCGGCGCCGGCCACGAGACCACCGTCAATCTGATCGGCAACGGCCTGCTGGCGCTCCACCGCAATCCGGACCAGCTCGCGCTCCTGAAGGCGCGGCCAGACCTGATCACCAACGCGATCGAGGAGTTCTTGCGCTACGATTCGTCGGTGCAGATGACCGGCCGCGTCACGCTGGAGGAGATCGACGATCTCGGCGGCAAGCGGATCCCCAAGGGCGAGTCCGTGCTCTGCCTGCTCGGCTCGGCCAATCACGATCCGGCGGTCTATCCCGATCATCCTGATCGGCTGGACATCACCCGGCCCAATGTCCGGCCGCTGTCGTTCGGCGGCGGCATCCATTTCTGCCTGGGGGCCCAATTGGCGCGCATCGAGGCCGAGATCGCCATCGCAACGTTGCTGCGGCGGTTGCCCGATCTGCGCATCGACGACGTCGAAAATCCGGCTTGGCGCCCGACCTTCGTGCTGCGGGGCCTGAAGCACCTGCCGGCGAGCTGGTGACACCGGGGCGCGTTAACCTCCGTGCGCAACAGTCGCTGTGACTTCGCCACACTTCGCTTTATATAAGGGGAAGTTCCGGCGCGCCTGAAGCTTGGTTGTAGGCTTGGGTTTGACCCGGGTGCCGGCTTGGCCGAGGGGAGACCCGTGCAGACGACGCTGCTCGGATTGGCGATTGCCTTTATCTTAGCGCTGCTGGCCGCGCTGATCGGGCCTTATTTCGTCGACTGGAACCAGTTTCGGCCCCAGTTCGAGGCGGAAGCGACCCGGATCATCGGCGTGCCGGTGCGCGTGGCGGGTGAGCTCGATGCGCGGCTGCTGCCGGCGCCGACGCTGCGGCTCCGCTCGGTCACCTTCGGCGGCAACAACGATCTCGGCCGGCTGCGCGCCGACAAGCTCGACGTCGAGTTCAGCCTGAGCTCCCTGATGCGCGGCGAATGGCGCGCCACCGAGCTTTCGGTTGGCGGCATGGCGGCGGATCTCGGCCTCGACGCCAAAGGCAAGGTCGATTTGCCGTCCACCGCGAGCGGCACCTTCAACCTGGCTTCGCTCGCCATCGAACGGCTGAATCTCACCGGCCGCATCGCGCTTCACGACGCCGCCAGCCGCTCGACGCTGGAGCTCAACGACATCGTCTTCTCCGGCGACGTGCGCTCGCTCGCGGGCTCCGTGCGCGGCGACGGCAATTTCACCGCCGCAGGCGTGCGTTATCCGTTCCGCGTTTCCTCGGGGCCGAGTCCCGACGGTAGCGCCACCCGTTTGCATCTCAATATCGATCCCGGCGAGCGCGCCATTCTGGCCGATCTCGAAGGCGTGCTCGCCTTCGACAACCGCCTGCCGAAATTCGACGGCGCGCTGACGCTGGCAGTGCCGCCACCGAAGAAGCCGGGCGAGGCCGGACCGACGCCCTGGAAGGTCACCGCAAAACTCAAGGCCGATCCGGCCGGTGCCAGGTTCGACCAGATCGAAGCGAGCTTTGGCCCCGAGGATATCGCGCTGAAGCTCGGCGGCGTCGGCGATCTCAGGTTTGGCGCAGCGCCGCTGCTGCGCGCAGTGCTGTCGGCGCGGCAGGTCGATGCCGACAAGCTCGCCGGCCGGGGCGATGCCGAGCCGCTGCGCATCCTGCCGGCGCTTCGCGCGGGCCTCGCCGCGATCCCGCAGGCGCCGATCCCGGCGCAGATCGAATTCAACTCCGACCAGATCATGCTCGGCGGCCGCCCGCTGCAGAACATCACGACCGAGCTTCAGACCGACGGGAAATCCTGGACCTTCCAGCGGCTCGAGCTGCGCGCGCCCGGCATGACGCAGCTTTCGCTCAACGGCGCGACGCCCGGCGCTGACAGCTTTAGCGGCCGCCTCAGCGTCGAGTCGTCCGATCCCGATACGCTGGTCGCCTGGCTTCAGGGCCGCAACGAGGTCAACCGCCGCAGCACGCGGCCGCTGCGCCTTGCCGGTGACGTGACGATCGCCGCCAACCATCTCGCCATCGACAAATTGAAGGCCGATGTCGAAGGCGGCGCCGTCGAGGGCCGCATTGCGTTTGCGCAGACCGGCGCCAGCAAAGGCTCGCGGATCGATGCCGATCTCAAGGCCGATCGTCTCGACCTCGATGCCGCCGCGAGCTTTGTCCGAGCGCTCGCGGGACCGCAGGGCGAATGGCCGGAGGAGGCAAAACTCTCGCTCGACATCGGGCGCGCGATCTCGGCCGGACAGGAGCTGCGGCCGTTCGCGGCCAAGCTCGGCTACGGTCCGACCTCGCTGTCGCTGGAGCAGTTGCGGTTCGGCCAGGCCAGTGGCGTGACCACGGAAGCGAGCGGCAGTTTTGATCGCACCAGGGCCACGGGCAAGCTCGCGCTGAAATCCTCCGCCAATTCGCTGCGCGATCTCACGGCGCTGCTGGAGCCGATCGCACCTGCGCTGCGTGCCCGCTTCGATGCGATCGCGCCGCTGCCGGGCGCGACGCGTCTGAAGCTCGACCTCAGCCTCGACAAGAACGCCGAGCACGCCGATCGCAGCGACGCCCGCGCCGTGCTCGACCTCGATGCGCCGCAGCTCAAGGCCACCGCGACGCTCGCCGCGCAGACGCCGGTGGCCGCGGTCAACGGCATCGACATCGACAAACTGCGCAACAGCGACTTCACGCTGGACTCGAAACTGTCGGCGCCGCAAGCGAGTGCGCTGACGGCGCTGTTCGGCCTCGATCGCATGGTCGCCGCAGGCGAGGGCACCTCGCAGGTCGAAGGCAGCCTGAGTGGCGCGTGGCGCCGGCCGTTGCAACTGAACGCCAAGATCAACGGCGGCGGGCTGGATGCGGATGCGCAAGGCAGCGTCGAATTGTCGGCGCCGGAGCCGAAGGCCAGCGTGAATCTGCGCGTGCGCAACGCCAATCTGGCGCCCTTGTTCGGGACCAGCCCGGCCGACAAATCAGCACAGAATATGAGCCTGTCCTCCCGCCTCACACTATCGGGCAATCGCCTGACCTTCGACGATCTCGACAGCACTGCTTTAGGCTCGCATCTGCGCGGCCATCTCGCCATGACGTTCGATCAGGAGAAGCGCTTAGACGGCGAAGTCGGACTCGATACGCTCGATCTGGCACCCGCGCTCGCGCTTGCCGTCGGCGCCGCCGGACGTGACGCCGGCGAGCCGTTGAGCGCAGGCCTCGTCAGCGGCTGGCGCGGCCGCATCGCATTCCAGGCGCTGCGCGGCAGCCTGCCGGGCGGAATCGAGATGCGCCCGTTCAGCGGCACGATCAGGGGCGATGGCCAGTCGCTCGCGCTCGATGCGCTCAAGGGCGGCGTCGGCGGCGGCGAGCTGACCGCAAGCCTCGATGCGCGCAACGGCGCCAACGGTCTGGCGCTGAACGCGCGTCTCGATCTCACCAATGTTGATGCCGCCTCGCTGCGCTACCGCGATCTCGCTTTGCCGAAGGGGCGCGCTTCGGTGCAGATGACGCTGACGAGCCAGGGCCGCAGCGTCTCGGCTCTGACCGGCGCGCTTGCCGGCAACGGCACGGTGACGCTGGACTCGGCCGAGATCAGCGGCCTCAATCCGCGCGCCTTCGAGATCGCCATCCGCGCCAGCGACGGCGGGCAGGTGAGCGACGACAACCGATTGCGTCAGCTCGTCGAGCCGGCATTGTCGGCCGCCCCCATTGCTGTCGCCTCGGCGCAGATCGCCTTCACAATCCGCGACGGCCGCCTGCGCGTCGGCGCGACCCCGCTCGAGGCCAAGAACGCCCGCGCCATCGTCTCCGGCGGTTACGACATTCCCGCCGACCAGGCCGACATCCGCGCCAGCCTGACGCCGATCATGACCGGTCTCTCCGGCGCGCCGCCCGAGATCCAGCTGTTTGCGGCAGGCCCACCCGACAAGCTCAGCCGCACCGTCGATCTCACGCCGCTGTCGTCGTGGCTTGCGGTGCGCACGATCGACCGCGAGACGCGAAGGCTGGATGCGATCGAGCGCGGCGAGCCGCCGCCGGCGACCGCCGCGCTGCCGACGCTGGTCTCGCCCGAGCCTGCGCCCGAGCCGGCGCTGACCGACGTGCCGATGCCAGGCCGCGATCCGCGCCGCCCGCCGCCGAAGGTGAGGGTTGAGCCCAAGGCCGCACCGACGCCGAAGGCGCCGCTTGCCGCGCCTGCCGTGCCGGGCCCGCCGCTTGCGAGCCAGCAGGTCGCGCCCCTGCCGCCGCCGATCGACGTGCGGCCCGCCCCGGGCCCGCCGCCGGCAAAGCCCCGGCCGAAGCCGCCGCTGGTCCTGACGCCGCAGAATCCGTAGAGCGAAGTTGATTTGGTCAGACTAAGCCCCGGGGCTCTCAACCTCTCCCGCAAGCGGGAGAGGGAGCGCACCGGCAACGTTGCGCAGTGGTAAACGCGTTCGCTCGCATTTGAATGATTTTTCCTCAGCAAAACTGAACTGCCGATTTTACTGGATTCTCGCGTTTGGTCTCTAGCTTGGTTCCCAGAGGAATCCGGCGTCATGCCCACACAGGCAGGATGGCTCACCAAGAACTGGGGTATCGAGATGAACGGGGCGACATCGCTTCTGCAGGATCTGGACGACGCAATCGCGCGCGGCACCGATGAAAGCCGGGCAAAGGCGTTGTGGCATGCGACCGATCTGTTGATCACCGGTCGCTACGTCGACGACGAGATCAGCATGTTCGGCGAAGTCATCGGCAGGCTTGCCGACGAGATCGAGGTCGCCGCGCGGGCGCAGCTCTCCGAGCTGATGGCGGGCTGCGATCACGCTCCGCTCAACGTCATCGAGAAGCTCGCTCTCGACGACGAGATCGAGGTCGCAGGCCCCGTGCTGCGCGACTCGACCCGGATCGACGAGAAGGTGCTGGTCGAAAGCGCCATGACCAAGGGCCAGGCGCACCTGCTCGCGATCTCCCAGCGTGATGCGATCGGCGAGGCCGTCACCGACGTGCTCGTCAAGCGTGGTAACCAGGAGGTTGTCACCGCGGTCGCCAGGAACGAGGGCGCGCGCTTCTCCGGCTCGGGCCTGCTGCATATGGTCCGCCGCGCCGAGGGCGACTCGATCCTTGCCGAGCAGCTCGGCCTGCGCAAGGACGTGCCGCGCCACATCTTCCAGCAGTTCATCTCCAAGGCGTCGGAAGATGTCCGCCGCCGGCTCGAGACCGAGCGCCCGGAGATGATGCCGCAGATCCAGAGCTCGGTGACCGAGGTCACCGGCGATTTGCAGTCCAAGTTCGGTCCGTCCTCGCGCAGCTATTTCGTCGCCAAGCGCGTGGTGACGACGCAGTACCGGCAGGGCAACCTCAACCAGGTCTCGATCTCGAACTATGCGCGCCAGCATCGTTTCGACGAGGTGCAGATCGGCCTCTCGCTGCTGTCGTCGCTGCCGGTCGATGTGATCGAGCGCGCGCTGATGGACCGCAACCGGGAGATGATCCTGGTGCTGTGCAAGGCGCTCGACTTCTCCTGGGACACGACGATGTCGCTGCTGTTCCTCGGCGCCAAGGATCATCTGATCACGGCGCGCGAGCTCCACGACAACGAGCGCGACTTCGGCCGGCTCAAGATCGAAACGTCACGCAGCATTCTGAAATTCTACCAGTCGCGCAAAAACAGCGCCGGCGCCGATCCCGCGACGGGTCGTCAGACCGAGCTCCAGGTTCACTGAACGGGACATCGAGGGAGTATTTTGCAATGTTGCCTCAATTCGGCACCGCAGTTCGCAAGAACAAGACCCTCCCCGCCGAGATCGGCGGAGCGGCTCCGGAGAAGGCCACCGTTGACGCCGCGTGGCTCGTGCTGGAAGCCGCCAACGATCTCGGCGACCACGCCGCGATCGAAGCCTGCCGCCGCGTCATCGATGCCGAGTTGAACGGCACGGTCGCCGCCAGCGCGGATACCGATCTCGTGCTGGGGTATTTCCGGTAACGACTAGCGCAGCCGGCTCATCGCACGCTCCCGGCAGCGTGTCCTAATGCCCCATCTCTACCTTTGCGCTCATGTCTGACATGATGTAGCCTCCACTTGCGGGCGCCGAAAGGCGGCCGCAGGCAATGGGGTTCGGAGCGGTCGCTATGGGCGGCGTGTCTTCCTTGCTGGTGGTTCGGCACGAGCGCACGCGCTCGGCGCGCATTGTCATTTGCACGAAAGTATCTGGAAGGCCTCCAGTGCTGCGCGCAGCGCTATCGGTGGCGCACGATTGCTGATTGCTATGTAGCGACGGCATTTACGCCGTCATCATTGAGCGCTTCATCCTGATTGGAGCCGATTATGAAATTTGATGTGCGCGTACCCTTGATCGCCGTCGCGTCCCTTCTCGCCGCCTTCGTTGTCGCTTCGGCTCAAGACAAATCTCAAGACAAGTCTCAGGACAAGCCCGCGTCGGATAATCCCGTCCATCTGCAACAGGGCTGGAGCGACGAGACCGCCGATCGCTGGCATTTCATCTCGCAGGGAACGGCGCTGATCCCTTATGAGTGGTTCGTCGCGCTGGAGCAGCCGGGGCAGCCTTCCGGGCAAACCGCACTCATCAAGGCACCCGAGAATTTGCAGCGTCTGGGTTTCCTCACCGAACCCGTCAGCACCGCCAACCCGGATGGTCTCGCCATCGGTCTCTACAGCACTCCGGTCGATCTTCCCGACGGCAGGCACGCGTGCTGGAAAGGCAACTGGCTTGGTCTCGGCTGTGCCGGCTGTCATACCGGGCAAGTCAGCTATCGCCGCCAGCAGATCCGCATCGAGGGCGGTCCGTCCCACATCGATATCGATTCATTCGTCGGACAGCTGGTCGGGTCCATCACGGCCGTTCTGCAGAATCAGGACGGAGCCGCACAGCGCTTCATGGCGCGGGTGAAGGCGCCGCCTGCCGACGTGCAGAGCGGATTGCAATGCTTCGGCGGCGTCTTGCAGGCGGCCGCGAAGTTCAACCACGTCGTTGGTGGAAACTCCGGCGATACATCGGGCGGAGCGGGCAGGCTGGACGCGCACGGCGCCGGCTTGAACCAGCTGCTGGCCGGCCCCTTCAGGCTGATGACCGACCCGTCTGACATTGGCGAGACCAGGAATTATGCGCATCTGACCGCGCCGGTGCGATACCCGGCGCTGTGGGACACGCCGCGCTTCAGCTGGGTGCTGTACAACGCCTCGATCCGCCAGCCGCTGACCCGCAACATCGTTGAGGCGCTTGGTGTGCTCGCGCCGATCAAGCATGACGCGACGATGATCACGCCCGACGTGATGCATGGGGTCCAGATGGAGAATGTCGTCTGGGGGCAGCGGAAGCTGATGGATCTACGCTCTCCGCGCTGGCCGGAAGCCATCCTCGGAGGACTTGATCAGAGGCGGGCGCTGCGCGGCCAGTTGGTCTATGCTAGCGCGTGCGCGAATTGCCACGAGGCTGCGCCTGTCGAAGCGGCCTCGGGGGCCTGCAGCGAGATCCAGGTCCCGCTGGTCGATCTCCGCAAGATCGGCACCGATCCCGAGCAGGCGACGACGTTCAACAGCCGCAAGATCGCGCTGTCGAAGATCGGTGGTCCGGATGCGATGTCCAACTACAAGGCCGCCGAGGTTCTCACCGGAAACATCGCGGCGCAGTGGATCGGTCGGTCCAAGGACAACGCGGCCAGCGCCGCCGAGATCAATTGCGGCCGTCCGAACCAGTACAGGGCGCCGCTTGCATACCGGGCAAGACCGCTCAACGGCATCTGGGCGATGGCGCCCTATCTGCACAACGGCTCGGTGCCGTCGCTCAATGACCTCCTGCTGCCGCCGGCGCAGCGACCAAAGACTTTTTATGTCGGCAATTGGGAGTTCAATCCTGATATCGTGGGATACGACATGAAGGCGCAGACGCCGGGCGCGTTCCTGTTCGATACGTCCATACGCGGCAACTCGAATGCCGGGCACGTTTACGGAACGGATATGACCGAGGACGACCGCAAGGCGCTGATCGAATATTTCAAGACGCTCTGAGCGGCCGGTTCAGTCCTTGCGGCAGGTGAAGCAATAATACGGGCAAGTGCCGTCGGCGAAGGACGCATGCAGCTGCGTGCCCGGAATGCCGGCGAACTCGTGCGAGATGCCGAGCAGCATCCGGGGCACGATCTCGTCCGCCAGCGCGATCCGCCGCGCGCCGTCGAGCTCCAGCGCGCGCGCAACATTGGCGGTGATGTCGTCCTCCCTGACGAGGCGCAAGCGCGACTGGGCGAGGGACTCGCGCGGATACACGTCCTTCGACCGGTCTTCGAAGCACGCCATCAGAAACGCGCCGCCCGGCCTGAGCACGCGGTGGACCTCCTCCAGAAAGCGCCCCATGTCGCCATAATGCTGCGCGCTCTCGACGTTGACTACGACGTCGAAACTCTCATTCGCGAACGGCAGGCTGAGCGCGTCGCCGACGCGGAATGCGAGATTGTCCTGGCCGGCATAGCGCGCCTTGCTGAAGCGGATCGCCGGCTTGCAGATGTCGAGCCCGGTGTAGCTCTTCGGGTGGAGACAGCGCGCGATGTAGGACGCGCCGCCGCCGCGGCCGCTTCCGACCTCCAGCACATCCTTGCCCTCGATCGCGGCCCCCGAGGCGACATGATGATAGAGCTGGATCGCATAGCGATCGGGCTCGTCGGCGGCTTGAAGCGCGACCTGCTCGCCGTTCAGCGAGGCATAGCCGTAGTTGAGGAATCGGATCGCGGCGTCCCTGTCGAGATTGCTCAGCAGGGAGTACCAGGCGTTGGTGAAAAGGTGGCGCGCGGCGCGCGAATAAAACAGTTTTACGACGGCCGAATGGATCGGGTTTGCCGCTGTCGGATACGGATCCTGCTTCACGGATGAATACTCTCGCGCGAAAATGGGGAACGCTTCCACCTTGAAGCATGGGCCAGCGCCTTCGATGCGTCAATAATGGCGACGCTTGCCTGCTACGATTGACTTCATTCCGAGGGGGGATATACTTTAGGTTTAGTACAATTAATGCTGGACTCCGCGTGATGACTGGGCATGTTGCTGCCTGGTTGGAGAAGGTCGGCCTCCCTCAATACCAGAAGTCCTTTTCCGACCACGGCATTGATTTCGATATTCTTTCCGAGATTACGGATCGCGATCTCGTGACCATGGGCGTCGTGCTTGGGCACCGGCGCAGGCTGTTGCGTTCGATTGCCGAGCTCGATGTTCCCGCGCGTCAGCTTGCACCGAAGATCGACGCGGGTGCCGAGCGCCGACAACTCACGATCATGTTCTGCGACCTCGTCGGCTCGACTGCGCTGTCGCAGCAGTTCGATCCCGAGGAGATGCGCGAGATCCTGCAAGCCTATCGTGAGGCCGCGACCGCGGTCATCGCGAGCTATGACGGCATCGTCTCGCGATTGGTGGGCGACGGCATCCTGTCCTATTTCGGCTATCCGTCCGCTCACGAGGACGATGCCGAGCGCGCGGTCCGCGCCGGGCTCGAGATTACCGCGGCGGTCCAGGCCATCGACGTGCAGCCGGGCTTGCGGCTGGAGGTGCGGATCGGGATTGCGACCGGGCTCGTCGTCGTCGGCGATCTCTTTGCAAAAGGCGCCTCGAGCCGGCTCGAGGTGATCGGCGAGACGCCCAATCTTGCGGCGCGGATGCAGGCCTTCGCCGAACCCGGCACCGTCATCATCGCCTCCTCGACGCGCCGGCTGCTCGGCAATCTGTTCCAGCTGCGCGAGCTCGGCACGCGCACGATCAAGGGATTCAGCGAGCCTGTCGAAGTCTCGGTGGTGGAGCGTCCATCGCCGCTGGCGAGCCGCTTCGAAGCCTATCGCTGCGCAGGCCTCGCCGGCTTCGTCGGCCGCGAGCACGAGCTCGACCGGCTGGCCGAGTGCAAGCAGCGGGCCTGGCGCGGCCAGGGCCAGGTCGTGGCGATTTCCGGCGAGCCCGGCATCGGCAAGTCGCGGCTCGCGGCGCATTTCCTCAATGAGCGGATCGCGGCGGAGCCGCACATCCGATTGCGCTATCAGTGCTCGCCGCATCATCGCGCCAGCGCGCTCTATCCTGTCATCGCTCAGCTGCAGCGGGCGGCGAAGCTCGGCGCCGGCGCCGGCAACGCACAGCGGCTGCGCAAGCTCGAAGCGCTGCTCGGGCGCAGCGATCTGAAGACGCCGACGCTGGTGCCGCTGTTTGCGGATCTGCTGTCGATCGCCACCGACGGACGCTATCCGCCGCTCGACTGGACGCCGCAACAGCTGCGACGCAACACGCTTGCCGCGCTGATCCAGCGCTTGCAGCGCCTGTGCGCCGAGGCGCCGGTGGTCTGCATCGTCGAGGATTTGCATTGGGCCGATGCGACCTCGCTCGAGCTGCTCGGGCTCGCGGTCAGGCTGGCCGACCAGCTTCGCCTGCTGCTGGTCCTGACGTTCCGCGACGAGTTCACGCTGCCATGGATGGGCCCGGCGAATTTGACGACGCTGGAGCTCGGCCGGCTCAAGGAGACCGATGTCCAGCATATGATCGCGGACGTGATCGGAAGCCGCGCGGTCCCGTCCGAGCTGGTCACGCAGATCGCGACACGGACCGACGGCATCCCGCTGTTCGTCGAGGAGCTGACGCGGACCGTGCTCGAGATGGGCGTCCTCGAAAAAGGGGCGGGCGGCCGCTACAGGATGGCCGGCAGCCTGCCGCGCCTGTCGATCCCCACGACGCTCCAGGATTCGCTGATGGCGCGGCTCGACCGGCTCGGGCCGGCAAAGGAGGTCGCGCAAGTGTGTGCCGTCATCGGCCGCGAATTCTCCGACGTGCTGCTGCGCGCCATCGCCGACAAGGACGATGCCGAGCTCGATGCCCGGCTCGCCCAGCTCGAAGCCGCCGAATTGATTTTCCGCAGCGGGTCCGCGCCCGAAGCCGTCTACGCGTTCAAGCACGCGCTGGTGCAGGACACCGCCTATGAAAGCCTGCTCAGGAGCAGCCGGCGGCGACTGCACGAGCGGATCGCAGCCGTGCTCCAGGAGAAATTCCCGGACGCCGCCGCGGCAGCGCCCGAAATCGCCGCGCATCATCTCACGCAGGCCGGTCTCGTCGAGGACGCCGTCGAGTGGTGGGGCAAGGCGGGCGATCGGTCCTTGCGCAGCTCGGCCTATCCCGAGGCGATCGCGCATCTGACCAAGGCGATCGGTCTTGCGGAAGGCTTGAGCGAAACTCCGTCCGGACAAAGCCGGCGGCTGCAATTGCAGATCGCCTATGGCAACGCGCTGATCGCCACGCGCGGCTATGGTGCGCCGGAGACGTCTGTCGCGTTCGCACGCGCCCGCGAGCTCGCCTTCGGCCTCAAGAGCGCACCCGAACGGTTCGCCGCCACCTACGGCCTGTGGGTCGGCAGCCTCGTTCGCAGCGAGCTCGGATCGATGCGGGAACTGGCGCAGGCCTTCCTGCACGATACCGCCGACAGGCCCGACGCGCCGGAGGCGGGCGTCGCCCATCGCGTCTGCGGAATGACGCGCTGGTTCGAAGGCAATTTCGTCGACGCCAAGCAGCATCTTGAGCAGGCGCTCACGATCTACCGCGACGAGCACGATCGCAATCTCGCCTTCCTGTATGGCCACGATTGCGGCATCGCGGCTGCGATCTACCTCGCCCTGGTGCTGTGGCCGCTCGGCGAGGTCGATCGCGCCGAGCAATTGGCCCAGGAAGCGATTCGCCGCGCCGCCGAGAGCGGCCATATCGCGACGATGGTCTACACGCATTTCCACAAGATCGTGCTCGAGGCGGTGCGCGGCAATCCTGAGTGCGCCAGGCCGCATGTCGATGCCGTGATCGAGCTCAGCCGCGAGCACGGCCTCCTGCTCTACACGCGGGCCGGAAAATTCTGGAACGGCTGGATCCGTTGCCGCCTGGGTGAGCGCGCGGCCGGGCTGCAGGAGATGGAAGACTCCATCGCGCTGCCCTTGGTTGGGAAGATGGCGACCGGGCTCTACGTGCCCTTGACCTGGACGCTGCTCGCGGAAGCAAAGGCCGGCGAGGGGCAGTTCGACGAGGCGCTCGCGATCCTCGACGAACAGCTCGTCGAGGTGGAGCGGACCGGACAGGAGTGGTTCACGCCGGAGATCCAGCGCTGCCGCGGCGAGCTGCTGCTGCGCAAGGACCCTATCGATATCGTGGCTGCGGAGGCGGCGTTCACCCAGGCCATCGAGACCGCGCGGGCGCAGCAGACCGCCACGTACGAGCTGCGTGCAGCACTGTCGCTTGCGAAACTGTATCAGGCGAGCGGAACGGATGCGCAGGCGCGCAGCGTGCTCGGTCCGGTGATCGGGATGTTCACCGACGCACAGGAGTTGCCGGAGATTTTCGAAGCACGGGCGGCCATGGAGCGCTCCAGCAAGACCAGCCCATGCGCAAACCCATGCGACTGAAAACGTTTTTGTACTTTGCCGATTTCGTGTTCTATCCACTGGCAAGCGTTGCACTGGTCGCGGTCGCGTTGCTCTTGAAGGAGCCGCTGCGCTGGGACGAAGCCGCCCTCGGCTTTGCATGCGGGTTGTTGCTCTGGAGCCTCGCCGAATACGTCATTCACCGGTTCGCACTTCACGGTCCGGCTTATCTGGCCACCTTGCACGATATGCACCACTCCGATCCGCGCGCGCTGGTCGGCTCGCCGCTGTGGCTGAGCCTGGGATCGATCTGTTGCGGATCGCTGCTGCCGGTATGGCTGCTGGTCGGCTTTGGCAGCGCCTGCACCGTCACGGCGGGGCTGATGCTGGGCTACATCTATTTCGGAGCGCTTCACCACGTCATTCACCATCATCCGGTGAAGCGCGGCGGCTATCTCTGGCGCCTCAAGCGCCGCCATACGCGCCATCACTATGGCAAGCGGCCGTGCAATTTCGGCGTGGTCACCAGCATGTGGGATCGCGTCTTCGGAACGTATTGTTCCGAATGACGGCACCAATGAGCGCGTGCTGAATCCTTGTTGAAAAGTGTCTGTTGGCGAACTCGGTTCACCTCTCCCGAAGGGAGAGGTCGGATCGCATCGAAAGATGCGATCCGGGTGAGGGGTTACAGTCTCGCCGAACGCTGCGGCCCTCACCCGGATTGCTCTGGACGATGCTTCGCATCGCCAGGTGCAATCCGACCTCTCCCCGTCGGGCCCACAAGGGGAGAGGTGAACAAAGACCGGCCGCTCAGCCGCAATTCCAGATCGCGCCGATCGGCGTTCGCGTCCAGCACGGGCCGAAGCTGCCGCCATTGTAGCGGGAGCCACCAAAGCCGGGCCGGCCGAAATAGCGCCATTCACCGTCAATGTAGCGGTAATAGCTCGGCACCGGGTCGATATACCAGGGGCGCTGGTTTTCCCGCGCGTAACGCCTGAATCCGTTTTTCTGCATGAAGATCGGCTGGCTGTTGCTCAATGGCTGGCGATAGCCCGGCAGGAAGCCGTAGCCATGCCAGCTTTGCTTGGGCTTCTTGGGAGCGGCAGCAACTGGCGCGACGACCGGCAGCAGCGACAGGATGGCAGCAACGAATAGACATATGAGGCGCGACATGGGGTGACCATAGACAGTTGATCGCGGGAACGCCATTCAATTTCGGGTGGGACGCATTTGGAAATTCGCGCGAGCTCTACGGAGACGCAACGAGAGCGTAGCCGTGCGGCGCGTGATGGGTTTCGCTCCGCTCTACCCATCCTACAAACTAGATCGATGAGGTAGCCCCCATGAGCGTAAGTCAGCTTTCTCATCTGTTCCTCCTCCTCCTTCTCCGTGTCGGCGGTCGACTTCTGCCGTCATGACCTGTTGCAGGAACTGAAGAGAAACTTTCTTGAATGGATGTTCAGGTTTCATGGGCTGCATCGTGAGAAAGCCAAAAACGCGTGTTGCATTCTGCGCGAACTGGAACCATGCGTGTCGCGCCGGATCGCCGGCCGGCCAAAGGCAAACATGTCGGAACCGCCTTCGATCCTGATCGTGGAGGACGAGTATCCGCTCCAGGGCGTGCTCGAGAGCGTGCTGGCGGATGCAGGCTTTGCCTCCGACATCCTTGCGTCCGGCGAGGAGGCGATGACGGTGTTCGTCGCGCGCGGCAAGCGTCACAAGGCGCTGGTGACCGATGTTTATCTCGGTGGCAAGCTCAATGGCTGGGATCTCGCTCGGCGAATGCGAGAAAAGGATCCGGCCCTTCCGGTCGTGTACATCACGGGCAGCGCCGGCGCGGCATTGTGGACGTCACAGGGCGTGCCCAACAGCGTGCTTCTCGAAAAGCCGTTTCATCCCGAGCGGCTGGTTGCCGCACTCATGAAGCTGTGAGCTGCCGGCGTTTCATGCATGACCGCCGGAGCGGTAGATCACGACCGCTTCCCCATGATGCGTCGTGTTCTTCTCGAGCAGATATTGCGCCTTCTCCAGCACGCGCCGCGATGCGCCATGTTCGACGAAGACGAGGCCGATGAGGGAGGGCAATTTCAGCTGCGATAGCCCTATCTCTGTGAGCGCGATCGCGATCTCGCTCGCAAGTCCCTGGCCCCAGACTTCGCGCTTGAACGTATAGGCAATCTCGATCTCGTCGATGCCGTCCACGAGGATGTGCCGGATGCCCGCGCGTCCAGCGAACGCGCCGTCTTTCGTTCGCAGCGCCCACAGCCCGAAACCGTGCTGGTCCCAATGGGCCATGTTGGTCGCGAGATAGCTCTTCGTCACCTCGGCCGAGCGCACGCCACCGAGATAGCGGGAGACGTCGGGATCGAGATGGAGTGCGACGAGATCGGCGAGATGATGTTCGTTCAGCCGCTCAGCGGTCAATCGCCTGGTGCCGAAGTGGTCCATGGAGCCGATTGCGCGCTTCCGACGATTGCGATGCCGACAAAGGCCGATGATGCCATCGTGCTCCTGTTTTGCCCGACGGGTCAAGTAGCGCGTCGCCCCGTTGGCTTCATCCGGGTTACGGTCGCATGATTTTGGTGCACGCGTAAGCCATTGATTTCACAACCCCCGTCTACTGTGCATGGGGTTGTTTTCGCGGTTTTGGTTTTGAGTGAGGCTAGCCGGCCCCGAGCGCCACCGCGACGTTGTAGGTCAGAAGGCTCGCCGCATAGGCCAGCACCAGCATGTAGGCGAAGGTTGCAGCCATCCAGCCCCAGCTTCCGGTCTCGCGCCGGATCACGGCGAGCGTCGAGGCGCATTGCGGGGCGAAGATGTACCAGGCCAGCATCGACAGCGCGGTCGCAAGCGACCATTTCGTCGCCAGCACCTGGCCGATCTGCTCGGCCGCTTCCTTGCCGCCCTCGATCGCATAGACGGTGCCGAGGGCCGCGACGGCGACCTCGCGCGCCGCCATGCCCGGGATCAGCGCGACCGCGATCTGCCAGTTGAAGCCGACGGGGGCGAGCAGCGGCTCCAGCGCCTTGCCGATGATGGCGGCGAGGCTGAAGTCGATCGCGGGCTCGGTCGCGCCTGCGGGCGGCTGCGGGAACGAGGCCAAAAACCAGATCAGCACCATCATCGAGAAGATCGTTGTGCCGGCGCGCTGCAGGAACATTTTTGCGCGGGTGAAGATGCCGATCGCGATCGATTTCAGCCTGGGCATCTTGTAGTCCGGCAGCTCCAGCATGAACGGCGCCGGCGCATAGTCGCGCAGCATGAAGAATTTGATGAGGAACGAGACGGCGAGCGCGCTGACGATGCCGGCGGCGTAGAGGCCGAACATCACGAGGCCCTGCAGGTTGATGAAGCCCCAGACGTCCTTGGCCGGAATAAAGGCGGAGATGATCAGCGTGTAGACGGGAATGCGCGCCGAGCAGGTCATCAGCGGCGCGATCAGGATCGTGGTCAGCCGGTCGCGCTTGTTGTCGATCACGCGGGTCGCCATGATGCCGGGAATGGCGCAGGCAAAGCTCGACAGCAGCGGAATGAAGGCGCGGCCGTGCAGGCCTGCGCCGCCCATGATGCGGTCCATCAGGAACGCGGCGCGCGCCATGTAGCCGAAATCTTCCAGCAGCAGGATGAACAGGAAGATGATGATGATCTGCGGCAGGAACACGATGACGCTGCCGACACCGGAGATCACGCCGTTCTGAAGGAAGCTCTGCAACAGGCCGCCGGGCAGGGTGGCGTGGACGACATCGCCGAGCGCGTCGAAGCCCGATTGCAGCAGTTCCATCAACGGCTGCGCCCAGGCGAACACCGCCTGGAACATCACGAACAGGATGAGCGCGAGCACGACGAGGCCGCCGACCGGATGCAGCACGACCGCATCGATCCGCGCGGTCCAGGTGTCGGGCCGGCTCGGCAGGCTGACGCAGTCCGAGATGATGCGGTCGGCCTCGCGCTGGGTCGCGCGCAATTCGGCGACGCTAAGCGCGCGCCAGCTGTTCTCGGCAGGCTCGGCGGCGAGCTTGGCCGAGATCTCGTCGGTCAGTGTCAACAGGTCGGCCGTGCCGCCCTTGCGCACCGCGATCGAGGTGACCACGGGCACGCCGAGCTCCTTGGCGAGCCGCTCGACGTCGACGGAGATGCCGCGGCGGCTCGCGATGTCGAACATGTTGAGCACGAGGATCATCGGCCGGCCGGTGCGCTTCAGCTCCAGCAGCAGGCGAATGGTCAGGCGCAGATTGGTGGAGTCGGCCACGCACAGCACGAGATCGGGCACGGTCTCGCCGGAGGCTTTGCCGAGCACGAAGTCGCGGGTAATCTCCTCGTCCGGGCTGCGGCCGCGTAGTGAATAGGTGCCCGGCAGGTCGACCACGGAGACCTGGCGTCCAAGTGGCGTGACGAAAAAACCTTCCTTGCGCTCGACAGTGACGCCCGGATAGTTCGCCACCTTCTGCCGGCTGCCGGTCAGGGCGTTGAACAGCGAGGTCTTGCCGCTGTTTGGCGTGCCCACCAGGGCGAGATGCAGAAGGGGCAATTCCATGGATCAGATGTCCGGTCGCAATCTCAGGCGACGATGATGGCCATGGCCTCGCGGCGACGCACCGCGATGGTGATGTTGTCGACACGCACGGCGATCGGGTCGCGCCCGACCAGCCCTTCGTGCAGGACCTCGACCCGGGCGCCCTCGACGAAGCCAAGCTCGATCAGCCGGCTCTCGAGCTCGATGTCCGAGAGGGCCGAGCCCGCGTTGTTGGCGGAGAGGTGCTGAATGACGCCGGTATAGCCGCGCTGGGCCCGGCCCAGCCGCATCTCGCGGCGCGTATCATGGGTGTCGGTCATGCCCTGTATTTTCAACGCAGGGCATGGAGGTCAAGCGCGCACGCTCGCCTAAACTGCACCTTAGAGTGATTTTAAAGTGCAGATCACGAAGCCGTGGGCGGAGCGCCCCGGCGCTACTGGGCCGAGACCTTTTCCGGCTGGGCGGCCATGGCGCGGCTCTTGAAGTAGTCGAGCACGAACAGGCGGATCGCAGAGGACAGATTGCCCTGCTGGCGGCCGCCGTCGATTTCGCCGACGAGCTCGGACAGCGTCATGTTGCGCAAGCTCGAGATCTCCTTCATGCCGTTCCAGAACGCCTCTTCGAGGCTGACGCTGGTCTTGTGGCCGGCGACCACGATCGAACGCTTCACGACGGGCGACTTCATGGCTGCTCCTCGCGGTCGATCCGATGCTGGTCCAGGTGCGCCTTCGCCTGGTCCGCCTGCTTCTCCTCCGCCGATCGCTCCGCCTTCGTGCGACCGAACTTCGTTCGGTTGGCGTCCGCCTGCTTCGCCGAGGCTTCCCGCTCTGCGCGCTTCCTGAAACGATTCAGGTTGATGACGTTCCCCATGCCGCGTCTCCATCACCCAATCCTCCTCAGACAGGATGAAACATCCAGAAACCGGGCGCCGCGTTGCGCCCCATGAGACTTGATTGCCATTCGCTTGTCCTCGTCAATCGGCCTGTCGGCCATCAAACGATGAATTTCGCCCCGTCAAGGGCAGAGGACGCTTGCGTAGCACGCGTCCCCGTCGCCACATTGACGGTAATCAAATCCCGTCCTCTAAGCCTTATAATTATGAGCCTTTAGGCTCCGTATCATTACGGATGACTATCGGAATTCGGAATTCACCCGGGCCTCGTCATCTTCTCCGGCTGCACCAGGCGGTTGAATTCGTCGGCCGTGACGAAGCCGAGCCGCAGTGCCTCCTCCTTTAGCGTCGTGCCGTTGGCGTGCGCGGTCTTGGCGACCTTGGCTGCGTTGTCGTAGCCGATCTTCGGCGCGAGCGCGGTCACCAGCATCAGCGAACGCTCCATCAACTCCTTGATGTGCTTCTGGTCGGCGCGGATGCCGCTGACGCAATGCTCGGTGAATGAGCGCGCGGCGTCCGCCATCAGGCGGATCGAGTGCAGCATGTTGTAGGCGAGCACCGGCTTGTAGACATTGAGTTCGAAATGGCCCTGGCTGCCGGCGACGGTGATGGCGGTGTGATTGCCGAACACCTGGCAGCACACCATGGTCATCGCCTCGCATTGTGTCGGATTGACCTTGCCCGGCATGATCGATGAGCCCGGCTCGTTCTCCGGCAGGATCAATTCACCAAGGCCCGAGCGCGGACCCGATCCGAGCAGGCGGATGTCGTTGGCGATCTTGAACAGGCCTGTCGCGACGGAATTGATGGCGCCGTGCGTCAGCACATACGCATCATTGGAGGCCAGCGCCTCAAACTTGTTGGCGGCGCTGGTGAAGGGCAGTTTCGTGATCTTGGCGACTTGCTTGGCAAACAGCTTTGCGAAGCGCGGCTTGGAGTTGAGGCCGGTGCCGACGGCGGTGCCGCCCTGCGCCAGCGGGTAGAGGTCCTTCACTGCGACCTTGAGCCGCGCGATGCCGCTCTCGACCTGCGCGGCATAGCCAGAAAATTCCTGGCCAAGCGTCAGCGGCGTCGCATCCTGGGTGTGGGTGCGGCCGATCTTCACGATCTTCGCAAACTCCTTCTCCTTCTTGCGCAGTGCGCGGTGCAGCTCGCCGAGGCCGGGGACGAGATCGGCGGTGATGCGGCTTGCGGCCGCAATGTGCATCGCGGTCGGGAAGGAGTCGTTCGACGACTGGCTCATGTTGACGTGGTCGTTGGGATGCACCGGCTTCTTGCTGCCGAGCTCGCCGCCGAGCAACTCGTTGGCGCGGTTGGCGATGACCTCGTTGAGGTTCATGTTGCTCTGGGTGCCCGAGCCGGTCTGCCACACAACAAGCGGGAAATGGTCGTCGAGCTTGCCCTCGATGACCTCGTGCGCGGCGCGGATGATGGCATTGGCGCGGCGCTTGTCGAGCAGGCCGAGCTCGAGATTGGACTGTGCGGCCGCAAGCTTGACGATGCCGAGCGCATGCACCAGCGAGACCGGCATGCGATCGACGCCGATACGGAAATTCTGGCGCGAGCGTTCGGTCTGCGCCCCCCAATAACGATCGGCGGGGACGTCGATGGGGCCGAAACTATCGGTCTCGATGCGGGTCGCGGGGCGGGCGGTGTTCGCGCGGGCAGCTTTGGCCATGAGCACATCCATTCTGCCGCGCGAAACGCCGCGCGGCCTCTTGATGTGCTCTTCTATATAGGGAGTTTGGCAGGGCGCGATGGTCTCACGGCCAACCTGGATCATTTCTTGCGGAAACGATCGAGCCGCACGACTTCGGCGCCGCCCTGGTTCGGCGGGGTCGGCTCGTCCGCGGTCTCTGCCGTCTCGGCAGCAGGCGCGGGCACCGCGACGGCGGACGGGGCAGGGGTCGCCGGCAAATTCTCGCCCGCCACCTCGGCGACGTCGGACGTGTCGAACTGGAGGCCGAATTTCACGGACGGGTCGAGGAAGCTCTTGATGGCGCTGAACGGCACGATCAGCCGCTCGGGAATCCCGCCAAAGGACAGGCCGACCTCGAAACGGTCCTCGAGCACTGTCAGGTCCCAGAACTGGTGCTGGAGGATGATCGTCATCTCTTCTGGATACTGCGCCAGCAGCCGCGACGAGATCTTCACGCCCTCGGCCTTCGACACGAAGGTGATGAAGAAGTGGTGCTCGCCCGGCAGTCCATGGGACGCGGCGTCGGTCAGCACCTTGCGCAGCACGCCGCGCAACGCGTCGCGGGCCAGCACATCGTATCGGATATGATCGGTCGCCATGGTGGTCCTGTTGCATTCCAGGAGGCGGGCCCTGCAGGTCCGACTCGCCAAGCCGCAATAGTACCGCGCCTCACGGGTCAGCAGGAGTCCCCGCCGGGAAGGAAATCAGAGGTAAGTGGAGGCTTCTGTTGCCAGGTGCCTCCGAACCCCGCCTAACGGAGCTTAACCCGTTAGGACTTTAAGATGGTCTTTCAAACTGCGTTACGCAGCCTGAGCAACCGGAGCAAAGTTGTCGTTGGCAACTATTGCAGTAGCCCGATAACGGCGGAACAATACCGGGAAAAAGTTCGCCCTTTACGCCCTCGTCGATCCTATTTCGCCCCCGCCGAAGCCCGCTCTGGCTAGCCCGCTGTGGGCTTTGGTGGAGGCGCCGGGTACCGCCCCCGGGTCCGAATGGTTTATTGCGACGACCGTTTATTTCCATAGCCGGCGAACCGGCACCCCCAATATAGGGGGCAAAGGTTTCAAATAACAGGTGTTTCGAGCGGTCATGGCCAGGTTCCCTTTGGATAGGTTCCTGGTGGCCGTCCCTATGATCTTGGCCGCGCCGCCGACCGCGTTCTAAGCTCCTGACATGTCCACGGATTCAGCACCGGCCGCCCAAGAGCCAGATCAAGAGCCGGATCAAGGGCCGGATATCCCGGCCAAACACGCTCCTCCGCCCAGCCTGCTTGCGCTGTTCCTGGCGTTCGCCCGGATGTCGCTGGCCGGGTTCGGCGGGGTCCTGGTGTTTGCCCGGCACGCCATCGTCGACCAGCACCGTTGGATGACCGCGGACGAGTTCAACGAGACCTTTGCGCTCTGCCATTTCCTGCCGGGACCCAACATCGTCAACCTGTCGATGGTGTTCGGGTCGCGCGGCTGCGCGGCATCGCCGGCGGCGTCGCCGCCTTCACGGGGCTGTTGCTGCCGCCGACGCTGATCATGACCGTGCTCGCAATCATCTACGCGCGGTTCGGCGATGCGGAGGTGCTCCGCCGCATCCTCGCGGGTATTTCCTGCGCGGCGGTCGGTCTACTGATCGCGGTGGTGTTTCGCATGATGATGCCGCTGCTCAAGCGGATGGACGTCGTCGTACTCATCCTGATGATCGGCGTGTTCACAGCCATCGGCGTGTTTCGCTGGCCGCTTCAAGCGGTTCTGCTGGTCGCAATCCCGCTCAGCATCGGGACCACATATTTGATGCGACGGAAGGTAGCAGCATGAGCAGCGAGAACCCGATCTGGGCGCTGATCTCCACCTTTGGTCTAATGTCGCTGTTCGCGGTCGGCGGCGCGGCGGCCGCAGTGCCCGAGATGCACCGCATCGCGGTCGATGTGCACCACTGGATGACCGACAAGCAGTTCGCGGATGCCTATGCGATTGCGCAGCTCTCGCCAGGTCCCAACGTACTTATCGTGACGTTAATCGGCTATGCCGTGGCGGGCATTCCGGGCGCGATGGCGGCAACCTTGGCGATGTGCCTGGCGACGGCGCTGCTTGCCTATTATGTCAGCCGGCTCCTGAGCCGGCCAAGCCAATCGCGCTGGCCCGGCCTGATCCAGGCTGCACTGGTTCCGCTGTCGATCGGCTTGATGGCGGCGAGTGCCCTGATCCTGGCACGGTCGACCGATCGAACCATCGCTGCGCTGCTCCTGACCGCGGCGGTTGCAGTGATTGCCTCCGTCTCGCGCGTCAATCCGCTGTGGCTTCTGCTCGCAGGCGGGTTGTTGGGTTTTGCTGGCATTGTGTGATGAAAATCGCTAGGCAATGACCCGGGCGGGGATCCCTTCCAGCCGATTAGAACAACAGTGCTCGTGACTTACAGGTCGCGGAGGAGACATGCATGGCCGATACAATGGGCCACCCGGCGGCGACAGCCACAAGAAACACATCGGTGGCGATCGGCTTCTGCCTGTTGGCGCTCACGCCGCAGATTTTCGAATTTGTCTGGTCGATCGGGACGATCTTCGGCTGGGGTGCTGGGCGCGGTCCGGCCACGGTCCTGATCAGCCACGCTACGGCGCTCGTCGCGGGCGCTCCCGGTGCGGTGATCGGATCGATCGGGGGTGACACCAAGAAGACGTCATCCGATGTGCTGCTGGCGCTGATCTATTCCTATCCGCTGTTTGCAGTGGCGATCCTTACGATCTTCATGACGATCCGGTCGGCACAGGACTATGTCGGCGGGATCGTTCTGATGGCGCTCGCCCTGTTCGCGCTGTGGGCCTCCAGCGATTTGCAGGGGATGCGCGGCTTCTCCTTTGGCGCAGGCACGGCGCCTCGGATGTTCGGCGGGCTCCTCGTCGCGCTTGGCGCAGGCATCGCCCTGACGGGACTGCTGTCTGATGGACTGGCGATGGCGCATTATTCCTGGCGCGGGCCGCTGTTCGTGATGTGCGCGATTCTGTTCTTCGCCCTCGCGATCCGTCCGCTTGGGGTCGTGGTCTCGGCGTTCGTGAGCTTCATGATCGCAGCGCTCGGGTCGCATGAAACGCGCTGGGTGGAGGCGGCCATCGTCGGCGCCTGCCTGACGCTCGGCTGCGCACTTCTCTTCCCCTACGTGCTCGGGCTGCCGATGCCAATGTTCCCGCGCTTCCTGGTCCAGTGAGGCTGTAATGGATATTTTTGCAAACCTCGCTCACGGTTTTGTCGTTGCGCTCTCTCCGATCAACCTTCTGATGTGCCTGATCGGCGCGCTCGTCGGCACGCTGGTCGGCGTGCTGCCGGGCATCGGCACTATTGCGACCGTCGCGATGCTGCTGCCGATCACCTTCGGATTGCCGCCGGTCGGCGCGCTGATCATGCTCGCCGGCATCTATTACGGCGCCCAATATGGCGGCTCCACCACCTCGATCCTGGTCAACATACCAGGTGAAGCGACATCGGTCGTCACAGCCATCGACGGCCACCAGATGGCCAAGCAGGGGCGCGCCGGTCCGGCGCTCGCGATTGCCGCGATCGGCTCGTTCTTCGCCGGCTGCGTCGCGACCGTGCTCATCGCCGTGCTCGGCGCGCCGCTGACCAAGCTCGCGCTTGCATTCGGTCCGGCTGAGTACTTCTCGTTGATGGTGCTCGGCCTGATCTTTGCGGTCGTGCTGGCCAAGGGCTCGGTGCTGAAGGCGATCGCGATGATCGTGTTCGGCCTGCTGTTGTCGATGGTCGGCTCGGATATCGAGACCGGCGCCTCGCGCATGGCCTTCAATATTCCGGAGCTTGCCGACGGTCTCGGCTTCGCGACGGTGGCGATGGGCGTGTTCGGCTTTGCCGAGATCATCCGCAATCTCGACGCCGGCGCCGAGATGAACCGCGATCTCGTGCAGCAGAAGATCACCGGCCTGATGCCGACCAGGAAAGACCTGGTCGACTCGACGCCCGCGATCCTGCGCGGCACCGTGCTCGGCTCGATCCTCGGCATCCTGCCCGGCGGCGGTGCGGTCATCGCGTCGTTTGCGGCCTATACGCTCGAGAAGAAGCTCGCCAAGAACCCGTCGCGGTTCGGGCGCGGCGCGATCGAGGGCGTGGCAGCGCCGGAAAGCGCCAACAACGCAGCCGCCCAGACCTCCTTCATCCCGCTACTGACGCTTGGTATCCCGCCGAACGCGGTGATGGCGCTGATGGTGGGTGCGATGACCATTCATGGCATCGTGCCGGGGCCGCAGGTCATGCAGAAGCAGCCTGATCTGGTCTGGGGCATGATCGCCTCGATGTGGATCGGCAATCTGATGCTGATCATCATCAACCTGCCGCTGGTCGGAATCTGGGTCCGACTGCTGCGTGTGCCGTACCGGCTGATGTTCCCTTCGATCGTGATCTTCTGCGCGATCGGCATCTACTCGGTGAACAACGCGCCGGTCGACGTCATCTTGGCAGGTGTGTTCGGTCTCGTCGGCTATTGGCTGATCAAGCACGATTTCGAGCCGGCGCCGCTGCTGCTCGGCATGGTGCTCGGACCGCTGATGGAAGAGAACCTGCGCCGCGCATTGCTGATCTCGCGCGGTGACTGGAGCGTGTTCCTGACGCGTCCGCTCTCGGCGGTGCTGCTCGCGATCGCGGCGTTCCTTCTGATACTTACGGTGCTGCCTTTCTTGCGGGCCAAGCGCGACGAGGTGTTCACCGAATCCGAGAATTGATCGCGGGTGGGTGCGCGAGCCGCCAACTTAGCGAGCACAATCAAGCCGATAGACAAGGGGTGGGACGCCAGTTCCGCCCCTTGTGGTTTGGGCCGGGAACGCTCATTTTTCGGGGTATAGTGGCCGCGGACAGCGAATCGCCGCTGTCGCAGCGCGGGGGTGGCCGTTAAGTTCGCCGCCTCCCCAAAGGCTCATTGGCACATGCACCAGTATCAGGACCTGCTCGAGCGGATTCTTTCAGACGGCGCCGAGAAGACCGACCGGACCGGCACCGGCACGCTGTCGGTGTTCGGCCATCAGATGCGCTTCAATCTGTCCGCCGGCTTCCCAATGCTGACCACCAAGCGGCTGCCGCTGAAGGCGATCGTGCATGAGCTGCTGTGGTTCCTGAAGGGCGACACCAACATCAAGTACCTCAAGGACAACGGCGTCACCATCTGGGACGAGTGGGCCGACGCCAATGGCGATCTCGGCCCGGTCTATGGCCATCAATGGCGCTCCTGGCCGGCGCCGGACGGCCGCAGCATCGACCAGATCGCTGACGTCGTCGACATGATCAAGCGCAATCCGGACTCGCGCCGCCTGATCGTCTCGGCGTGGAATCCGGCCGAAGTCGACAAGATGGCGCTGCCGCCCTGTCATTGCCTGTTCCAGTTCTATGTCGCCAGCGGCAAGCTGTCGTGCCAGCTCTATCAGCGCTCGGCGGACGTATTCCTCGGCGTGCCCTTCAATATCGCGTCCTACGCGCTGCTCACCATGATGGTGGCGCAGGTCACCGGCCTGAAGCCCGGCGATTTCGTGCATTCGTTCGGCGACACCCATCTCTATTCCAACCATCTGGAGCAGGCGCGGCTGCAGCTCACGCGTGCGCCGCGCGCGCTGCCGGTGATGCGGATCAATCCCGACGTGAAGGACATCTTCTCCTTCCGTTACGAGGATTTCGAGCTCGTCGGCTACGATCCGCATCCGCATATCAAGGCGGAAGTCGCGGTTTAGCACCGATGTCGCTGAGCATTCGCCGCGCGCGTCCTGGCGAAGCCGGGCTTGTCCTCGATTTCGTCCGCGAGCTCGCCGTGTACGAAAAGCTCTCGCATGAGGTCGAGGCGACCGAAGCGATGATTGCGGTCGCCTTGTTCGGTAACGATCCACGGCTGTTTTGTGCGATTGCCGAGTGGAACGGCGAGCCCGTCGGCTTTGCGGTGTGGTTCCTGAATTTCTCGACCTTCAGCGGCCGCCACGGCATCTATCTCGAAGATTTATATGTGCGGCCGTCGCATCGGGGCAAAGGCATCGGCAAGGCGCTGCTGGTCTATCTGGCGAAGGAATGCGTCGACAATGGCTGGTCGCGCCTGCAATGGGCGGTGCTCGACTGGAACGCGCCGTCGATCGCGTTCTACAAATCGCTCGGCGCCGTGATGCTGGACGATTGGACGCTGTGTCGTGTCAGCGGTCCTGCACTGACGCGGCTTGCGGGGTCCTGATGGAGATCGTCTTCGTCGTCGCGATTGCGGAGAACGGCGTCATCGGTGCCGGCAACGCGATCCCGTGGCGATTGAAATCCGACATGGCGCGCTTCAAGGCGCTCACCATCGGCAAACCCGTGATCATGGGCCGCAAGACCTTTGAATCCCTGCCCGGGCGCCGGCCGCTGCGGGGCCGCACCAACATCGTGATCACGCGCGATGCGGACTACCGCGCCGCCGGCGCTGTCGTCACGACATCGGCCACGGACGCGGGCGCGGTTGCGCTTGGTGATGCCCTGCGGCGTTCGGTCGCCGAGATCGCGGTGATCGGCGGCGCCGAGATCTACCGGCAATGGCTCGATCGCGCTGACCGCCTCGAGATCACGGAAGTGCATGCGCGGCCCGACGGCGACACGCATTTTAGGATCGACAGGGCGCAGTGGGACGAAACGAGCCGCGTCCGCCATCCGGCCGGACCGGACGACAGCGCCGACTTCTCCTATGTGACATATCGTCGGCGGCCGTCCTATTAACTGCATTCGCCAATGTTTACATTGACTTTTCCGCCCCCGAGCATAGCTCGTGGGTCGGTCAGGCTTGCGTTGTAAGGGCCCTTTCGGTCCCCTATAAAGCCGGACCGGACAATGCGGGCCGGCTTAAGTTCTAGTCCCGGTCTGCCGAGGAGAGCGTCGAATGCCGTGGAAGAATCAGGGCGGTGGCCCGTGGGGCTCGGGTCCGAAGGGACCATGGGGCTCAGGCCCGCAACCCGTCGGGCCGAGGCCGCCGGATCTGGAGGACCTTCTGCGGCGCGGCCAGGACCGGCTGCAGCAGATCATGCCCGGTGGCTATTTCTCCGGCATAGGCATCACGCTGATCCTGCTGATCATCATCGCACTCTGGCTGTTGTCGGGCTTCTTCCGCGTGCAGTCTGAAGAGCAGGGAGTCGTGCTGCGCTTCGGCAAGCATGTGCGCACCGTGGATCCGGGCCTGAACTATCATCTGCCCTATCCGATCGAGACCGTGCTGCTGCCGAAGGCTCTGCGCGTGTCCACCATTTCCATCGGCATGACCCTGATCGACGATCCGGCCCGCCGCGGCCGCTCGATCCGTGACGTGCCGGAAGAGAGCCTGATGCTGACCGGCGACGAGAACATCGTCGATGTCGACTTCACCGTGCTGTGGCGCATCAAGCCCAACGGCGTCGGCAACTTCCTGTTCAACATCCAAAACCCCGAGGGCACCGTGAAGGCGGTCGCCGAAAGCGCGATGCGCGAGGTGATCGGCCGCTCTGACATCCAGCCGATCCTGACCGGGGCGCGGACGCAGACCGAAACCACCGTGCAGGATTTGATGCAGAAGACGCTCGATGGCTACGGCGCCGGCATCCAGATCACCCAGGTGCAGATGCAGAAGGTCGATCCGCCGGCGCAGGTGATCGATGCGTTCCGCGACGTGCAGGCGGCGCGCGCCAACCTCGAGCAGTTGCAGAACGAAGCGCAGACCTATGCCAACAAGATCGTGCCGGAAGCGCGCGGCAACGCGGCGCGGATCCTGCAGGCCGCCGAAGGCTACAAGGAGCAGGCGGTCGCCGAGGCCAAGGGCCAGAGCTCGCGCTTCCTGAAGGTGTATGAGGAATACAAGAAGGCGCCCGACGTGACGCGTGAACGGATCTATCTGGAGACCATGGAGCGCGTGCTCGGCGGATCGGACAAGCTGATCTACGACGGAAGCTCCTCGGGCCAGGGCGTCGTGCCCTATCTGCCGCTGAATGAATTGTCGGCCAAGAGGCCGACGACGACAGGCCAGCAGCCGAGCGGAGGCACAAGATGAGGTCTCCGGTTACAGGCATCGTTGCGCTGCTTGCGGCGCTTCTGGTCGTGATTGTCGGCTACATGTCGTTGTTCACGGTGCAGCAGACCGAGCAGACCATCGTGCTGCAATTCGGCAAGCCGGTGGACGTCGTCACCGATCCCGGGCTGCACTTCAAGGCGCCCTGGAACTCCGTGATCAACATCGACAAGCGGATCCTCGATCTCGAGAACCCGTCGCAGGAGGTCATTGCCTCCGACCAGAAGCGGCTCGTGGTCGACGCCTTTGCGCGCTACCGCATCAAGGACGCGCTACGCTTCTACCAGAGCGTCGGCTCGATCCAGGCCGCGAACCTCCAGCTCACCTCGCTGTTGAACGCGGCGTTGCGCCGCGTGCTCGGTGAGGTCAACTTCATCGCCGTAGTGCGTGATGAGCGCGAGAGGCTGATGGGGCGCATCCGCGAGCAGCTCGACCACGAGGCCGGCGGTTACGGTATCGAGGTCGTCGACGTCCGCATTCGCCGTGCCGACCTGCCGGAGCAGAACAGCCAGGCGGTGTACGACCGGATGAAGTCCGAGCGTCAGCGGGAAGCGGCCGAATTCCGTGCACAGGGCGGCCAGAAGGCGCAGGAGATCCGCTCCAAGGCCGACCGTGATGTGACGGTGATTATTGCCGAAGCCAACTCGCAGGCCGAGCAGACGCGCGGCGTGGGTGACGCCGAGCGCAACCGTCTCTTTGCCGAAGCCTATGGCAAGGATGCTGACTTCTTCGCGTTCTACCGGTCGATGACGGCCTACGAGACCGGGCTGAAGAAGGACGACACCCGCTTCCTGCTGCGGCCGGACTCGGATTTCTTCCGGTATTTTGGTAACCCGTCCGGCAAGACGGCGACCGAGACGCCGGCGAAACCGTAAGCTAGACAAGGACGGCAGGTTTGGCCGCCCTTCGTCCAGACAAGAACAGCACCACGGGAGGTTCCAATCCGATGAGGTCCATTGCGTTCGCCGACTTCCTCATCGGCTTAGGCATTCTGTTCGTGCTGGAAGGCTTGATGTTCGCGGCCAGTCCAAACTGGATGCGCAAGGCCATGAAGAGCGCCATTGCCACGCCGGACAATATCCTGCGGGCGGTCGGGATCGGCTCGGCCGTCGCCGGCCTGATCCTGATCTGGGTGATGCGACGCCCGATCTAGCTGTCGCGCCAACGCCAAAGTGAAGGCGAGAGGCGGGTTTTCGCCGTATTATCCGGATCTTGAAACCCGTTAAGCTCCGCGCTTGCGCCGTGCCCCCGTTCGAGCGCAGTCTTGAGGCCGAATCCTATTCTCTGGAGATTACAATGACCGCAGCCATCATTGCCCAGACCCGCTTGCGCTTAGGGCTGGCGGCGCTCGCCGTCGGCGCTTTCGGCGTGTTCGGCTCGCCGGCGCATGCGCGCGGACCGGAGGGCATCGCCGACGTCGCCGAAAAGGTGATCGACGCGGTCGTCAACATCTCGACCTCGCAAACCGTCGAGGCCAAGGGCGGCGGCAGCAACACCATGCCGCAATTGCCGCCCGGCTCGCCCTTCGAGGAATTCTTCGACGACTTCTTCAAGAACCGCAAAGGTCCCGGCGGCGGCAGCAAGGGCGGCGATAACGGCGCCGGCCCGCCGCGCAAGACCAACTCGCTCGGAAGCGGCTTCATCATCGACACCTCCGGCGTCGTGGTGACCAACAACCACGTCATCGCGGATGCAGACGAGATCAACGTCATCCTCAACGACGGCACCAAGATCAAGGCCGAGCTGGTCGGCGTCGACAAGAAGACCGACCTCGCCGTCTTGAAGTTCAAGCCGTCGAAGCCGCTCGTCTCGGTGAAGTTCGGCGACTCGGACAAGCTGCGTTTGGGTGACTGGGTGGTCGCGATCGGCAACCCCTTCAGCCTCGGCGGCACGGTGACCGCGGGCATCGTCTCGGCCAAGAACCGCGACATCTCCTCGGGCCCCTATGACAGCTACATCCAGACCGACGCCGCCATCAACCGCGGCAATTCCGGCGGCCCGCTGTTCAACCTCGAAGGCGACGTCATCGGCGTCAACACCCTGATCATCTCGCCCTCCGGCGGCTCGATCGGCATCGGCTTCGCCGTGCCGTCGAAGACGGTCGCGGGCGTCGTCGACCAGCTCCGCCAGTTCGGCGAATTGCGCCGCGGCTGGCTTGGCGTGCGCATCCAGGGCGTCACCGACGAGATCGCCGAGAGCTTGAACATCAAGCCGGCGCGCGGCGCGCTGGTGGCCGGCATCGACGACAAGGGCCCGGCCAAGCCGGCCGGCATCGAACCGGGCGACGTCGTCGTCAAGTTCGACGGCAAGGACGTCAAGGATCCGAAGGACCTGTCTCGCGTCGTCGCCGACACCGCGGTCGGCAAGGAGGTCGACGTCGTCATCATCCGCAAGGGCGAGGAGCAGACCAAGAAGGTCACGCTCGGTCGCCTGCAGGATCCCGAAAAGGTGCAGGCCGCTGTCAAGACCGACGAGCCGCCGCCTGAGAAGCTGGTGACGCAGAAGGCGCTCGGCCTCGATCTCGCCGTGCTGAACAAGGATCTGCGCACGCGTTACAAGATCAAGGACACCGTCAAGGGCGTGGTCGTCACCAATGTCGACGCCAGTTCGGACGCCGCCGAGAAGCGGCTCTCCGCCGGCGACGTCATCGTCGAAGTCGCGCAGGAAGCAGTCGCTAGCGGCGCCGACATCCAGAAGCGCGTGGACCAGCTCAAGAAGGACGGCAAGAAGTCCGTGCTGCTGCTGGTCTCGAATGGTGACGGCGAGCTGCGGTTTGTGGCGCTGAGCGTGCAGTAAGGGACGTTCTTAGCCCCACACTCACTGTCATGCCCCGGCTTGACCGGGGCCCAGCACGCCGCGGCTTCTCGGTTCAAGCACTGCCGCCTCTGGAATACTGGATCACCCGCTTTTCGCGGGTGATGACAGCGGAGAGGAGGCTACCCCTCTACGAATTCGTCCCGCCGATACCCCTGCGCATAAAGCAGCGCTGTGAGATCGCCATGGTCGATCCGCGCAGCCGCCGCTGCCGCCACCGCCGGCTTCGCGTGATACGCCACGCCCAGCCCCGCCGCCTGGATCATCGCGAGGTCGTTGGCGCCGTCGCCGACGACGACCGAGTCAACGTCATCGAGATCGAACGATTCCATCAGGTCCACCAGCGTCGCCAGCTTGGCCGCGCGGCCCAGGATCGGCTCCTTCACCTCGCCGGTGAACTTGCTGTCGCGCACGACGAGCTCGTTGGCGCGGTTCTCCTGGAAGCCGAGTTTGGCGGCGACTGCGCGCGTGAACAGGGTGAAGCCGCCGGAGACGAGGCAGGTATAGGCGCCGTGGGCGCGCATGGTCGCGACCAATTCGCGGCCGCCCGGGGTGAGCGTAATGCGCTTGGCCAGCACCTCGTCGACGACGCTGGCGGGGAGATCCTTCAGCAGCGCGACGCGCTCGCGCAGCGCCGGCTCGAACTCGATCTCGCCACGCATCGCGCGTTCAGTGATGGTCGCTACATGAGCCTTCATCCCGACGAGATCGGCGAGCTCGTCAATGCATTCCTGACCAATCATGGTGGAATCCATATCGGCGAGAAAAAGCTTCTTGCGCCGGAAGCCGACTGGCTGCACGACAATGTCGATGGGCAGGTCACCGCGGATCTCGCGCAACCGCTCTTCGATGGCGTGACGGTCGCCTGCGAGGTTACTGTCGGCGCCGAAGGGAATGTCAACCGCAACCCCGTCGAACAGCCAGTGCGCGGGTGTTGCTTGTGGCAGCACGGCGCGAGCGCCGTCGACGATGGTGGAATCGAGCGCGGGATTGGCGGGATTGCAGATCAGCGTGGCGACGAGGGACATTTGAGGTTTTCGTGAGCGAGAGGCATTCGAGCAAGGCCGTGCTTATCGCAGGCCCGACCGCCAGCGGCAAGTCGGCGCTGGCGTTGGAGCTCGCGCAGAGCGTGGGCGGCATCGTCATCAATGCCGATTCCATGCAGGTCTATCGCGACCTCAGCGTCATCACCGCGCGCCCCACGCCTGATGAGGAGGCGCGCGTTCCGCATCGCCTCTATGGCCACGTCGATGCGGCCGTGAATTTTTCGGCGGGCGCCTGGGTTGCCGATGCGGCGAAGATGCTGGAAGAAGCGAAGGCCGAGGGTCGGCTGCCGATCTTCATCGGCGGCACCGGGCTGTATTTCAAGGCGTTGACGGCGGGTCTTTCCGTGGTGCCGCCGATCCTCGCCGAAGTGCGCGAGGGCGTCCGCGCGCGGCTGGAGCGGAACGGCGTCGAGGCGCTGCATGCGGAACTCGCGCGTCGCGACCCGCGTGCGGCCGAACGATTGAACCTGCGCGACCGCACGAGAATTGCGCGCGCGCTGGAAGTGGTCGAGGCGACCGGGCGCTCGCTGCTCGACTGGCACCACGAGGGCCAGCCACCGCTGCTGCCAAAGGACAGTTTTCGCGCGGTGTTTCTCGCGCCCGAACGCGACGAGCTCTATGCGCGCATCGATGCCCGTTTCGACGCCATGCTGGGCGCGGGCGCCCTGACCGAGGTCGAGCAGCTTGCTGCCCGCAACCTCGATCCGCTGCTGCCGGCCATGAAGGCCCACGGCGTGCCAGCCCTGATCCGGCATCTGCGCGGTGAGCTCAGCCTGGAGGAGGCCGCCACGATCGGCCGCGCCGACACCCGCCACTACGCCAAGCGCCAATTCACCTGGTTCCGGCACCAGCTTCCCGAATTCGAGTGGGTGAAGCCGGCGGAGGCCAAGGGATGGCTCACGGGCGCCGCTAACGCGGCCCGGACCCCCCGCTGACGTGCTTTTGTCCTCCGGTTCCCGATTTTACCTCTCGCCGAACTCCGGGAACACCGCTACACTGCCAAAATCGCGTTGGAATGGCCACATTGCCTTGACATCCGGGCTTTGGCCGCTATGTTTCGCGCAACCTTTGGGAAGCTGAGCGCCTGCCATGCGTAACATTATTACCAAACTCCTTATCGCCGTCGTACCCAGGCACACCGCCGGGGGTGGCTAGCTGCCATCCACATGACAGGCGGTGTGCAGGGTCCCTCTCGGGGCCTTTTTTATTTCCCGAATCCGACACGAACGAAGCCGCTGACAACAGCGCATCCGGAGCAAGCCAATGAGCGACAAGAGCCACGATCCGAACCAGATGACCGGCGCCGCGATGATCGTCCGTGCGCTCATCGATCACGGCGTGACCGACATTTTCGGCTATCCCGGCGGCGCGGTGCTTCCGATCTACGACGAGATTTTTCAGCAGAGCGAGGTCCAGCACATCCTGGTCCGCCACGAGCAGGGCGCGGGCCACGCCGCCGAGGGCTACGCGCGCTCGACCGGCAAGCCCGGCGTTGCGCTGGTGACCTCCGGTCCGGGCGCCACCAACATGGTGACGCCGCTGACCGACGCGTTGATGGATTCGATCCCGCTGGTCTGCATCTCCGGCCAGGTGCCGACGCATCTGATCGGCAATGACGCGTTCCAGGAATGCGACACCGTCGGCATCACGCGCCCCTGCACCAAGCACAATTGGCTGGTGCGCGACGTCAACGATCTCGCCAAGGTGCTGCACGAAGCTTTCTACGTTGCGACCACGGGCCGTCCGGGCCCGGTGCTGGTCGACGTTCCCAAGGACGTGCAGTTCGCGACCGGCACCTATCATCCGCCGCGCAAGTCCGACGTGCACCGCTCCTATGCGCCGCGCGTGAAGGGCGATGCGACGCAGATCCGCAAGGCCGTGGCACTGCTCGCCAATGCGAAACGCCCTGTGATCTATAGCGGCGGCGGCGTGATCAATTCCGGTCCTGAGGCGACCAAGCTGCTGCGCGAGCTGGTCGAGATCACCGGTTTTCCGATCACCTCGACGCTGATGGGCCTGGGTGCGTATCCGGCGTCCGGCAAGAACTGGCTCGGCATGCTCGGCATGCACGGCACCTACGAAGCCAACATGACCATGCATGATTGCGACGTCATGCTGTGCGTCGGCGCGCGCTTCGACGACCGCATCACCGGTCGCGTCGATGCGTTCTCGCCGAATTCGAAGAAGATCCACATCGACATCGACCCGTCCTCGATCAACAAGAACATCCGTGTCGACGTGCCGATCATCGGCGACTGCGGCAACATCCTCGGCGACATCCTCCAGGTGTTCAAGGCGGAGGCGAAGAAGCCCGACATCAAGACCTGGTGGCAGCAGATCGCGCAGTGGCGCGCCCGCAACTCGCTCTATTACAAGAAGAGCAACGACGTCATCCTGCCTCAGCACGCGATCCAGAGCCTGTTCGAAGCGACGCGCGGCAAGGATACCTACATCACGACCGAGGTCGGCCAGCACCAGATGTGGGCGGCCCAGTTCTACGGCTTCGAGGAGCCGCATCGCTGGATGACGTCGGGCGGTCTCGGCACCATGGGTTACGGCCTGCCGGCCGCGGTCGGCGTGCAGGTGGCCCATCCCGACAGCCTCGTCATCGACATCGCGGGCGATGCCTCGGTGCAGATGACGATGCAGGAGATGTCGACGGCGGTTCAGTACGAGCTGCCGATCAAGATCTTCATCCTGAACAACCAGTACATGGGCATGGTGCGCCAGTGGCAGCAGCTGCTCCACGGCAACCGGCTGTCGCATTCCTATTCCGAAGCGCTGCCCGATTTCGTCAAGCTCGCGGAGGCCTATGGCGGCGTTGGCATCCAGGTGCACAAGCCTGGCGATCTCGACGGAGCCATCCAGGAGATGATCTCGGTCAAGCGCCCCGTGCTGTTCGACTGCCGTGTCGCCGCGCTGGAAAACTGCTTCCCGATGATCCCCTCCGGGAAGGCACACAACGAGATGCTGCTGCCGGAGCAGGCCAACGACGAGGCGACGGCAAAAGCGTTCGCTGGCGGCAAGGCGCTGGTGTGACGTCATGTTCGACCTGACGGAGCTCGAGCGCGCACATGCGATCGTGAGGCAGGCGGTGCCGGCAACGCCGGCACGCGGCTGGCCGTTACTCGCTGGGCGCCTCGGCACCGAGGTCGTGGTCAAGCACGAGAACCACACGCCAATCGGCGCCTTCAAGGTGCGCGGAGGCCTCGTCTATCTCGACCGGCTGAAGCGCGAGCAGCCGAACACGCCCGGCATCATTTCAGCAACGCGCGGCAATCATGGCCAGAGCCTGGCCTTTGCCGCTGGTCGTCACGGCGTTCCCGCCGTGATCTACGTGCCGCGCGGCAACTCGGTCGAGAAGAACCGCGCGATGAAGGCCTTTGGCGCCGAGCTGGTCGAGTACGGCGAGGATTTTCAGGCCGCACGCGAGGAGGCCGAGCGTCGCGCGCAGTTCGCCGGACTCCACATGGTGCCGTCATTCCACCCCGACCTCGTGCTGGGTGTCGCGACCTACGCGCTCGAGCTGTTCAGGGCCGCGCCGGATCTCGACGTGCTCTATGTGCCGATCGGGCAGGGCTCCGGCATCTGCGGCTGCATCATGGCGCGTGATCTGCTGGGCCTGAAGACCGAGATCGTCGGCGTGCAGTCGACGGAAGCGCCGTCCTACGCGCTGTCGTTCGCGGCAGGCAAGATCGTGACGACCGAAACTGCCAATACGCTCGCCGACGGCATGGCGACGCGTATCCCCGACGAGGATGCGCTCGGGCTGATCCGCAAGGGTGCCTCGCGCATCGTAGAGGTCAGCGACGGTGAGGTCGCTACGGCGATCCGTGCCTACTGGACCGATACGCACAATCTCGCCGAGGGCGCTGGCGCTGCTGCGCTCGCCGCGGCGCTGCAAGAAAAGAGCACGCTGAAGGGCAAGCGCGTCGGTCTGGTGCTGTCCGGCGGCAATATCGATTTCGATCTGTTCCGCCGTTGGGTCGGGATGGCGTGAGGCAGAGACAAGAGGGGACGATCATGAACCAGCCCGCATCCGCCTACTTCATCGAGGACCGTCACGATCCCAACGAGACGCACACGCTCGCGGTGCTCGTGCAGAACGAGCCCGGCGTGCTCGCGCGCGTCATCGGCCTGTTCTCGGGGCGCGGCTACAACATCGAGAGTCTCACGGTCTCGGAGACCGAAGCGCAGAAGCATCTCTCGCGCATCACCATCGTCACCACGGGTACGCCGATGGTGATCCAGCAGATCAAGCATCAGCTCGACCGCATGATTCCGGTCTACCAGGTCGTCGACATGACCCAGACCCGCCGTTCGATCGAGCGCGAGCTCGCGATGGTGAAGGTGCGCGGGCAGGGCGAGCATCGCGTCGAGGCGCTGCGGCTGGCGGATGCCTTCCGCGCCCGCGTGATCGATGCCACCACCGAGAGCTTCGTGTTCGAGATCACAGGCAATACGGACAAGATCAACCAGTTTATCGACCTGATGCGCCCGCTCGGTCTTGTCGAGGTGTCGCGCACCGGTGTTGCCGCGATCGGTCGCGGGCCTGAAGGGATGTGAGCCATGCTGGCGCGCGACTGGTACTATAATGAGCGGAACCGGATGGGCATCGGGCCCGCTGTGGCGTCGATCTACGACTCTCACGACGACGCCGATCTGCGCGCGCGCGCCGCATTGAAAATGCTCGGGCTCCAGCGCGGCTGGCGCATCGCCGACATCGGCTGCGGCAACGGCGTTCTCGCCACCGAAGCCGCACTGATGGGCGCCGAGGTCGACGCCATCGACATTTCGCCGGCGATGCTGGCGCTCGCCGAGATCTATGCGCGCGACCGCAAGGCGCCCGTGCGCATGCAGTCCGCCGGCCTGCTTTCATTTGCCTACCGGCCCGAGTCCTATGATTTGATCGTCAGCGAGTTCACGCTGCATCATCTGCCGGATTTCTGGAAAGCGGTGGCGATGTCGCGGATCTTTCGTGCGCTGAAGCCCGGTGCGACCTTTTACTTGCGCGACATTGTCTACGCGTCGATGCCCGATGCGATCGAGCGCGACGTCGAGCAATGGGCCGACTATCACATCAAGAACCACGATTTCTCGCACGAGAGCGTGGTGACGCATATGCGTGACGAATACTCAACTTTCGGCTGGGTGATGGAGCGGATGCTGACCGATGTCGGCTTCACGCTGATCTCGGCGGACTATCACGAGCCGATGCACGGCACTTATCTCTTGCACAAACCGAAGGCCGGCGAACAGGGCTAGAAACAAGCAGGGCTGCACGACAGGGCAGAACCGGAAACAACAATGAAGCCGGCCGACATCCTCATCGCCCTCATCGTGGCGATCATCTGGGGGCTTGCCTTTGTGGCGAGCCGGATCGCGCTCGACGAGTTTTCGCCGGAGCTGATGACGGCGATGCGTTTCGGCATCGCGGCTGTGCCATGCCTGTTCGTTCCCAAGCCGAAGGTCGCCTGGTCGCTGCTGATCGCGATCAGTTTTACGCTGTTCCTCGGCCAGTTCCTGAGTCAGGCCTACGGCATCGCCCATGGTGTGCCAGTGGGGCTGACCTCCGTCGTCGTGCAGAGCCAGGCGCTGTTCACGATCGGCTTCGCGGCGCTCGTCTTCGGCGAGCGCCCGGCGCCGGTGCAGACGCTAGGCATCGTCATCGCAGCCATCGGGCTGCTGATGATCTGCGGCACTGTCGGCTATGATTTCAGCGTCGGCGCCTTTGCGGTGCTGATGATCGCTCCGATCTGCTTTGCCGTCGGCAATCTGCTGCTGCGCGGTGCTCGCGGCGCACCGATGTTCGACCTGTTCGCCTGGCTCTGCCTCACCGCCGCGGTGCCGTTGTTCGCACTTGCGCTCGTCGTGAACGGGCCGGCGCCGACCTTCCAGTCGCTGATGCACATGTCGCTGACGGGCCTGATCTGCCTGATCGTGATTGGCGCGATCTCGACCAGCATTGCCTATTGGCTGTGGGGGCGGCTGCTGCGTGATTATCCCGCCGCGCAAGTGGTGCCGTTTGCGCTGCTGGTGCCGTTCGTCGGCTCGGCGGCGTCCAGCGTCGTGTTCGGCGAACGGTTCGGGCCGCTGCGCCTCGCGGGCATGCTGACCGTGATCGGCGGCATCGCGGTGATGGTGCTGGTCAAGCGGCCGCAGCCGCTTGCGAAGACAACGTGAGGTGAATATGGCCCACTCGCTCTTCTATGCCTTCCTCGCCTTCATGGTGGTGATGTACTTCACCCCTGGGCCGAACAACATCATGCTGTTGGCTTCGGGGCTGACCTATGGCTTCCGGCGCACCATTCCCCACATCGCCGGCATCGTCATCGGCTTCGCCTTCATGGTCGCCGCCGTCGGTCTCGGGCTCGGTACCGTCTTCCTGGCGTACCCGATTCTCCAGACCATCCTGAAATATGCCGGTGCGGCCTACCTCATCTATCTTGCCGCCGTAATCGCTATGTCGGGCCCGACCAAGCCGGGCAAGGGAGACGGCCGCGGCCCGATGACCTTCTGGGGCGCGGCCATGTTCCAGTGGATCAACGCCAAGGGCTGGGTGATCGTGATCGGCACCATCACGGCTTACGCGGCGATCGCCCAGTTCCCGATCAACATCGCGATCCAGACCCTGATCAGCCTCTTGGTCGGCACGGTCTCGACCGTGGTCTGGGCTTTCTTCGGCACTGCACTACGACCGGTGCTGACCTCGGAGCGGCTGGTCCGCGCCTTCAATATCCTGATGGCGCTCCTGCTGCTCGCCTCCCTCTACCCCGTTTTCATGGATGCATGATGTGGCGGATTTCCATGCAGAAACGGGTTTCCCTAAGGGGCCGAAATGCTCTAGACAGCCCCCGAAATTCGCAAATTTCACCCTTCGGACACTGACTATCGGCCGATTCTGGCCCTGAACGAGGAAACGACTATGCGTGTTTATTACGATCGCGACGCCGACCTGAACCTGATCAAGGGCAAGAAGGTCGCCATCGTCGGCTATGGCAGCCAGGGCCACGCCCATGCGCTCAACCTCAAGGACTCCGGCGTCAAGGAAGTCGCCATTGCGCTGCGCAAGGACTCGGGCTCGGTCAAGAAGGCGGAAGCCGCCGGCTTCAAGGTGATGGAAGTTGCTGACGCCGCCAAATGGGCCGACCTCGTTATGATGCTGACCCCGGACGAGCTCCAGGGCGACATCTATCGCGAGCATCTGCACGAGAACATGAAGAAGGGCGCTGCTCTCGTGTTCGCGCACGGCCTCAACGTGCACTTCAACCTGCTCGACCCGCGCGCCGACCTCGACGTGCTGATGATCGCGCCGAAGGGCCCTGGCCACACCGTGCGTTCGGAGTATCAGCGCGGCGGTGGCGTGCCCTGCCTGATCGCGATCGCCAAGGACGTCTCGGGCAACGCCCATGACCTCGGCTTGTCCTACGCCTCCGCTGTCGGCGGTGGCCGCGCCGGCATCATCGAGACCACCTTCAAGGAAGAGTGCGAGACCGACCTGTTCGGCGAGCAGGTCGTGCTCTGCGGCGGCCTGGTCGAGCTGATCAAGGGCGGCTACGAGACCCTGGTCGAAGCCGGCTACGCCCCGGAGATGGCCTATTTCGAGTGTCTGCACGAAGTGAAACTGATCGTCGACCTGATCTATGAAGGCGGCATCGCCAACATGAACTACTCGATCTCCAACACCGCGGAGTACGGCGAGTACGTCACCGGTCCGCGCATCGTCACCGCCGAGACCAAGGCCGAGATGAAGCGCGTTCTCGCCGACATCCAGGGCGGCAAGTTCGCCCGCGACTGGATGCTCGAGAACAAGGTCAACCAGACCTCGTTCAAGGCGACCCGCGCCAAGCTCGCCCAGCACCCGATCGAGGAAGTCGGCGCCAAGCTGCGCGACATGATGCCCTGGATCAAGAAGGGCGCGCTGGTCGACAAGTCGAAGAACTGACGGCTACGCCGTCATTTCCGGGGGCGCGAAGCGCAACCCGGAATCTCGACCGACGATCTCTGGATTCCGGGTTCGCGACTTCGTCGCGTCCCGGAATGGCGAGTGAAGCAAAGCTTCGCTCGCCAAACCAAATCTTAAACCTTCGCGATTATATCTGAGCGAGATCGCAACAGCGGTCTCGCTCTTTTCATCTCGCGCGAAGCATTGCTGCTTCATTCAAATTCTTCGCGGGTTCAAGTGCTCTCTGAGAGCCAAGAACTGACGCTTAAACCACATTCTTGGGCACGCGTCGTTTCTCAGGACTTTTCCAGAACTCGGAATCGCCAAAAGCGCTGTGTCCTCAGAGTCTAGGACTCGGCTTTTCATCCGCGCTCTCAGCGTACAATCAATCGCAGTTTGCGGCATTCGCGCATTGCATCATCTTAAGAACCGACACCTGCTGCGCCTTCTTGGAGCGCGGTGCGGCCTCGAAAAGGATCGGCGGTGCGCGGCTTGAGAACCTGATGGCATTGCGTTGGCGCGGCCTCCCTCTACACTGATCGTGGGGCAAAAAGGGGGAAGGACCATGCGATCTGTCGTCGTCACCGGCGCATCCACCGGCATTGGCTGGGCCATTGCGAAATTTCTGATCGGACGCGGCTATCGCGTCTTTGGCAGCGTCCGCAAGCAGGCCGATGCCGACCGGCTGGCGGGTGAGTTCGGCCAAAACTTCACGCCGTTGCTGTTCGACGTCACCGACGAGGCCGCCGTGCTGGCGGCCGCGCGCCAGGTGCGCGAGGCGCTGGGCGGCGAGACGCTCGCTGGTCTCGTCAACAATGCCGGCGTTGCCGTCGCTGGCCCCGTGCTCGAATTGTCGGCGGATGATTTTCGCCGCCAGATGGACATCAACGTCATCGGCCCGGTAATCGCGACGCAGGCGTTCGGGCCGCTGCTCGGCGCTGACCCGTCGCTGAAAGGGCCAAAGGGGCGGATCGTGATGATCAGCTCGGTCGCCGGCAAGAACGGCAATCCGCTGTCGGCGCCCTATTGCACCTCCAAGCATGCGATCGAAGGCCTGTCAGAGAGCCTGCGCCGCGAGCTGATGCTGTTCGGCATCGACGTCATCATCGTCGCGCCCGGCGCGGTGAAGACGCCGATCTGGAGCAAGGCCGAGCAGTTCGACCTGTCGGTCTACCAGAACTCGCCCTATCTCCCGGCGCTCAACAAGGTCATGGCGTTCATGATGAAGCTCGGTGAGACCGGGCTGCCGGCCGAGCGGATCGCCGAGGTCGTCTTCGAGGCGCTTACGGCGGCAAATCCCAAGGTGCGCTACCAGATCACGCCGGACTGGCTTCGACACTTCATGACCACTGCGCTGCCCAAGCGCACGGTCGACCGCATCATCGCCAAGCGGCTCGGGCTGCTGCCGCAGGGCTGATCGGCGTTCAGCCCACCTCGGCCGTCCGTTGGCGGGGGTGGGCGGCCATCGCGATCAGCCGCAGCGCCATCACGGCGACCAGCGGAATAAGGAACGCCGCGTAGCCAGGCATGGCCGGCACGCGCTTGCCGAACGACACCATGAACTGGAACCAGAGGTAATAGCCGCCAACACGATGCAGTGCGCGCCAGGTGCGGGGACCGACCAGCGCCGCCGTGCGATCGAACGAGGTCGCGCTCATGGCGATGATCGCGGCATAGCCGATGCCGCCGAAGATGTAGGAGGCCGGCGAGGTGGCCCCGGCAAAGCCGGCCGGGTCCATTTTCGCGAATACGACGATCGCTACCGCATGGATGACGTGTGAGGCGGCAAAGCTCAAACCAAGATAGCGGCGGTTGCGCCGCTGCCAGCGCGTCCAGGCGTTTGGCCAGAGCCGTGCCAGCGCTGCGGCACTGAAGGCCAGGCAGAACAGCAGCAGCGAGCTGCGCGCCGTGAAGCGGATCACCATGCGCACGCCCTCGACCTCGAACTGCCGCATCGAGGCAATCCAAAGGCTCAGGATGATCAGGTAGAGCGTGAGGGCGGCGAGCAGCCGCCAGCCTACGAACCAGCTTTGACGTGGCGACATGGTGGTTTCCTTCATTATGTAATCAGCGATTACATTTCGGTGTGGCAAGAACGTCAATTGTGTAATCGCTGCTTACATTCACGTTCGGGTGATGCTAGAAGGCGCCATGCCTGCCCGTCAGACGTCCAAGCCTCAGAGCTCCAAGCCCCGGGGCTCCAAGTCTCAGACCTCCAAGCCTCGCGCGCGTCGCCAGACGTCCGAAGCCCGGCCCTATCATCACGGCGACCTCCGCCGGGTGCTGATCGATGCTGCGCTGCAACTGGCGGCTGAGGGTGCCGAGGTCTCCGTACGCGAGGCCGCCCGCCGGGCCGCGGTGTCGCCGGGGGCGCCGTTCCGGCACTTCCCCAACCGCGACGCGCTGATGGTGGCGGTGGCCGAGGAGGCGCAACGGCGCTTTCGCGTCGAGATCGAGGCCGCGCTGGGCGATGCTGCGCCCGCCGACCCGCTGGCCCGCTTCCGCGCCTTCGGTATCGCCTATGTACGCTGGGCGATGCGCAATCCCGCGCATTTCGAGATCATCTCCACGGGGCGCTATTTCGCCCATGGCAGCTCGGCCGAGCTGACGCGCGACAATGCCGAATTGGTCGCGCTGACCGAGCGGATGCTGGCTGACGCGGCCGACCAGGGCCTGCTGCGATCGGCGGATCTCAAACGCATCCTGATTGCCGGCCGTGCCATGATCTACGGCTTCGCCCGAATGAACCTCGACGGTCATTTTCCGCGCTGGGGCGTGGCGGAAGACGAAATCGAGCGGATGGCGGAGGGGGTGATCGATCTGTTCATCGCCGGGATCGCGACAGCTTAGCGTCGTCAGGGGTGGCGCTTCGCCCCCCGCTAACATTAAGCGAAGGTCGGATCGCCGCGCGCGTTGCTTGTCCGTGACCGTTCAATTACAATTTTATGACACGGTGCAGGCTTTCCGGCTGCGCCGAACGTCGCAGGCCGGTCAGACGGCTTGGCATCACCCGCCGGACCAGCTGTTGCGTATCGTCGATGGCGCCCGCGCCCAATTCAGGTCCTTCCGCCACCACCGCCGCCCTGGCGAGCGTCGCCGCGCTCGGCATCTGGCGGCTGCTGGCGGTTGCCGCGCCGCATTTCGCAGCGCTTGCGCTGATGTACGAGACCGAGACCGATTTCGGCTCCCGCCTGTCCTTCCTGTTCGCCTGGGGGATCCTCAACTTCTTCTGGATCACGCTGTTGCGCCGGCCGGCACTGTCGGGCGCGCTGTCGCTGACCATGGTCGTAGTGCTGGTGCTGCTATCGCGGCTCAAGCACGACGTCGTTCAGATGACGGTCAACTTCATCGACCTGATGATGATCGACCGCGACACCGTCGCGTTTCTGTTCACGATCTTTCCGAACCTGCGCTGGTCGGTGATCGGGGCCGGCCTCGTCACGCTGCCGCTGATGTATGCGCTGTGGTGGCTCGATCCGTTCCGCATCCGCCGCCTGCCGGCATTCGCCGCCATGCTCGCCTGTGTTGCTGGGTTGGTCGGCTATTCCGTCTCTCATCCGGACGAAGCTTGGCGCGGCTATTACGACGACGGCTATCTCTCGAAGTTCTTCCGCTCCGGGGTCACGGCGGTCTCCGACTTCGCGCAGTACGGCTTCATGGAGTCGGCCGCCTCGACCGATGAGCGGCTCAACATGCCACTGGTCGACGCCTGCCATCCGGCCGGCCGGCGGCCGAATATCATCATGATCCATGATGAATCGAGTTTTGACATCCGCGCCGCACAGGGCATCAAGGTGCCGCCGGGTTATGGCGGCCACTTCAAGTCCTGGGACGGCAAGGAGCGCACATTCCTGGCCGAGAGCAATGGCGGGCCGAGCTGGTTCACCGAATACAACGTGCTTGCGGGTCTCTCCTCGCGCTCGTTCGGCCGCTTCGCCTATTTCGTGACGCGCATTGCCTCGGGCCGCGTCGAGCGCGGCCTGCCGCTGGCGCTGCGCCGTTGCGGCTACGACACCCTATCGCTCTACCCCGCCTATGGCGGCTTCATGGCCGCGCGCAGCTTTCAGGTGACGACCGGTGTCGAGCGCTTCCTCGACTCCGGGGATCTCGGCGCGAAGGACGTCGAGCCCGACAGCTTCTTCTACGACAAGGCGCTGCGGTTGATGGGCGAGCGGACGCCGAACAAGCCGCTGTTCAGCTTCATCTATCTCGGCGCCAATCATTTCCCCTGGGAGACGCGCTTCCGCCCCGATTTGGTGCCGAACTGGCGTGCGCCGGGCAATGCGCCGTCCATCGACGAATATCTGCGCCGGCAGGCGATGAGCGCCGAGCAATACAAGGCCTTCGTCGCGGGCTTGAAGAAGAGTTTTCCGGGCGAGCCCTTCCTGATCGTGCGCTACGGCGATCACCAGCCTGAATTTGCGCCCAATCTGCTCGAGCCCGGGCTCGACGAAGGCGCGATCGGCAAGAAGCTCGACGCCTACGATCCGCGTCTCTACGCGACCTATTACGCGATCGACGCCGTCAATTTCGAGCCGGTGAAAAGCGACGCTGTGATGGACACGATAGACGGTCCGTATCTGCCGCTGGTGATCCAGGAAGCAGCCGGCATCCCGCTCGATCCGTCCTTTGCGGAGCAGAAGCAGATCATGCTCCGCTGCAAGGGCATCTTCTACGGCTGCAAGGACGGCGCCGAAGCGCGGCGGCTGAACCGGCTGCTGATCGATGCAGGGATGATCCACGGGCTGTAGTTGGCCTACTGTTTGCCCAGCTTCTCCCACAGCCACTTTGCCACCACATCCGGCGATGAAGTCGCATCGTTGCCGCTCGCGCGCAAATTCGCCTCGCGCATGGTGGCGATGTCGATCTTGCCGAGCAGTGGGCTCAGCGCCGCCTTGAGCCGCTCGTCGCCGACGCGCTTCGGGGCCAGCAGCAGGATCGCGTCGTAAGGCGGGATCGCGTGCTTGGGATCGTCGAGCGCCATCAGATCGTATTTCGCGATCAGCCCGTCGCTGGTGTAGCCGGCGATCACGTCGACCTCGCCGCTGGCCACCGCCGCATACATGAAATCCGGCTGCATCTGGCGCTGCGCGCTGAACTGAAGACCATAGGCTTGCCGCAGCGCCGCCCATTCCGGCCGCGAGAAGAATTCGTAGTCGCCAGCAATCGACATCGTCGATGCATGCGCGGCGAGATCGGCGATGGTGCGGATGCCGAGCGCGTCGGCGCGCTTCTTCGGCATCACCAGCGCATAGGCATTCTCGAAGCCGAGCTCGCCGAGCAGCGTGATATTGTCCTTCGCGAGCGCCGTCTTCAAATCTGCCACCAGCTCCGCGCGTGGCTTGATGTCGGGGCGGTGCAACTGGTTGGCCCAGAGCGTACCGGAATAGTCGACATAGAGATCGATGTCGCCCGCCTTCAACGCCTCGAAGATCACGCTCGAGCCGAGACCCGACCGCGCCGTGGCGGAGAGGCCGGCTGCCTGGAGGCGGTCCCTCAGCAGGGCCGAGAGCACGTATTGCTCGGCGAAGGTTTTTGCACCGACCACATAGCCGGACGACGAACGTCCCATCGTCGGTACCAATGTCGCCGCGACCAGTGCCGCGATCCCGATCGCACCGAGCCCGGCGCCAATGCGGCTGCGATTGCGCAGGCCGCTCTCGATCAGGCCAAGCAGCTGATCGACGGCGAGCGCGAGCAGGGCTGAGGCAACGCAGCCGAACAGCACGAACACCCAGTTCTGGGTTTGAAGCCCCGCAAAAATGTAATTGCCGAGGCTGGTCTGACCGATCGGCGTCGACAGCGTCGCGGTGCCGATCACCCACACGGCGGCGGTGCGGATGCCGGCCATCATCACCGGCAGTGCCAGCGGAAGCTCGACCATGATCAGCGACTGCCGCTCCGTCATGCCGGCGCCTTTCGCGGCTTCGATCAGCGCGGGGTCGATGCCGTTGAGCCCGGTGATGCCGTTGCGCAGCACCGGCAGCATCGAGTAGAGCGCCAGCGCCAGCATTGCCGGCAGGAATCCGAATGCGGAGAAGGAGACGCCGAACCATTTTAGCGTCACGGACGCGGCGAGCAGCAGCAGTGGATAGAACAGCGCGAGCAGCGCCAGCCCCGGCACGGTCTGCACGATGCTGGCGAGCGCGAGCAGGACGGCGCGCGGCGCCGGGCGGTTGCGTGTGAGGATTGCGAGCGGCAGGCTGACGATCAGGCCGAGCGCGAGCGCGGCGAGGCTCACCCGTACATGATTGCCGAGATAGTCGGGCAGATGCGACAGCGCCTCGCCCCAGCGTGGATCGGTTATCATGCGGCACCGCTCTGTGGTAGCAGCGCGTTCAGCCGCTCGACCTGGCGCCGAGGCGTGCGAAGCAGCTCCAGCACATAGGCATCGCTGCTCGTCGAGAGCTCCGAAGGCGTACCCTGCGCGAGCAGTTTGCCGCCGCGCATCACCGCGATGCGGTCAGCGAGCAAAATCGCCTCTGTCATGTCGTGCGTGATCATCACGGTGGTCAGGCCGAGCTTGCGGTGCAACGAGCGATAGTCATCGCCGAGGGCGTCGCGCGTGAGGGGATCGAGCGCGCCGAACGGCTCGTCCATCAGCACGATGCGGGGCTTTGCTGCCAGCGCCCGCGCCACGCCGACGCGCTGGCGCTGCCCGCCCGAGAGTGCCTCCGGCAGCCTTTCACGATGGGAGGCGCGGTCGAGCTGCACCAGCTCGATGAGCTCGTCGACGCGCGCGGCAATGTCGGCCGTAGGCTGGCCGAGCAGCTTTGGCGTGATCCCGATATTGTCGGCGACGCTCAAGTGCGGAAACAGCCCGCCGCTCTGGAAGACATAGCCGATCCGGCGCCGTAGAGCGACCGGATCGACGTTCTGGACGTCCTCGCCCTCGACCGTGATGGTGCCGCCATCGGCCTCGATCAGCCGGTTGGCAAGCCGTAGCAGTGTCGTCTTGCCCGAGCCCGAGCCGCCGACGATCGCCAGAAACTCGCCCTCGGCGATATCGAGCGACACATCGTCGACGGCCCTGAGGGGGCCGAAGCTCTTGGAGACGTGCGTATAGCCAATCATCGGCCTGGAAGGCATCAGACGTGCACTCAGCTCGCTTGCCCTCCGGGGGTGTTCAGACCGGGGACATGGTGGACGGGTGTTCGGAGACATCGTGGACACTTTCGACAGCGAATCAAGGAGGCTGTCGGATGCCGTTCCGCGAGGTGTCTCGGATGGACGCGAGATTGGAGTTTGTGATGTTGGCCTCGGCAGAGGGAGCCAACGTTCGGCAATTGTGCCGTCGGTTCGGGATCAGTCCGACGACGGGCTACAAGTGGTTGGAGCGTTGGCGGACAAGCGGGACGACGGGGCTTCAGGAGCAGTCGCGGCGGCCGCAGCATTCGCCGCTGCGCAGCGTTGCGGCGACAGAGGATGCGGTGCTTTCGGTCCGCACGGAGCATCCGGCCTGGGGCGGCCGCAAGATTGCCAGGCGGCTGAAGGATCTCGGCCACGATGAAGTTCCGGCGCCCTCCACGGTGACGGCCATCCTGAAGCGGCATGGTATCGAGCTCGGCACATTCGGCGGTGGTCAGGCCCCCTTCACCCGCTTCGAGCGCGGGCGGCCGAACGAGTTGTGGCAGATGGACTTCAAGGGCCATGTGGCCATGCACGCCGGCCGGCTTCATCCGCTGACCGTGCTCGACGATCACTCGCGCTTTTCCGTGGTGCTTGCGGCTTGCGCCAACGAGCAGACCGAAACGGTCCAGCAGCAACTCATCACCGCATTCCGCCGCTACGGCCTGCCCGAGAGGCTGATTACCGACAACGGTTCGCCCTGGGGCGATGGCCCGGGCAGCCCGTTCACCCCGCTCGGCGTCTGGCTGATCGAGCTTGGCATCAGGATCAGCCATTCGCGGCCCTATCATCCGCAGACCATGGGCAAGGACGAACGCTTCCACCGCAGCCTCAAGGCCGAAGTGCTGTCCGCTCCGCCCTTCGCCGATCTCGCCGCCGCCGCGCGCGCCTTCGAGCACTGGCGCAACGTCTACAACACGCAGCGACCACACGAGGCTATCGAGCTGGCCGTCCCGGCCAGCCGCTATCAGCCGAGCCAGCGCGCCTATGTCGAGACCATCGCGCCCTTCGAATACGCCCCGGGCGACATCGTGCGCCGCGTCCAGCAGGGTGGTCACGTCAGCTTCCTCGGCCGTGCCATCAAAGTCCCCAAGGCCTTCCGCGGAAAGGCGATCGCCTTCCGGCCAACCACACAGGACGGCCTCTTCGACGTCGTCTTCCGAACCCAGACAATTGCAACCGTCGATATTCGGCCTCTCGACGGCAGGCTCGAAAGTGTCCACGATGTCTCCGAACACCCGTCCACCATGTCCCCGGTCTGAACAGGGGGAGGGGGGTGGTCGGGCCTCATGCGTAGCACGCTTGGCCGGTTGATTGAACTTGGCCGCGTGAGCGGCTAAGGCATCGCCAGGGTTCGGAGGAAACACATGACTACGCCCACGGCAGTGGCGCTGGAAGATGCCAAGGTTGCGTTCCGGTTAGGGGACGGGCGGGTCTATACGGCGGTGGAGAAGGCCCATCTGACGGTCGCACAGGGCGAGTTCGTCGCCATTGTCGGCCCGACCGGCTGCGGAAAATCCACGCTGCTCAACGTCGCAGCCGGGCTGCTCAAGCCGGCCGCCGGCAGCGTCAAGATTTTCGATCGGCCGCTTGCGGGGCTGAACCGGGACGCCGGCTATCTGTTCCAGGCCGACGCGCTGTTCCCCTGGAAGACCGCGCTCGACAATGTCGCGATCGGGCTCGAGATCAAGGGTACGCCGCGCAGCGAGGCGCTCCCGCTGGCGCAGAAATGGCTGACCTCCGTCGGGCTTGGCGCCTTTGCGGGCCGCTATCCGCACATGCTCTCCGGCGGCCAGCGCAAGCGCGTGGCGCTGGCGCAGGTTCTGATCCGCGACCCAAAGATCCTGCTGATGGACGAGCCTTTCGGGCCGCTGGATGCACAAACCCGCCAGGTGATGGGCAATTTGCTGCTCGACTTGTGGAATGCCGATCGCAAGGCCGTGCTGTTCGTGACCCATGATCTCGAAGAGGCGATCGCGCTCGCCGACCGCGTCGTGATCATGTCGGCCGGGCCGTCCTCGCGCATCATCGGCGACTGGCGCGTGACGTTGCCGCGCCCGCGCGACATTTTCGAGGTGCGGATGGACAAGGAGTTCCATGCGCTGCATCGCGAGATCTGGAGCGTGCTCAAGGACGAGGTGATGAAGGGCTACGCGCAATCCACCCACGCGGCGGAGGCGGTCTGATGTCGCGCGTCACGCTGCTTGCGCTGCAAGTCCTGGTCGCCGTCGTCTGCATCGTGTTGTGGCAGCTGCTTTCGACCGTGCCGGTGTTCGGAAAAATCCTGCTGCCGCCATTCTTCTTCTCCAATCCCGTCGATGTGTTCAGCCAGATCGTGAAGTGGTTCGCGAGTGGCGTGATCTGGAAGCATCTCGCAATCACGCTCTGGGAATCCATTCTCGCCTTCGTGATCGGCTCGGTTGCCGGTGTGCTGGTCGGCTTCTGGTTTGCGCGGCAGCCGCTGGTTGCCGCGGTGTTCGACCCCTACGTGAAGATGGCCAACGCACTGCCGCGCGTCGTGCTGGCGCCGATCTTCGCGCTGTGGCTCGGGCTCGGCATCTGGTCCAAGGTCGCGCTCGGCGTGACGCTGGTGTTCTTCATCGTGTTCTTCAACGTCTACCAAGGCGTCAAGGAGGTCAGCCGCACCGTGCTCGACAATGGCCGCATGCTCGGCATGAGCGAGGGGCAGTTGATGCGGCACGTCTATTGGCCGTCGGCGCTGTCGTGGATGTTTTCCTCACTGCACACGTCTGTGGGTTTCGCTGTTGTCGGCGCCGTCGTCGGCGAATATCTGGGATCGGCGGCAGGCCTCGGCTATCTGATCCAGCAGGCCGAAGGCATATTCGACGTCGCCGGCGTGTTCGCCGGCATGTTCGTGCTGTCGGCCTTCGTCATCCTGATCGACTTCGGGGTGACGTTGGTGGAGCGGAGGCTACTCGTCTGGCGGCCAACCGTGGATGGGCGCGGTTAACGCAAAACGGGACCGCGCATCTGCGCGAGCCCGACCGCAAATGCTCAATCAAGCAGCTTGACGTCGTCGGGCGCTTGCGGCGGCGTCTTGATCGCGATCGCCTTGACCTGACCGCTGATCGGCTTGGTGCCGCCATGCGCCGTGCCCTTGGGGATGATGACGAGGTCGCCCGGTTTCACCGTCACCTCCTTGTCGCCGAACCAGATCGTCCCGGTGCCCTCCAGGATGTACTGGATCTCGTTGGTGTTGGGGTGCATGTGCTTGGGCACGTTGCCGACCTGGATCGAGACGGTGGCACCATCGGCAACCATGAACGTCTTGGAGCGGTAGCCGACCTTGTTGGCGTCCCCCAGCGCGTCGCCTTCCATCTCACTGGTATGGATGATTTGCGGGGTGATGCTCTCGGCGGCCAGCGCCGGCCGCAGCAGGTGGGTTGCGCCGCATCCCGCGACAAAGGCAGCGGTGAGCGACAGCGCGGCTGCAAGGCGATTCATGGATGATCCTCCCCATCAAAGTTTGTTGTTGTGGGCGCATGCTATTGCGCCGAAAGGCCAAATGGCCAGTGCCGCTTAAGCGGTGCTTCTCAAGCCAGTCCCGCTGCTCTATGGTGCCGCCAGCCGAACGGAGGAAACCAATGAAGAACACGATTGCCAGGCTCGCCGGCGCGCTGCTCGCGCTGACGCTCAGCACCTCGCTTGCCGCAGCGCAAAGCAAGGTGACCATCGCGGTCGGCGGCGGAGCCTGCCTGTGCTATCTGCCGACCGTGCTGGCGAAGCAACTCGGCGAATACGAGAAGGCCGGCCTCAATGTCGATCTGGTCGACCTCAAGGGCGGCTCGGACGCACTCAAGGCCGTGCTCGGCGGCAGCGCCGACGTGGTTTCCGGCTATTTCGACCATTGCGTCAACCTGGCGGCCAAGAAGCAGGAGCTGCAGGCTTTCGTGGTCTATGACCGTTATCCCGGCCTCGTGCTGGTGGTCACTCCCTCGCACTCGGCGGACATCAAGTCGGTCAAGGACCTCGCCGGCAAGAAGGTCGGCGTCAGCGCGCCCGGCTCCTCCACCGACTTCTTCCTGAAATATCTCCTGAAGAAGAACGGGGTTGATCCCGCCAACACCGCCGTGATCGGTGTCGGCCTCGGCGCCACGGCGGTGGCGGCAATGGAGCAGGGGCAGATCGATGCCGCGGTGATGCTCGATCCCTCCGTCACCGTGCTTCAGGGCAGCCACAAGGATTTGCGCATCCTCAGCGACACCCGCACCCAGAAGGACACGCTCGAGACGTTCGGCGGTGAATATCCGGGCGGTGCGCTGTACTCGACCGTGGCCTGGATCAACGGTCACGAGAAGGAGACGCAGGCGCTGACCAACGCGATGCTGGCCACGATCGCCTGGATTCACTCACATTCGCCCGAAGAGATCATGGCCAAGATGCCGGACGAGATGGTTGGCAAGAACAAGGACCTTTATCTCGCCGCGCTGAAGAACACGATCCCGATGTTCTCCGAGACCGGCAAGATGGACCCGAAGGGCGCGGACGCCGTGCTGGCTGTGTTCAGCGTCGGTTCGCCGGAGGTGGCCAACGCCAAGATCGACGTCAGCAAGACTTTTACCAACAAGTTTGTCGACCAGGCCAAGAAGACCACGGGGAGCGCCAAATAACTGACGCGAAGGCTTGGTAATCAGGCCCCATGACATCACCAACCATTCATCGCGTCACGACGCTTGAACTTGCCGTGCGTCCCGCCGTCTGGCTGTTCGCCGAGGAGCGGCGCGCCGAGATCGAGGCGCATTTCGCCGAGCAGCAACGCGCGCGGCCGAAAATCTGGAACGGCCGGGTCTTGCTCGGGCGCGATGCCGTCTTCACCGACGGTCATCTTGCTGCGACCTATTTCGAGACGGATTTCGCCAGCTTCCTCGCCTGGCGCGACTGGGGCTTTCCCGATCCGGCCGTATTCAACGGGTTCGGCATGGGCGCGCTGCGCACCTCCGATGGCGCCTTCGTGATGGGCGAGATGGCCCATCACACCGCCAATGCGGGGCGCATCTACTTCGCGTCGGGTACGCCCGATCTCGACGATGTCAGGGACGGCACGCTCGACATTCCCGGCAGCGTCGTCCGCGAACTCGAGGAGGAGACCGGCCTGTTGCCTGCCGATTATTCGGCGGAGGCGGACTGGCACTGTGTCGTCACCGGCAGCGCACTTGCAATGATCCGGATCCTCGACCTGGATATGCCGGGTGAGGCGGCCCGCGCGCGGATCGAAGCCAATCTGGCTCGCCAGGACGAGCCGGAGCTTTCGGCCATCCATCTCGTGCGCGGAATGGATGATCTCATGCCGGCCATGCCGCGATTTGTCACGGCCTTCATCGCGCAGCAGTTCGCCTCGCGCTGACGCGCGAGGCTTGACATCGTGCGCCCCAGCCCATGTGATGGGCGAAAAAGCAAAAACAAAAAATCGCAATGCACAATCGTCCAGGGAGGTTTAGATGCGCCTGCGCATGGCTGTCCGCTTGGTACATGGGCTATTGATCGCGATTGCAGCGATGGGCTTGACCGTTTCGGTTCAGGCTCAAGAGAAGAAGATCAAGATCGGCGTGATTTTCGATCTGACCGGCCCACTCGCGGGTGGCGGCTCCGAGCTCGAATATCTCGGCACCAAGATCATCCTCGACCATTTCAGCAAGACCGGCGTCGAGGGCTACAAGGTCGAGGCGGTCTACGCCGACGCGCAGAGCAAGCCCGACATCGCCATCAACGAATCCGTCCGCCTGCTCGAGCAGGAGAAGGTCGACATGGTACTCGGCTTCTTCTCCTCGGCCCAATGCGTGCCGGTTGCCGCCCGCGTCGAGCAGCTCAAGAAGTTCATGTGGATGACGACCTGCATCTCGTCCGCCGTGTTCGCCGACAAGAACTACAAGTACGTCTTTCGCCCGCAGGCGAGCGGCGATCAGTTCGGCGCAATGACGATGGATTTCATCGCGCAGAATGCCCAGTCAAAGCTCGGCAAGGAGCCGAAGGACCTCCGCGTCGCCATCATCCATGAGGACGGCTCCTATGGCGTCGACGTCTCCAAGGGCAACGAGGCCGGCGCGAAGAAGGCCGGCTTCAACATCGTGCTGAAGGAGGGCTATTCGGCGACCGCGCCGGATCTCTCCGCGCTGGTGACCAAGCTGAAGCGTGCCAAGCCCGACGTCGTTTTCCACACCGGCTACAACCCCGATATCACGCTGTTGCTGCGGCAGGCGCGCGAGCAGGGCCTGAAGTTTGCAGCCCTGGTCGGCCATGGCGCTGGCTACGGCGTCTACGAGAAGCTGAAGGAAGGGATGGGCGCCGACGCGAGCTACATCTTCAATACCGACCCGATCTCGATCTGGCTCGCCAACCCAAAGACCATGAACCCGAAGCTTGCGCCCGTCATCAAGATGGTCGGCGAGGAGTTCGACAAGATCAGGCCGGGCGTTGCCATCCGCTCCGCTCACGTCGGCATCGGCGCGTCCAACACCTACGTGTTCATGGATGATGTCCTGCCACGTGCGATCAAGAAGTATGGCGGGGTCGATCCAGAGGCGCTGCGCAAGGCCGCGCTCGATACCGACATCCCCGAGGGCGGCACCATGCTTGGCTTCGGGGTCAAGTTCTATGGCGAGGGCACGCCGATGGCGGGCCAGAACGAGCGCTCGTTCCCGGTCGTGATCCAGTACATCGACGACAAGTCCTCGGTCGTGTGGCCCAAGAGCCAGGCGCAGCGCGAAGCCGTGCTGCCACTGCCAAAGGGCACCACCTATAGCAACCAGTAGCAGCGGAGCGGGGCGGTGCTGGAGGTCAGCGGACTGGTGAAGCGGTTTGGCGGCTTCAGCGCCGTCAACAACGTGTCGTTCAAAGTCGATCAGGGCGAGATCCTCGGCCTGATCGGCCCCAACGGCTCGGGCAAGAGCACGATCTTCAACATGCTCTCCGGCACGCTGGCGCCAAGCTCCGGGTCGATCCTGTTCGATGGCTCGGAGATCGCGGGGCTGGCGCCGCACCGGATCATCAACCGCGGCATCGGCCGCACCTTCCAGATTCCGCGGCCGTTTCGCCGCCTCTCCATTTTCGAGAACGTCGCACTTGCCGGCTTCTACGGCCAGGGCCGCCATAGCCGCGTCGAGGCCGAGGAGGCGGCCGAGCGTTCGCTTGCCATGGTGGGCTTGCCGACCGATCGCCACGCCAGCGTCGACGGGCTTGGCGCGGCCGGCTTGAAGAAGCTCGAGCTTGCGAAAGCGCTCGCCACTGCGCCAAAGCTTCTTCTCGCCGACGAGAGCCTCGGCGGCCTCGACGAGGCCGAGATGGGCCAGGCCGCCGACATGTTGCGCAACATCCGCGACGAGCTCGGTATCACCATCATCTGGGTCGAGCACATCATGGGCGTCTTGATGCGCGTCGTCGACCGCGTCATGGTGCTCGATCATGGCGAAAAAATCTCGGAAGGGCTGCCGAGCGCGGTTGCCGGCGATCCGCGTGTCATCGAGGTCTATCTCGGCACCGATGCCGCGACCACGCAGGCTGCGGCCGCCGAAGCGCGTCGCCGCGCGGGAGACCATTGATGCTGGAGCTTCGTGGCGTCAACGCCGGCTATGGCACCTTTCAGGCGCTGTTCGACGTCAATCTCGATGTCAAGGCAGGCGAGGCCGTCGGCGTCATCGGCCCGAACGGCGCCGGCAAGACCACGCTGATGCGCGTCATCTCCGGCCTGATCCGTCCCTCGCGCGGGTCGATCGCGATGGAGGGCGTCGACGTCCTGGCGACGCCGCCGCACAAGATCGTCAGCCTCGGGATTGCGCATGTGCCGGAGAACCGGCGGCTGTTTCCGCAGCTCTCGGTCGACGGCAATCTCAAGATGGGCGCCTTCATGAGGGAGGCGCGCGCCCGCTATGCCGAGCGGCTGGAGGTCGTGTTCGACCTGTTTCCGCGGCTGAGGGAGCGCCGTCATCAGATGGCCGGCACGATGTCCGGCGGCGAGCAGCAGATGTGCGCGATCGGCCGCGCGCTGATGTCCAATCCAAAGCTTCTGCTGCTCGACGAGCCCTCGGCGGGGCTGGCGCCGGTCGTGGTGCAGCAGGTGTTCGAACTGGTGAAGCGGATCCGCGCCAGCGGGCTGACGGTGCTGATCGTCGAGCAGAACGTGCAGCAGGTGCTGCGCGTGGTCGACCGGGCCTACCTGATCGAGGCCGGCACGATCCGCGCCTCGGGCACCTCGGCCGAGATGCTGGCGAGCGACACGGTCAAGGAAGCGTATCTCGGGGTGTGAGGGGCATATGCAAGCGTTCCTGGACATTTTCGACATCTACCTGCTGGAGGCCGTCATCAACGGCATCCTGCTCGGCGGTGTGCTGGCGCTGCTCGCGCTCGGGCTGAACCTGATCTTCGGCGTCATCGACGTGACCTGGATATGCTACGCCGAGCTCGTGATGATCGGCATGTACGCCATGTATTTCATGGTCCAGTATTATGGCATCAGCTATTTCATCGCAGCACCGCTGACCATCCTGCTGGTCGCGATCCTCGGCGCGTTGCTGCATTATCTCGTGATCGCGCCGCTGTTGACGGCGCCGCCGATCAACCAGCTGCTCGCAACCGGCGGCGTGCTGTTCGTGCTGCAGAGCTTTGCCACCGTCGCGTTCGGCATCGACTTCCGCAACCTCGGCATCCGGCTGCCGGTGCTCGCTTTCGGCGACATGAATTTTAGCTACGCGCGACTTCTGTCATTCCTGGCCGCGCTGGTCGGCATGGTCGCGGTCTATCTGTTCATGACCCGCACCTTCACCGGCACGGCGATCCGCGCCATCTCGCAGGACCGGCAGATCATGGCGCTGATGGGTGTCGACACCAAGCGGATCTATCTCATCACCTCCGCGATCGGCGGCGGGCTGGCCGGACTCGCCGCCTGCTTGCTGGTGCTGCAATACGACGTGCACCCCTTCGTCGGCCTCTCTTTCGGGCCGATCACCTTCCTGATCTGCGTGCTCGGCGGGCTCGGCAATTTCATCGGCGGTTTCATTGCGGCGTTCGTGTTCGCCGAGATCATCTCGCTCGGCGGCCTGTTCTCCGATCTCGAATGGGGCTACGTGCTCGCCTTCGCCTTTTTCATCGTCATGATGTTCATCCGGCCCGCGGGCCTGCTCGCGAGGCGCCGATGATGGGACAGGGCCGGCTTGTTGCGTGGGGGATAGGACTGGCCGCGCTGGTCGCGCTGCCCTTCGTCTATCGTGATCCCTATCACCTGCACATTCTGGTGCTGATCCTGATCTGGTCGTTCGCCTACACGTCGTGGTCGATGATGGGGCGGTTCGGCCTGGTCTCGCTCGGCCACGGCGGCTTCATGGGGATCGGCGCCTATGTCACCGCGCTGTTGTGGAATCATCTCGGCCTGTCGCCATGGATCGGCATTCCCGTGAGCATGGTCGCGGCCGGCGCGCTGGCGCTGATCGTCGGCTATCCCTGCTTCCGCTTCCGCATCACCGGGCACTATTTCGTGCTGGTGACGCTCGCGCTCTCGGGCATCGTGCTCCAGGTCATCACGGCCACGCGCGACTATACCGGCGGCTCGCTCGGCTACACGCCAAACCGTGCCTCTGGCAGCAAGCTGCTGGCGCTGCAATTCGACGACAAGACCAGCTGGTATCTGGTCGCGCTCGCGGTCTGGCTCGCAGGCATCGTCGTCTGGCACCTGATCGATCGCAGCATGAGCCGCTACGCGCTCGAGGCGATCTCGGAGGACGAGGACGCGGCTGCCGCCGCCGGCGTCGACGTCACCGCGGAAAAACTGAAGATCACCTTGATCAGCGCGGTGATGACGGCGCTGGCGGGCGCCATCTATTGCCAGTACCAGATGTTCATCACGCCCGACACTGTCTCCGGCATCGCGGTGTCGCTGCAGATGGTGTTCGCGGCCATCGTCGGCGGCCTGTTCGTCTCGCTCGGCCCGACCGTCGGCGCCGTCATCACCATCCTTCTCGCGGAAACCTTGCGCATCGGCTTCGGCACCAGGGCGGTCGGCTGGGACAACCTCGTCTATGGCGTGCTGCTGGTGCTTTTCATCATATTCCTTCCGAAGGGCATCCTTGGTAGCCTGCTCGACCGATTGAAGCCGCAACGCAAGGTGCCCCGCGCTCATGAGCAAAAAGCCGTCCAAACCGCTCGCCCAGGAACTTGACCGCTACATCACGCCATTCCGGCACGACGGGTCCGGCAAGTTTCACCTGAAAGACTACAAGACCAACGAGAAGGGCGATCTGGACAAGGAGACGGCGCAGGAGATTCTCGACGCCAACAAGAAACGGCTGATCGCGTTCCAGGAGAAACTCTACGCCCAGGACCGCTGGTCGGTGCTAATCGTATTCCAGGCAATGGATGCCGGTGGCAAGGACAGCGCGATCAAGGCGATCTTCGAGGGCATCAATCCGCAGGGCTGCGAGGTATCCGCTTTCAAGGCGCCGAGCAGCAAGGAGCTCGACCACGATTTCCTCTGGCGTCACGTCATCGCGCTGCCGGAGCGTGGCCATATCGGCATCTTCAACCGCTCCCATTACGAGGAATGCCTGGTGACGCGCGTGCACCCGGAGATCCTCGCCAAGGAGAAGCTGCCGCCACGGCTCGTCACCAAGCACATCTGGAAGGAGCGGTTCGAGGACATCTCCGCGTTCGAGCGCTATCTCTGCCGCAACGGCACATTGGTGCTGAAATTCTTCCTCAACGTGTCCAAGGAGGAGCAGCGCCAGCGCTTTCTCGATCGCCTGGAGCAGCCGGCCAAGCAGTGGAAGTTCTCGATGGACGACATCAAGGAGCGTGCCTTGTGGCCGCGCTATCAGGCGGTCTATCAGGACATCGTGCGCCACACCGCCACGCCGCACGCGCCGTGGTATGTCGTGCCCGCCGACCACAAATGGTTCGCCCGCGTCGTGATCGGCTCCGTCATCGTCGCGGCGCTGGAAAAACTGGATCTGCGCTTTCCTCGCGCCGACAAGGCCTCGGTGGCGGAGTTCGAGAACGTGCGCAAGGCGCTGGAGCGGGAACGGAAGGGCAAGGGGTAAGGCGCAGCGATCTGCGATCGACCTCCGCCCTACGATTTCTCGAAAACAACCCCATGCACAGTAGCCGATGATAGTGAAATCAATGGCTTGACCGTCGGCGCAAATAATATTCTGAATTTGCGAATTTTATTTGACCCGTCGGGCAAAACAGGAGCATGATGTCATCATCGCGCCGGTGCCCCTCAGTAGCCCCGGCCCCACCAGTAGCAGAAGCGCTCGACATTGGCGGGAAGGCTCGCTTCGTAGTTCGCCCACTTCTCGTATTTCGGCAGCTTCACTTCCTTCATCGCGGTGTCGAAGCATTTGCCGGCGTCGGCCGCCTTCTTCACCTCGGCCGAAAGATCTTCCATGTACGCGATGTCGTCCTCTACATCCTTCTTGGTGCCGAGCCGGCCGCCGGCATAGGGATGGCCGGGGATCATCCTATCCCAATCGAGCGAAGCCAGCTTCTTCAGCGAGGCGATATATTCCAGCGGCGAGGCGTTGTCCGGAATGTTGCGGAACTGGACGGATTCGATCGGCGCGAAGTCGACCACGAAAACGAGCTTCTCCTTCGGCAGCCGCATCACCAGCGAATTGTCGGAATGGTTGCGGCCGACATAGTCGAGCTCCAGCGTGGTGCCGCCGAGCGTGATGGTCTTCTTGTCGCCGACCACCTGGTCCGGCATCACGATGTCGGCCAAGAGCGCGTTCTGCTTTTTCAGCTCGAGCAGCCGCTCCTTGGCCCGCCGGTGCGCGATGAAGGTGGCGCCGAGATCCTTGAAGGGCTGGCCGCCGGCGATGTGGTCGTAATGGTGGTGGCTGTAGATGACGTATTTGATCGGCTTGTCGGTGACGGCCCTGATCGCGTCGATGTAGGGTTTTGCGGGACGCAGATACGAGATCGGATCGGTCGCGATCACGCCCTGCGGTGTCACCACAAACATCGACTGATGGCCGCCATAGCGGAAGATGTAGACGTTCTCGGTGCCGTCGACCTTCTTGGTCGAAGTCTGCGGCGGGTTTTGCGCGAACGCCGATCCGGTCATGAGGGCCGCGAGTACGGCGATACAAAATGATGCTTTCATCTCTGGCTTTCTGAAATGGCGAGGCGGATATGCTCCCTCACACAAACGCTGCCGAGAGGGATTTATTCCGCGCTCTGATGGGGTCAGTCGTCACGGAACAAGCGTGCAAATGTGATCCTCGGTCCATTGATCCCGCTTGACAGTTTTATGTCACGGGAGGACCATGCTTATGGTCGCAAACAAGCGACGCGTAATGTCCATCTCAAGAGCAAGGGGAGGTCTATGACGCCACCTCCGCAAATCCAGCCGCGTTAAGTGCGATGGAGCTCGTTCGGACTATCGCATAGCGGCGGAAAACCGCGAACGGCACGCCGGGTTAAGGTTTAGTGGGCTGCAGTCAGTGAGGCATAGCCCCTACCTGCCCGGCGCTGTGCGTTTTGGGCGCACGGTAACTACGCCTTCTTCTGCACACCGAAGAGATCACCGAGCCATTGATAATACACCGGCTGCTTGTCGTGCAGCGTGGCGCGGTTGTTGGGAGGACGGTCGGCATTGCCCCAGAGATAGAGGCTTCCGGTCACCGCAAAGAACTCCTGTACGTTCTTCAGCACGAATGATAGGCGTGGAGCAGCTCGTGCAGCAGCACCGGCTTCTCCGGCGCAACGACGGCCGCGTCAACCGTGACGCCCTCGACCTTGGACGAGAAGTGCCCGCCGCCGTCGCCCTGTCCGGGCTTGACCGAGACCGGCTGGCTTTTGAAGAAGGTCATGATCTCAGGCTTCGCGCCGCATTCGACGACGATGTCGATCTGATGCTTCAGCGACGCGACGACTTCCTTGAGGTTCGGCTGGCTCTGCGCGGCGCTGGTGTCCACCGTGATGCCGCGATAGGCGAAGGCGGGTCCGCTCTGCGCGATCGCAGTCCGTGTGCCGAGCACGATCGCAGCTCCCGCAAGCACGAGCTGGCGCCGATCGAAATGTGTCATGTGATGCCCCCGAATTCCCGCGGTAATCTCGCATGCTTTTGCGACACTGACCACGGCCGGGTTCCATCATATCTGCGTTGCAGCAAATGCCAAGAGATGGTCGCCTGATCGGCAAACTTCCGACACATGATCAGAGCGAATAGCGCTGATCCGGCATGACGCAGTGCTTCGCGCGGTCACGATTCCGCCGGCGCATTTCATTTGTTTTGGGGAATCCGCGTGTCGCATAAGCTTGCATCGGCGCTTTTCGCCGCCTTCTTTCTCACCCTCTCGTCTTTCTCCCCTGCCCACGCAGAGCCGCCTGCGCCGGCCGCCACGGCCGCACTGTCATCTGACGAAGCCAGGCGCGCGCTGGAGACGCTTCAGGACGACAAGAAGCGCGCGCAAATGATCGATACGCTGCGCGCGATCGCGAATGCGTCCGGTCCGCAGCAGCCAGCACCCGCGCCTGAGTCAAAATCGCCAATCCCGCTGTCGGCCGACGGCCTCGGCGCGCAACTTCTGCTCACGGTGTCCGAGGAGATCGGTGAGATCTCGCACGATGTCGCCGACATGGCGCGGACGCTCACGCATTTTCCGGCGTTCTATTACTGGATCGTGCGGACCGCGAATGATCCCGACGCGTATAATCTCCTGATCGAGATCGCTTGGAAGCTGGCGCTGGTGTTTGGCTGCGCGCTTGCGGCCGAATGGGTGATTGTCCGCCTGATCCGGCGTCCGGTCGCCTTCCTCGAAGGCCGTGTGCCGCAAACCGCGCGCCTGCCCGTCGAGGTGCTGCCCATCGCCGATCCGCCGTCATCGGTCGCCGACGTCACCCCTTCGCCGGACTTGCACAAGCGCCGGCACAGCCTCGCGCGCGTCTGGCAACTGTTGCTGCGGCTGCCCTTCGTGTTGGGACGGCTGTTGCTCGAACTGCTCCCGGTGGTCGTTTTCGTCAGCCTCGCCACCGCACTGCTCGGTACGGAGATCGGCGAGCCCGCCACCGTCCGCCTCGTGATTCTCGCCGTGGTCAATGCTTATGCGTTCTCGCGCGGGCTCATTTGCGTCGTCCGTGCGCTGGCTGGGCCATTCGGCCTGTTTCCGGTGCGTGCCGAAACCGCGGCCTATATCGAGATCTGGGCGCGTCGCATCGTCGGCGTCGCTGTCACCGGCATCGCGTTCGCCAATGTGGCGCTGCTGCTCGGCCTGCATCGCGCCGGCTATGCCGCGCTCATTCGCATGGTGCTGCTGATCGTGCACCTGTTTGTCGTCGTCATCATCCTGCAATGCCGCCGCCAGGTCGCGGACGCCATCCGCGCGCCGGCGGACCGGCAGGGGCTCGCGGCGCGCCTGCGCAATCGCATCGCCGGCGGCTGGCATTATCTGGCCATCGCGCTCGACCTGGCGCTATGGGCGGTCTGGGCGCTAAACATCCGCAACGGCTATTCGCTGCTGCTGCAATATTTCGTCGGCACCATCGCGGTGGTGCTGATCACGCGGGTCGCGATCATGGTGACGCTGAGCCTGATCGATCGCGGCTTCCGCATCCAGCCGGAAATCCTTCAGCGTTTTCCCGGACTGGAGATCCGCGCCAACCGCTATCTGCCGCTGTTGCGCAAGATCGTCTCCGGCGTGATTGCCTTCATTGGCTTCGTCGGCGTGCTCGAGGTCTGGGGCGTCGATGCCATCGTCTGGTTCTATGGCGGCCAGATCGGCAGCCGGTTGCTCTCGGCGGTGGCGACGATCGGCGTCGCTGCCGCCATCGCCGCGGCGATTTGGGAGGCCAGCAACGCGCTGCTGGACCGGCAGATCAATACGCTGTCGCGCGACGGACATTATGCGCGCGCGGCGCGCCTGCGCACTTTCCAGCCGATGCTGCGCACGGCGCTTCTATGCCTGATTGCCACGGTCGTCGGCCTCACGACGCTGAGCGAAATCGGTGTCAATGTCGCGCCGCTGCTCGCGGGGGCCGGCATCGTCGGCATTGCCATCGGCTTCGGTTCGCAAAAGCTGGTGCAGGATCTCATCACCGGCCTGTTCCTGCTCCTGGAGAATACGGTCCAGGTCGGCGACACCGTCAGCGTGTCGGGCCTGTCTGGCGTGGTTGAGAATGTCTCGATCCGCACCATCCGTCTGCGCGCCGGCGACGGCGCCGTGCACATCGTGCCGTTCAGCGCGGTGACGACCATCACCAATGCCAGCCGTGGCGCCGGCAATGCCTCCGTCAGTGTCAACGTCGCCTACAAGGAAGACACCGACCGCGCCGGCCAGATCCTCAAGGACATCGTCGAGGAGATGCGCCGCGAGAGCGAATTCCGCCCGTTGATCCGCGGCGATCTCGAGCTCTGGGGCATCGACAAGGTCGATGGTGCCATGGTGTCGATCGTCGGCCAGATCCGCTGCACCGAGGCCGGCCGCTGGCCGGTCCAGCGCGAATTCAACCGCCGGATGAAGCAGCGCTTCCAGCAGCACGGCATCGAGGTCGCATCCGCGACCCAGACCATCTTGATGCAGATCGCGCCGCCTGCCGATGTCGCCATCAATCCGACGCCGCGGCGGGCGGCCGGATAGCCGCGCCGCAAAATTTCCGGCTTGCCTCCGCTCACGCGGCAGCGTTCACTCGCCCTCCAGTCTGCTGATGACATGCGGACGACAAGAAGCCTGGGAGAGAGTGATGCGGGGGCTGTGGGCCGGATTGCGCGGTCATGCGATCGTCATTTGCGCGTTGATCGCATGTGCTGCATGGAGCGCACCCGGCCACGCCCAGCCATTTCCGTCGCGTCCCATCACGCTGGTGGTCCCGTTCGCGGCCGGCGGACCGACCGATACGCTGGCGCGGATCCTGTCGGAACGGATCGCAGCCGAGCTGCATGCGACCATCGTGGTCGAGAACGTCGCCGGCGCCTCCGGCAGCATCGCCGGCGCCCGCGTCGCGCGTGCAACGCCTGACGGCACGACCATCACCATCGGCCATTCGGGCACGCATGTGCTCAACGGCGGGATCTTCAAGCTGCCTTACGACGTGGTCACCGATTTCGAGCCTGTCGCGCTGGTCGCGATGGGGACGCAGCTGATCGTCGGCCGAAAGTCGCTCGAGGCCAACAGTCTGAAGGAGATGATTGCGTGGCTGTAGGCCAATCCCGGCAAGGCCACTGCGGGGACGGCCGGCGCCGGCACCGGCGCGCATGTTGCGGGTGTCTTCTTCAAGGACAAGACCGGCACCGACTTCCAGTTCGTGCCCTATCGCGGTGCGGGGCCCGCCATGATCGACCTCGTCGCCGGACAGATCGATATCATGTTCGACCAGGCTTCGAACTCGCTGCCACAATACAAGAACGGGGCGATCAAGGCGTTCGCGGTGACATCGCCGACGCGGCTTGCGTCCGCGCCCGACATTCCGACCGTCGACGAGGCGGGCCTGCCTGGCCTGTACATCTCCTACTGGCACGGCATCTGGGCACCGAAGAACACGCCGAAAGAGATCGTCACGAAGCTCAACACGGCCATTGTCGCGGCGCTTGCCGATCCCGCCGTCAAGCAGCGTTTCGCCGAGCTGGGCCAGGAGATTCCGCCGGCGGAGCAACAATCGCCGGCCGCGCTCGGCGCCTTCCAGAAGGCCGAGACCGAGAAATGGTGGCCGATCGTGAAGGCTGCGGACATCAAGCCGGAATAGCTGCACGACGTTAACTATTGCGCCGCCTGCAACTGCAGATCGTTCGCGAAAAGCTCGCTGCGGTGCGAGATCACAATCGCGGCTTGAGGAGCAACGTCCTTGATCTCAAGTGAGCGCTGGCCGACAATGTTTGCCCTTCAATAAGAAATTCCCTGGGGGATTTCGTGAATAGACCTGCTTGGGTCAGCGCCCAACCGACCTCATCCGATTCCGCGCAAGGCATGACGCTGCTGCGCAATCCCCTGCTCAACAAGGGCACGGCTTTTACCGAGGCGGAGCGCTCCGCGTTCGGCCTGCGCGGCCTGCTGCCGCCTTGCGTGCTGACGATGGAGACGCAAGCTCAGCGCATTCTGACCAATCTGCGCACGCTGCCGACCGACCTGGAAAAATACGTCGCGCTGAATGCGCTGCATGATCGCAACGAGGCGCTGTTCTTCCGCGTCGTCGTCGACAATATCGACGAGATTCAGCCGATCATCTACACGCCGACGGTCGGGCTCGCCTGCCAGAAATACGGCCTGATCTTCCAGCGGCCGCGCGGCATGTTCATCTCCTCGCGCGATCGCGGCCAGATCGCCGAGATCCTGAAGAACTGGCCTTATCCGGCCAAGCTGATCGTCGTCACCGACGGCGAACGCATTTTGGGACTTGGCGATCTCGGCGCCAACGGAATGGGTATCCCCGTCGGCAAGCTCTCGCTCTATTCGGCCTGCGCCGGTGTGCATCCCGAGCACTGCCTGCCGATCGTGCTCGACGTCGGCACCAACAACGAAGAGCTCCTGAGCGATCCCTACTATCTCGGTCTGCGCGAGCGACGGCTCACCGGCGAGGCCTATGACAGCTTTGTCGACGAGTTCATGACCGCCGCGCGAAAGACCTTTCCCGATGTGCTGATCCAGTTCGAGGACTTCGCCAACCATTCCGCGTTCAAGCTGCTGCACAAATATCGCGATGAAGCCTGCGTCTTCAACGACGACATCCAGGGCACTGCGGCGGTCGCGCTCGCCGGGCTGTTCTCGGCGCTGCGGGTGAGCGGCGGCAAGCTCAGGGACCAGCGCATCCTGTTTCTCGGCGCGGGCGAGGCGGCAACCGGCATCGCCGATCTCGTCGTCTCCGCGATGATGGCGGAGGGCGCAACGGAAGCCGAGGCGCTCCGGCGCAACTGGCTGGTGGATTCCCGCGGTCTCGTCGTCAGTGGCCGCGATGGCCTCTCCGGCCACAAGCTCCGCTATGCGCATAAGGATCGGGCGCCGATCGCCGACTTCCTCACCGCGATCAAGACGCTGAAGCCGACGGCGATCATCGGTGTTGCCGCGGTCGGCGGCGCCTTCACGCCCGAGGTGCTCAAGGCGATGGCCGGGCTCAACGAGCAGCCGATCGTGTTCGCACTGTCCAACCCGACCTCGAAGGCCGAGTGCTCGGCGGAGGATGCCTATCGCTACACCGCGGGCCGCGCGCTGTTCGCCTGTGGCAGTCCCTATGATCCGGTCAAGCTCAATGGCCGCACCTTCGTGCCGCGCCAGGGCAACAACTCCTACATCTTCCCCGGCGTCGGCCTCGGCGTCATCGCCAGCCGCTCGCGGCTCGTGACCGACGAGATGTTCATGGCGGCGGCCCATACGCTCGCCAATTGCGTCGGCAAGGACGACCTGGATCAGGGCAGCCTCTATCCCGCGCTGCCCCGCATCCGCGAGGTCTCAGCCCTGATTGCGGTGGCGGTCGCTGATGTCGCCTATCAGCGCGGGCTTGCCGACGGACCCGCGCCCAACGACGTCAAGGGCCTGGTCCGGTCGCAGATGTACGAGCCGAAGTACTGACGTCGCTAAGCTCGACATGGAGCGATGAGTGCGCTGACGCTTCCACATCGTCATGGCCGGGCTCGGACAAGCCCGGCCCATGACGGCACGGTGGAATCGCCGTTGTCTGCCGTCGCCTTATGTGCGACGGTTCGTAGCGTTACAAGAATCTCAAGCCGTTAGGTAAGTCACCATGGACGATCGTTTGCCCGACCTGGGCGATCTCGAGCACGAGGTCATGCAATTGGTATGGGCTCATGGGCCGGTCACGGCCGAAATCGTGCGCGAGCGGCTGTCGCGACGCCTGAAGGAATCGACGGTGCGGACGGTGCTGCGCCGGCTGGAAGAAAAGGGCTATGCTCGCCACACCGTGGACGGACGCACCTACGTGTACCACGCCGCCGAAGAGCGCGCCCGCGTTGCGGCCAAAGCTGTGCAGCGCATCGTCGACTGGTTCTGCAATGGCTCGATGGAGGAGGTCCTCGTCGGCATGGTGGACAATGCGATGCTTGACCAGCAGCAATTGCGCGCGCTGGCGGATCAGGTGGCCAAGGCGAAGAAGGCGAGGGGAGTGAAAAAAGAATGATCGCAGCTCTGGCTGAGGCGGCGTTACGCTCCTTCGCGCTGGGAGGTGTCGTCTGGATCGGTCTCATCCTGTTCCGCGTGCGCAATCCGCACGTCCACATGACGGCGTGGGTCGTCGTGCTCTTGGCATCGCTGGCGATGCCGTTCGTGATGCATTGGCCGACGCTCACCATTGACCGGCTGCCTTTGTCCATGCCGGTGCCGGACGAGTCTTGGCCGGCCGATTTCGCGATGCCGGAGCATCCGCAGCCGTCCCTGCCGATCGCACCCAATGCGGCGATCGCGCCGATGGTGAAGCGAGGGGTCTCGATCGACTGGTGGATGGTCGCCACCACCGTCTATGCCTGTGTTGCCAGCCTGCTGCTGCTGCGGCTCGCCATCGGCCTCTGCCTGACCTGGCGTCTGGTGCGCGCGGCGAAGCCGGTGACAAGCCGTGAGATGATCGATGCCGATGTGCGCGTCAGCCGCGACGTCGGCGGCCCCGTCACCTTCGGTTCGACCATCCTGGTGCCGCCGCAGTTTTTCGGCTGGGACGCGAAGAAGCGCCTCGCGGTGCTCGCCCATGAGGGCGCGCATGTCGCCAACCACGATTTCTATGTCCTCTTGCTCGCCTCGCTCAACCGCGCGGTGTTCTGGTTCAGCCCGTTCTCCTGGTGGCAGCTGGCGCGGCTTGCCGAGCTTGCCGAAATCATCAGCGATGCCCGGGCGATCGAGATGATCGACGACCGGCTGTCCTACGCCGAAATTCTGCTCGACGTCGCCGCCTCCGTGAAGCCGCAGCCGATGGAGCTTGCGATGGCGCACGCTTCGACCGTGCGCGCGCGGGTCGAGCGCATCATCGCAGCCGCCGCCATGCCCGTCGCGGTCGGTTGGCGCAAGCGGCTGTGGATCGCGGCCGCGATCGTGCCTGCCGTGATCGTGTCGGCCGGCATGATCGCCTATCGCACGCCCGATCCCGTGTCCGGCAGCGCCGATCTCGGCGATGTGCCGGCGCAGCATTACCGTCCGTTCGTCAATTTCTACGCCGTCAATTTCAACGCCATGGGCCCCGCCTCGGTGTTTGCCATCTTCCGCGAGGGCGACGAAATCTACGGGCAGCTCACCGGCCAGCGCAGGCTGCGCCTGAGCGTCGCCAGCGACGGCACGGCGTCCTATGCGGCGTCGTTCGGTGAGGTCACGTTTCCGATCGATGCCGAGCGGCGCTCCTCCGAATTGATGCTGCATATGAATGGCCGCGACGTGCGCGCCGTTCGCGTTGCCGAGATGCCGGCACCGGCGACCGATCCCGTGTCGCTCGATCACTATGTCGGCTGGTACAAGGTCGCGCCGAACCGCGTGCTCACCGTGCGGCGCGATGGCGATCGTCTGCAAGTGCAGGAGACCGGGCAGGGCCGAACGCCTGGTCTTGCCGAGGGGGCCGATGCCTTCTCCGTCCACGGCGATCGTCTCCTGATCTTCCTGCGCGATGATGTGGCCGGCGTCTCGCGCGTTCTGGTCCAGAACGCCACCTCCGGCGCCCGCCTCGCGCAGCGGATCGATGCGGCGCAGGCCCAGGCGATCGAGGCCGACTTCGCGCGCCGCCTGGCGGAGGTGCCTGACAGGTTCAGGGAGCAGGTCCCGGCTGCGGGCAGCAAGGAGACGATTCTTGCCGGGATCGAGGATATGCGCCGCGGTACGCCAAACTATGATCGCATGAGCGCGCCGCTCGCCGCCAACATCCACCGACGGGTCGATGAATTGCGCGCGACGTTCACAGCGCTCGGCGCGGTCGAGTCGATCTTTTTTCGCGGCGTCGGACCCGGCGGCTATGACATCTATGGCGCCAAGTTCGAGAACGGCACGGCGGAATTTCGCCTGCTGCTGGAGCCCGACGGCAAGGCCGGCGACGTGTTCTTCCGGCCGGACGGCAATGACGAACTCGGTGGCATCGTCCCCTGCTCAGAGGAAGCAAGCGTGCGCGGCCGCGCCGGCACCTCGCCGATCAGGATCATGCTCTATAACGAGACGGACGACGACATTCAGGTCTTCAATCTCGGCGCGGACGGCGAGCGCAAGGCGCAGAGCGTCGTCAGGTCCGACATGACCTGGGTGACGCTGACCACCGTGAACAATCCATGGGTCATCGCCGACAAGTCCGGGAAGTGCATGGAGATTTTGGTGCCGGGCCGGCAGACCCGCTTCCACAATGTCGAGGCCTCGAATCTCGGTGCCCGGCCGGGGCGCGCCGCGCGTCGCGCCGTTCCGATCGCCAATGGCGAGGCGATGCTGCGGCAATATCTCGAGGGCATCGGCAAGGGGCAGCCCGACTACGACCATATGACGACCGAGGTCGCCAACATCACGCGTCAGCAACTTCCGTTCGACCAGGCTATCCTGGCGCGGCTCGGCCCGTTGCGCGCGGTTTCCTTCCGTGGCGTCACCGCGCTCGACAGCGACATCTATCTCGCCCAGTTCGCCAACGGCTCGGCGGAATGGCGCATCGGCGTCAGGAACGGGACGATCACCAAGATCGCGCTCGGGCCGAATTTCTAAAAGCGCGGGGTGCCAGGACAGCGCCGCGATCGCGCCAATCGCGGCTTGCGCATGATTGCTGCGAGTGCTACGATGTGTAACACTACTATAGGTAGCCGGCTGTGAGCCGCCGGATTTCGGCGCGGCCTTCGCAAAGCTGACCGGGTTCATGATGTGCACGCTGACGCAACGGGAGCTCGACTTTCTCGCCAGCCTGAAAACCGGCTGGCGGCTGCTCTATCGGCGCGAGCTGATGCGGCTCGTCAGGGGCGACGTCGAAGCCGGCGAGCCGCGGCCGGAGGCGCGCCCAATCGGCTGGCGCGGCGCAGCAGGTTGATTTTCCCCTGTCTGTGTCGATTCAGGACAGGTTAGTGTGGTGAATTCATCACAGCCGGCGCGAAACCACGGCGGCCCCAGGGCCGCTTTTGTTCAGCCAAGGTTCTGCCCTCATTGCCCACCGAAACTTGGGGTTGTTCGGAGGGCGCATCATGTCTCGCTTTGCAAGTGCCGAAACTGCCCGGATCTCGCTGGCAACCTCGAGCCGGTTGCTGCTTGCCATCGTCGGCGCCGCTTCGCTCGCCGCGTGCGCGCAATCACCGGTTGGCCGCCAGAGAGCCGATCTCGCACCGGCCACAAGGCAAGCCGCGATCGAGCGTCCGCACCGGGTGGCGGCGCTGCATCCGCGTCCGATCTACAGGCCGCATCGCTCCAGCGACACAGCAAGCGCCAAGCCGACCGCCTCGCATGGCGTAGCCAGCTTCTATTCGGATACGGAGACCGCGAGCGGCGAGAAGTTTGACAAGAACGAATTGACCGCGGCCCATCCGAGCCTGCCGTTCGGCACCAGGCTGCGCGTGACCGATGTCTCCTCCGGCCGCTTCGTGACCGTCCGGGTCAACGATCGCGGGCCCTTCGTTCGCGGACGCGTGGTCGACATCTCGCCCTCCGCGGCCGAGGCGCTCGGCATGGTCGACAGGGGCGTGGCCAATGTGCGGCTCGACGTCGTGCAATAAGCCGCTGTTCATCGACATCGACACGCCGTGTTTAACCGGCTGTTAGCTGCTCTCGCGCACCATGGGTACCCGGCAATTCGGGGCTTTGGGGGAGACGGCGCTTGACCACGATCCAGTATCTCGAAGATCAGGCGGCGCGCGCCGAGCGACTTGCCAAACGGATCACGGATACGCTGACGATCGAAAAGCTCCTGACCTTCGCCGGCGAACGCCGCCGCGAGATCGAGGTCATCGCCGGCCGCCGGCGCGCCTGACGCCGTTGGATTCAGAGCGCTCTTTTTGCCTGGGCTTTATAGCTTGTCGCGATGACAATGCGCTCAGCTATGGCTCTCGACGAAATCGCTGAGATAGTCGGGGAGCGTCACGCCATCGATGTCGCAGCGTGCCTGGATTTCATCGGCAACGTCGGTCGAGATATCCTTCATCCAGTGTTCGAGCGTGTTGAACGAGATCACCTTGATGGGGTCGTTGAAGTAGCCGGCGACGAGCTCGTTGATCGCGGTGTCGAGGTCGCTTCGCTCGACGCGAATTTCAGTTGCCTCGTCGCGGCGATCGATCACCACGAACATTGTTTGGTCTGCGCCATAGGGCACGACCGGGGATGGTACGCCAGCTTCAAGCATGTGAGCGTCTCACGCCTTGGCTTTCCGATCCCTGTTAACGGGAAAAACCGGAAGAAGGTTCCTGCGCAAATCAAAAGGCGCAGGTAAGACGTTTGTCGTACGCGGGTGGCGGCGGTGTTCGCCTATGCGCAGATGCACTCAGAGAAACTCTCTCAGCCGCGACAGCTCGAGCACGTGCTCTGGCGAGAGGATGTCCGTCACCAGCGGCGGCTGCGGCGCCGTGTGGATGTCATAGAGATGCCGGGTCGGCGCCGGCTTCGCCATGAAGGCGGAGATGCACTCGTCCAGCGTGCCTTCGCTCACCTGATAGGATGCGCGGCCCGGCCGGCGCTGGTTTCCGAGCGAGGGCCATTTATGCAGCGCGGCGAGCGCGCCGAAATCGACCTTTGACTCAACTGATACGCCACCCATTGTCCCCGCCTCACGCAAAGAGAACCCCAGCACGCAACCTCGCGTGCCAGGGTCCATTACCCATCGCTACATCTCAATGCCACGTGCCGATAATGCGGCGGCCGGGAAAAGGTTCCCCGCCGATGGGCGTCTTAACTCGCGGCGGCTGCGATTCTGTGCGCTGGGCTCGCCTGGCCGTGACTGATGTCGTCGTCGCGGCTGACCGGAAGCCCGGCGAAGCGCCGCAGGGCTTGCGCCATCTGCATTCGGCCCTGGACGCCGGTGATCACCACATCGACCATCGCAAAGGACGAGTGGAAATGGCCGCGCGCCCTAAGCTGCTCGACCGGGACGCCGGCGGCCGCCATTGCCTCGGCATAGGCGATGCCTTCGTCGCGCAATGGATCGAACTCGCAGGTCACCACGTAGGCCGGCGGCAGACCGGCGACCTTGCCGCGCAGTGGCGACACGCGCGGATCGGTGCGGTCGGCCGGTGCGCAATAGAGGTCCCAGAACCAGTACATCAGCGAGCGCGTCAGGAAGTAGCCGATCGCATTGTCGTTGTAGGAGGGACGATCGAAGGTGCAGTCGGTGACCGGACACACCAGCAGCTGGCCGGCGATGTCAGGCCCGCCGCGGTCGCGCGCGAGCTGGCAGGTGATGGCGGCGATGTTGCCGCCGGCGCTCCAGCCTGCGACCAGCACGGGACCCGGCTTGCCGCCGAGCTCGGCCAGATGCTCGGCGATCCAGCGCGTCGCTGCATAGCCGTCCTCGGCCGCCGTGGGAAAACGATGCTCCGGCGCGTGGCGATAGCCGACGCTGACAAAGGTCATGCCGGTTCGCCGCACCATGTCGCGGCAGAACGGCTCGTCCGACTGCTCGTCGCCGAGCACCCAGCCGCCGCCGTGGAAATAGACCACGACCTGATGCGGGCCCGGTGTGGCCGGCTTGTAGACGCGGTAAGGCAGCGGGCCATCCGCGCCGGGCAGGGTGCCGTCGACGATGTCGCCGATCAGCCGTCCCCGCGGGGCGACCCTTGTTGAACTCGTTGACGAAGGCGCGCGCGCCGATCGCGCCCATCGACTCGATCGGCGGCAGGTTCAGCGACGCCAGCAGGTTCAGCACCAGCCGCACGTCCGGCTGCAGCCGCACCACCTCGCCGTCATTGCATTGCGCGGCGACGTTGGGGCCGGTGAGCTTGAAGCCGAGCATGCCGCGGCTCGTGACCTCGTCGCAGATGCTGCGATAGGGACCGACGCCGCCAGTGTAGGGCATCAGGCCCTGCACCTTGCCGGGCACGTTGGCGCCCGTGTACCAGGTGTTCGCGAGCCGGTGCAGCGTCACCATCGAGCAGTCGGCCATGTGGCGGCCCCAGCCGGCCTGCGCCGTCTCGGTCGGCTCGATCGTGGTGAAGCCGGCGTCGCGCAGCGCTTTGAGCCGATCGACGACCCAGTCGACATGCTGCTCGATCGACACCGCCATGTTCGACAGCACCGACGGGCTGCCGGGTCCGGTGATCATGAAGAAGTTCGGGAAGCCCTCGACCGTGAGGCCGAGATAGCTCTGCGGCCCCTGCGCCCAGACATCGCTGAGCGATTTGCCGTTGCGCCCTGTGATCGGATGCACGGCGCGGATCGCGCCGGTCATGGCGTCGAAGCCGGTCGCGAACACGATGATGTCGACATCGACGTTGCGTTTGCCGGTGGTGATGCCGCTTTCGGTGATCGCCTTGATCGGCTCCTGGCGCAGATTGACCAGCGTGACGTTCGGCCGGTTGTAGGTCGCGTAGTAGTTGGTATCGAGGCAGGGACGCTTGGCACCGAACGGATGGTCGTGCGGTGTGAGTGCCGCGGCCGTTTCCGGATCCTTCACTGCGGCGCGGATTTTTTCGCGGATCAGGTCCGAGACGATGTTGTTGCCGTCGAGATCGACGCCCTGATCGGCCCAGAGCTGAGTCAGGATGTGGACGAGATCGCCTGCGGCCCAGGCGCGTTCGAACCGCTCGCGACGCTCGGCGTCGGTGAGCTGCCAGCTCACCACGGTCTGCTGCGGATAGGGGACGCCGGTCATCGACCGACGCGCCTGCTCGCGATAGGCCGCGCGGTCGCTCTGGAACAGGTCCCTGCGATCGGCCGGCGAAGGGCCGTTATGCGCAGGCAGCGCGAAATTCGGCGTGCGCTGGAATACGGTCAGGTGCGCGGCCTGCTCGGCGATCAGCGGGATCGACTGGACGGCCGACGAACCGGTACCGATCACGGCGACGCGTTTTCCGGCGAGATTGACGCCGTCATGCGGCCAGCGTCCGGTGAAATAGATCTCGCCCTTGAAGTCCTTGACACCGTCGATCTCCGGCGGTTTTGGCGCGGAGAGGCAGCCGGTGGCCATGATGTAATGGCGGCAGGAGACTGGCGCGCCATTGCCCGTGGTGAGCTGCCAGTGCTCGGTCGCCTCGTCCCATCTGGCTTCGGTGACCTTGGTCTTGAAGCGAATGTCGCGCCTGAGATCATAGCGATCCGCGACGAAGCCGAGGTAACGCAGGATCTCCGGCTGGGTCGCGTATTTCTCCGACCAGGTCCAGGCCTTGTCGAGTTCTGGATCAAATGTGTAGCTGTAGTCGATGGTCTGGATATCGCAGCGCGCACCGGGATAGCGGTTCCAGTACCAGGTGCCACCGACGTCGCCGGCTTCGTCGAGACCGACGACCGAGAGGCCGGCCTTGCGCAGGCGATGCAGCAGATAGAGGCCGGCAAATCCGGCGCCGACCACGGCGACGTCGACCTGTTGGACGGTTCCACTGGCCGCTTTGGACTCACGTGCGGCGACCATTGCGTCAGGCATGGTATTCCTCCGAGCATTTTGTTTTGCCGGCAGGCTAGTCCTGCAGGCTCGGCTTGTCATTAGAGCAAGTGCAATCTTCGGTAGTCGCTTGCGGTGTCATCGGGGCGGCGCGAACCCCGCTCCAATGCACGCATCGCGATGCACAATGGCCGTGATTGCCCGGGCTAATCATGCCTGACCCGCCTGTGTATGCTTGCGGCTACAAGCCACGCGTACCCAGGGCGTCATGACAGAGTTGAGCGAGCGAACCAAAGCCAACATGGACGTCGTCCTGGAGGAGACGTGCCGTCAATTGCCGCATGGCGGCGATCACGACAGCCGCAGGTTCATTGCCGAGCGCCTGATCGAGGCGGCGCAATCCGGCCACTCCACGCTCGGCGAGCTCGGCATCGTCGCGCGACGTGCGCTGGCGGAGATTTTTGCCAAGGGCGGCTAGCTGCCGCCACAGCGCTTGCCTCGCCGCGGGGCACGGACGTAACCTGCCGGGAACCTTTCGGCAGCTCGAGACTCCAAGATGCGGTGGCTGTTTACGCTCGTTGCGGCCTCTTCATTTCTTTGCTGCGCCGGTGCTGCCGTCGCGCAGGGGGTCGGCCAGTTTCCGTTTGCGTTGACGCGCGAAGGTCAGATGCTCGGCGCCGTCGAAGGCGAGATTGCCTCCTTCAAGGGGCTCGCTTATGCAGCGCCGCCGGTCGGCAGCCTGCGCTGGCGTCCGCCGCAGGCTTTGCCCGAGAGTTCGGAGATGAGCACGGCCTACGACTATGGCGCGCCCTGCCTCCAGCCATCGCTGCCGGCCGCGCGCGAGGATTGCCTCACGCTCAACGTGTTTCGTCCCTTCGGCGTCGACGGGCCGCTGCCGGTGATGGTGTTCATCCATGGCGGCGGATATGTCACTGGCACCGCCAATGATCCGTTGTTCGATGGTGCAAGGCTCGCGCAGGCCGGGCTCATCATCGTGACGGTGAATTATCGCTTGGGTGCACTCGGCTGGCTCACGCATCCCGCTCTGGCGGAAGATACCTCCGGCAATTTCGGCCTGATGGACCAGATCACGGCGCTGCGATGGGTGCACGTCAATATCGCGGCCTTCGGCGGCGATGCGAACAACGTCACGCTGTTCGGCAACGGTGCCGGCGCAACGTCGATCGCGCTGCTGATGCTGTGCGCCCAATCCCGCGATCTTTTCCAGAAAGCCATCCTGCAATCGGTGCCCGGCCGCGTGCGCCTGCCGTCGTCGCAGGAGGCTCAGGCCACAGGCCGGCAGTTTGCCGCCGCACTTGGGCAAGATGCGGATTTGCGCGTCGTCGCACCGGCGCGTCTTCTCGCCGCAGAAAAGCGTCTGCTGGGCAGATCGCCGCGCAGCTTTACGCCGGCGATGGATGGAGACCTGGTGACGGAAGACATCGCCGCGGGATTTGCCGCGGGACATGAAAGCCGCATTCCCCTCATCATCGGCTCGAACGACGACGAGACCCGCTTCGACAGCGAGCTGGAGGTCAAGGAGACGATGTCATTCTCGGGCGAGAGCACCGGCGAGTTGCGCAAGCTCTATCCTGATGCCGCGAGGCCATCCGACGTGGCGGCCAGATTCTACACCGACAAGGTGTTCTCCGAGCCGGTGCGAATGCTGGCCCGGCTTCATGCCGCAACCGGCGCGCCGACCTTCCGCTATCGCTTTGCCTATGTGCCTGAAGCACGGCGCGGCAATCCCGACGAAGGCAACGGGCGCGAGTTGCAGTTCATCTTCGGCGTGGAGGGCGTGCCCGGCGCGGGCATCTTCTCGCGACGGGATCGCGAGGTCGCGAACCGCATGCGCGCCTACTGGATCAACTTTGCGAAAAGCGGCGATCCCAATGGCGCAGAGCTGCCGCATTGGGATGCGGCCGCGGACCGCGATCATCTGCTGTTGATCACCAATGATCGCATCGCGAGCGGTGAAGACCCCTGGGTGGAGCGTCTGGACCGGCTCGCGCGCGAGAGCAAAAAATGAGTTGGATTTAGGCCGCGAGCTCGACGCGCGGCGCCGGGCTCAGCCGGTCTTCCTCCAGATGGTCCATCGCGCCATCCTTCTCGACGGCGTAGAACTGCTGACCTTCCTTCGTCCTGTAGGCGGCGCGAACCACGCCACGGCGGCCCTTGTCACTGTTGACGACGTCCCCCAGCGCAAACTTCTTCATCTCACGTCTCGCTTGTCCCCCTGGCCAACTCCTTCGGCCCACGCGCCGGATTGTGGGCGGCAAATCGTTAACGACTTGCTAACCATGCCGGCTTGCCTATGCTCGCCGTCGATTGCGCGACTGGTACACGCGCATGTTGAGACGAGCTGGCACCCATGACGCGATTTCCGACCCTGTTCCTGTCCCACGGCGGCGGCCCTTGGCCCTTCATGGAGGACCGGCGGGTGCAATATGCCAAGACTGCCGCGGAATTCGGCCGGCTGCCGCAGCTTCTGCCAGCAAAGCCGAAGGCCGTGCTCGTCATCACCGGCCATTGGGAGGCTGACGCCTTCACCGTGTCGACCTCGGCACATCCGCCGATGGTGTACGACTATTACGGTTTCCCCGAGCATACCTACCACATCAAATATCCCGCGCCGGGTCAGCCTGCGCTCGCAGCAGAAGTGAAGGCGCTGCTGGCACGCGCTGGCTTCGATTGCCGGGAAGATGCCGATCAGGGGTTTGACCACGGCACCTTCGTGCCGCTCGGTCTGATGTATCCGAATGCCGACATGCCGATCGTGCTGCTGTCGCTGAAGTCGAGCTACGACGCGGCCGAGCACATCAAGGTCGGACAGGCAATTGCTTCGCTTCGCGACGAGGGGATTCTGATCGTCGGCAGCGGATTGACCTACCACAACATGCGCGGTTTTGGCCGCCCGGAATCGAAGCCGGTCTCCTACGATTTCGAGGCCTATCTGAACGAGGCGATCGGCGCGGATGCGGCGCGCCGCAACGCGATGCTGGTGGACTGGGAGAACGCACCGAGCGCGCGTCTCGCCCATCCGCGTGAGGACCATCTGCTGCCGCTGATGGTGGCGGCCGGTGCGGCGGGCAGCGACGTCGGCAAGCGCGTCTTCGTCGACGAGGTCGCAAGCGTCGCGATGGCGTCGTATGTGTTTGGCGGTTGATTCTTCCTTCTCCCCTTGTTTGTGGAAGAAGGTGGCGCGAAGCGCCGGATGAGGGGTGCCTCTCCGCGAGTTCAACTCTCATTTCAGCCGCGGCGGGACGCCATCAGGCCGCGATAGAGCGAGGCGTATTCGCCGGCGCGGTGGCGCCACGAGACGTCGGTCGCAAGGCCGCTCAATTGCAGCCGTCGCCAGGTCGGCTTGTCGTGGAAGACAGCATTCGCGTTGCGTAGCGTGCCGGCGAGGGCGTCCGCCGTCACGGGGCCGAACTTGAATCCGGTGGCATTTTGTCCGGTCTCGCCGATGTCGACGATGGTGTCCTCGAGGCCGCCGACACGGGCGACGATGGGGACGGCGCCGTAGCGCAGGGCACAGAGCTGGGTGAGCCCGCACGGTTCGAACCGTGACGGCACGAGGAGCGCGTCCGAGCCGGCCTGCATCAGATGCGCCAGTATTTCGTCATAGCCGATCATGACGCCGATCCGGCCAGGACTGGCACGCGCCGCGGCCTGATAGCGATCCTGGAGATCGCGGTCGCCGCTGCCGAGCAGCGCGAGCTGCATGCCCTGGTCCAGGATCGTCGGGATCGCCTCGAGCAGCAGGTCAAGCCCCTTCTGCCAGGACAGCCGGCTAATGACGCCGAGCAGCGGTGCTTCGTCGGAGGAATCGAGATTGAATTGCTGCTGAAGCACCGCCTTGTTCGCGGCTCGAAACGTGAGGTCCTGCGCGCCGAAGCGATAGGCGATGTGCGCATCGGTTTGCGGATTCCAGACTTCGGTGTCGATGCCGTTGAGGATGCCGCTCAGCACGCTTGCGCGCTCGCGCAGCAGGCCGCCGAGCCCCATGCCGCCCTCGTCGCTCTGGATCTCCTGCGCATAGGTCGGCGACACCGTGGTGATGCGATCGGCCAGTCGCAGCCCGGCTTTCAAAAAACTGATGCCGCCGAAATATTCGAGGCCGTGGACATCGAACGACGCGTCCTGCGGCAAGCCGATCGCGCCCGCCAGCGTGCGGTCGAACTTGCCTTGATAAGCCATGTTGTGAATGGTCATGACGGTGCCGGGCCGCGCCCCGCCATCGTAGTGCAGATAGGCCGGTGCCAGCCCGGCCTGCCAGTCATGAGCATGCACGACGTCAGGCACGAAGGCCGCGACGAGACCGTGGCCGATATCGGCTGCCACGCGCGACAGCGCCGCGAAGCGCACGCCGTTGTCCGGCCAGTCGACCCCTTCAGTGGTGACGTAGGGGTTGCCCGGCCGTGCGTAGAGATGCGGTACGTCGAGCACGAACAGGTCGAGCCCGTCATGCGAGCCGGCGAGCAGGCGTCCGGGGCCGCCGAAATAATCCGGCCAGCGCCGGATCTCATTCGCGCCAGAGAGCAGCCGCATCACCTGCGGATAGCCCGGCATCAGCGTCCGCATCTCGACGCCGTGCGCCTTCAGCGCAATCGGCAGCGCACCGGCGACGTCCGCGAGGCCGCCGGTCTTGACGATGGGATAGACTTCAGAAGCGACCGCGAGGACGCGAACAGGCGTCATGTATTGAGACCGTCGATCATCGGCTGGGTGATCAGCGAGATGCCCTGCTCGGTGGTGCGGAAGCGTTTTGCGTCGAGCTCGGGATCCTCGCCGACCACGAGGCCTTCGGGGATCTCGACGCCGCGGTCGATCACGACGTTCTTCAGCCGCGCGCCGCGCCCGACATTGACGTAAGGCATGATTACGGCGTTCTCGACATTGGCGTAGGAGTTGATCCGCACGCCGGTGAACAGCAGCGAGCGGCGCAGCGAGGCGCCGGAAATGATGCAACCGCCCGAGACCAGCGAGCTCACCGCCGAACCGCGCCGGCTCTCCTCGTCGTGAACGAATTTTGCCGGCGGCGTGATCTCCGCATAGGACCAGATCGGCCAGGCCCGATCGAACAGATCGAGCTCCGGCACCACGTCGGTGAGGTCGATATTGGCCGCCCAATAGGCATCCACCGTGCCAGCGTCACGCCAATAGGCGCGCGGATTGCTGCCCGAGCGCACGCAGGAGGTCGAGAACTGATGCGCGATCGCGCGGCCATTCTTGACGATGTAGGGAATGATGTCCTTGCCGAAATCGTGGTTCGAGTGCGGGTCCTCGGCGTCGCGCTTGAGCTCCTCGAACAGGAATTTCGCGTCGAAGACGTAGATGCCCATGCTGGCAAGCGAGACGTCCGGCTTGCCCGGCATCGGCGGCGGATCTTTCGGCTTCTCCAGGAACGACTTGATCCAGCCGTTCTCGTCGACATGCATGATGCCGAAGCCGCTTGATTCCGCGCGCGGCATTTCGAGGCAGCCGACGGTGACGTCGGCGCCGCTGTCGACGTGCTGGCGCAGCATCACTTCGTAGTCCATCTTGTAGATGTGGTCGCCCGCGAGCACGACGATGAAGCGGCAGGCGTGGGACTCGATGATGTCGATGTTCTGGTAGATTGCATCGGCCGTGCCGACGTACCACATGTTCTCCGAGACTCGCTGGCTCGCAGGCAGGATGTCGAAGCTCTCGTTGCGCTCGGGCCGGAAGAAGTTCCAGCCCATCTGCAGATGCCGGATCAGGCTGTGCGCCTTGTACTGGGTGGCAACCGCGATGCGGCGGATGCCCGAGTTGACCGCGTTCGACAGCGCGAAATCGATGATGCGGGATTTGCCGCCGAAGTAGACCGCGGGCTTGGCGCGCCGGTCGGTCAGTTCCAGCAGCCGGCTGCCGCGTCCACCGGCCAGGACAAACGCCAAAGCCTGGCGGGCAAGCGGCTCATTTCCGGCGGCACTCATGTCATCCTCCCACTCGTCTGGCGCAAGCCAAATTCTGGCGTAAACCAAGGCCTTCGCGAAGTGCCTTCCGGCCGCGCACCATTAGAACCGATAGTAACGGTACGAATAGGTAATCGGGAAGGTGCTTGTTGGTTGCGAACGCATGGGAAGCTTAACGCTTTGCCGCGGGCTACGCGGGCCCACCCGCGCCGTCGTCCCGATGTCACATCGGCGGGAGGTGATCTCAGGAGACCACAATCCCGGCATGGGAGCATGTCTTGTGCGCCGCACGCGAATTCGAACGGCCCGGCGAACACGTCACGCCGGTCTATTGGCGTGGCCGTGGCTTTGGATGGGGGCTCCGTGGCCTTGCGTCTGGCGATCGCCAGCGGTGGACCTTACGGCTATTGCGGCGGTGGGCCGTACTATGGCTACGGATATCCGGGACGGGGCTAGTGATGCGTTGCGTCCGGGGCACGAGACCTCACGAAGTCATCAAGCGGCTGTGAGGTAGGAACGAGACTTCCGACCCGATCGCTTTTCTCGAAACATTCCTTCTGTGCTTTGAGCCGACAACAACGCCCTCATTGCTATTTGCACCTCCTCCCTTGCACCGTCGTCCATCCCGTCAAAAATCAAACAGACGACCACATCGGGAGACCGGCCATGGGCCTGCAAGAAACAAAAATCGAATCGCTTCCCTTCGTTACCGCTGAACTCAACTATCTCGCGCCGGTGTCCGGCAAGCCTCGCACCTACGCCTTCGATCCGCCGCCGGGCGAACCGAAAAGCACCTCGCTGCCGGAGCCGCATCAGGTGCCGATCTTCGATGCGCGCCTGATCGCGCAGAACTTCTCGCTCGACCGCGAAGGCTTTGCGCTGGTGCGTCACCCCAACCAGGTGAAGGATTTTTACAACGACGAGGAAATCCGCGCCGTCTACTATCCGGCCGTCGAGGCTTTCCTGCGCGCGACGCTGAAGGCCGATCGCGTTTTCATCTTCGACCACACTGTGCGCAGGCGCGTCGAGGGTGCCCCGGATATTCGCGACGGTGGCCCACGCCAGCCCGCCACGCGCGTGCATGTCGACCAAACCGCCGTCTCCGGTGCGAACCGTGTGCGCGAGCATCTACCAGACGAAGCCGACGAACTGCTGAAGGGCCGCGTCCAGGTGATCAATCTCTGGCGGCCGATCCGCGGCCCGCTGCGGGACTCACCGCTTGCGATGGTCGACGGCACGACCGTCGCGCCCGACGATCTCGTCGCCTCCGACCTGATCTATCCCAACCGCAGCGGCGAGACCTATTCGGTGAAATACAATCCGAACCACTGCTGGTTCTATTTCCCCGAGATGACGGCGGACGAGGCGCTGCTACTCAAATGCTACGACTCAGCGACCGACGGCCGTACCCGTTTCGGGCCGCACACCGCCTTCGTCGATCCGACCACGCCGCTTGATGCCGCGCCGCGCGAGAGCATCGAGGTGCGCACGCTGGTCTTTCACAAACAGTAACAATGTGTGATGGCACTGCCGGGCACCACCCGGCAGTGTCGTGGGAACCAAGGGGAACCCGACGACGTTGCAGCGCGGGGCCAACCTGGAGCGGTGCCGTGCGAGCGCAGCCGACGCTATTGTTGTGTCTGACCACTTTCTCGCTTTTTGCATTTTCCATTGCCCACGCTGAAAGCGGACTTGCCTCATATTATGGATACGGAAAAGCCGCGAAGAGCGGCGAGCTGACTTGCGCGCACCGGACGCGTCCGTTCGGCAGCGTGCTCAGGGTGTCCTACAGCGGGCGCACGATCCAGTGCCGCGTCAATGATCGCGGTCCCTTCATCCGCGGCCGCATCGTCGATTTGTCGGTGTCGGCCGCCCGCGCGCTCGGCATGATGAGCGCCGGCGTGGTGCGGGTCTCGGTGGAATAGCCCGACGAGCGCGCTATAGTGCCGCCCACAGCAAGGGGAGGGGCGCCATGGCCAGGATCAGGGTCGGGCTCGTCGGCTGCGGCTTCGTGTCGGAGCTGCATATGTATGCGTTCCGGCGCGTCTATGGCGTGGACGTCGAGGTTGCGGCGGTCGCTGCGCGCGGCGATCACGTCGTCGAATTTGCCGCCCGCCATAACATCCCGCGGGTCTATCGCAGTTTTGCGGAAATGATCGCCGACCGCGCGCTCGATGTCATCGACATCTGCACGCCGCCCAATCTCCACGCCGAGATGATTGTCGCCAGCATGCAGGCTGGCAAGCATGTCATCTGCGAAAAGCCGTTTGCCGGCTATTTCGGCCGCAACGGCGACGAGCAACCAATAGGCAAACACGTGCCGAAGGCGCTGATGTATGAGCGCGTGCTGGAGGAGATGGACGCCACGCGTGCCGCGATCGAGCGCACCGGAAAACTCTTCATGTATGCCGAGGACTGGATCTACGCACCGGCCGTGACCAAGACCGCCGAGATCCTCAAGGCGACAAAGGACAAGATCCTGTTCATGAAGGGCGAGGAGAGCCATTCCGGCTCGCATGCGGCGCATGCCGCGCAATGGGCGATGACCGGCGGCGGCTCGCTGATCCGGATGGGCTGCCATCCGCTCTCAGCCGTGCTGTATCTCAAGCAGGTCGAGGCGAAGGCGCGTGGCGAGACCGTCAAGGTCGCCAGCGTCACCGGCGATGTCGGCAACGTCACGGCGGGCCTCAAGCCGGAGGAGCGGACCTACATCAAGGCCAATCCGGTCGACGTCGAGGATTGGGGCACGCTGACGGCGACCTTCTCCGACGGCACCAAGGCCACCGTGTTCTCCGGCGACATGATCATGGGCGGCGTGCGCAACCTGATCGAGACCTACACCAGCGGCGGCTCGCTGTTTGCCAACATCACCCCGAACACGCATCTGATGAGTTACCAGACGAGCGAGGAGAAACTCGCAAGCGTCTACATCACCGAGAAGGTCGACCGCAAAACCGGCTGGCAGTATGTCTGCCTCGAGGAGGAATGGACGCGCGGCTATCTCCAGGAGATCCAGGATTTCATGGAATGCGTCGCGACGGGACGGCAGCCGCTGTCGGATCTCGCGCTGGCCTACGAGACAATCAAGGTGAATTACGCCGGCTATTGGGCGGCGGAAGAAGGGCGGCGGGTGGTGTTGTAGGGCGTCGCCGCAGCTTCGCTGATATCAATCTCGCCGCCTACCAGGCTCCGACAGCCATCATCACGACGATGGTCAGGCAAGAGAGGCAGGCAATCGACGCAGCATAGAATTCGGGCGTATTCAATGTTGCCTCCTGAAAGGTGCTGCCTTTCTAAATACTATTGCCGTGGCGTGATTATTCCCGCGCGCGCTTCAGGTCCGCTTCGTGCTGTGCGTCCGCCGCATCATCCAGATCGGCGGAATCATCGTCCGGCAGAAAAAGTTTGGGATGCTTGCCCGTGAGGAGAAACTGTTTGCGCATCTCGGCAAGACGGGCGCGGCAAAATTCCTTGTAGAGCAGTTCGAGTATGGCGGGCATTTTGACCCCCATCGTTGAAATTCTACAATCTGAAAATTGCTAATCGCCGCTGCATGGCTCGATCATGCGAGCCGGTGCCGACTAAATCAAACCGGCGCTGCGTGCGATTGGTTGATCCGTTTGTACGCACGAAGACGAAGCAGGGTTGATTATCTAGATCACACTCTAGAAGATTTTTATTTCAATAAGACTTCGTTTCGCAACCTGTGCGGGCCGCCTTGCGGCAAAAATCCAACTACAACGCGAAGAGCATAACCACTGGCTGCGAGGGCCTGGGTCTGCAACGCCATCCGGGGGTGGGAGGGCAGGGCGATCGCGTATGGCATTTTGCGCGACCTGAGTGCGCGCCTCGTCCTTCGAGACGACCGCTTCGCGGTCTCCTCAGGATGAGGCTAAGCGGCATCGGTGCTCGTTAAAACTACGGCTGCACACTCGGTCCTCATCCTGAGGGCCCGCCAATGGCGGGCGTCTCGAAGGATGGCCACAGGGGAATCGCTCCGATAGGCGATTGCCCTGCCCCGGAGCGGGAGGATGACGACAAGCACCGCAACTTCCCTACGCCCCGTAAGTCGATCCCTTCGGCAACGGAAACACGGGGTCCTGCGTGCGGATGTTGGTCGGCCACACCACCGAGATGTGCTCGCCGGCGTTCTGCATCACCACCGGCGTCGAGCGTTCGTTCTGGCCCGAGAGCGGCGTGCCCGGCGGGAAGAACTTCACGCCGTAGCCCTGGATGGTGCCGCCGGGCGGGATGTCGACGTCGAGCGCGGCCTTGCGAATGGCCTCTGGCTCGAAGCTGCCGTATTTCTCTTTCGCCACCGGCAGCACGTTGTTGAGCAGCACCCAGGTCTGGTTGAAGCCCATCGAGCAGTGCGGCGGCACGTCGGTGGCGCCGGTCTTGGCCTGGTAGCGCGTGACCATGGTCTTGATCAGATCGCCGATGCCGGGCGCAAGCTTCGACGGATCGAGCAGTTGCGCCGGCACCGGATCGATGTTGCAGAAATTGTCGATGTCGGCGCCGAAGGTCGCGCGCAGCTTGTCGAGCTGGCTATAGCCGGCGCCGGCACCGAACAGCATCTTGAAACGAAGTCCGCTCTCGCGTGCCTGACGCAAGAACAGGGTGATGTCGGGATTGTAGCCGGCGTGCGAGATCACATCGACCTTGGCGCGCTTGAGTTTTGTGACGAGCACAGAGAGATCGGGGGCGGAGGCCGAATAGCCTTCGCGCAGCACCACCTGGATGCCGGCCTCCTTGGCATAGGCCTCGTCGGCCGCGGCGACACCGACGCCATACGGACCGTCCTCATGGATCAGCGCGACCTTGACCTCCTTCGGCTCCATGCCGAGTTTTGTCTTCGCATGCTCGGCGATGAAGCCGGCAAAGGCCTGGCCGTATTGATCCGAATGGATCTGCGCGCGAAAGACGTATTGCAGGTTCTTGTCCTTGAACACGGCGGTCGAGACCGCGGTCGTGATCCAGAGGATCTTCTTCTGCTGCTCGACCTTTGCCGCCATCGGCACGGCGTGCGCGCTGGAGTAGACGCCGTTGATGATGTCGATCTTTTCCTGGCTGATCAGGCGCTCGGCTTCGTTGATGGCGACGTCGGCCTTGCTCTGGGAGTCGGCGGAGATGGGCACGATCTTGGTCTTGCCGCCGATGCCCCCCTTCTCGTTGACGAGGTCGATGGCGATCTGCGCGCCGACCGAGGAGGCGACCGAGCCGCCCGCGGCGAATGGTCCGGTGAGATCGTAGATCAGGCCGATGCGCAAGTTCTCGGCTTGCGCCCGGGCCTGGGTCCAATCGAGGCTGAGTGTAGCGGCGGCAGCCGCCGTACCCTTCAGCAGCTGCCTGCGTGAAGTCGGCATCCTATCCCTCCCTCCAAACCGTCGTTTGCGACTGGCTTTATGTTTTTTGGCGAGTATTTGGAGGGCGCTTGTGAAAGTCAACATGCACCGCACCAGGCAAATCGCGGCCGTCGGTGATCACAGGCATTTTTCCCTGAGTATCATTCTTTTTGGGGAGCGCTCGGGAATAGACCGCTCCGCTATCCCTCACTACGGATCGTCCAATGGCTCTGCATCATGCCGGAGGCGAACATCCGCTTGTCGTGCGAGTGCTTTCGGCGTCGCCCCGACACGGCATTGTCTTCCGCAATTGTGACGGTTTCGCTCCCGCGCGTTCGCCGCCGGTCGGGCTCACAACGGGCATTCGGCTTGTGCCCGTCAGATGTTGCGTGCCATCCTAGCTGGGTAAATTGCACGGGAAGCCCAATTCCCGGCTTGGCCATTGTGCCACGTTAAGGGTGGAACACAAAAGCTTAGGGAGAAGAGACATGGTGTGGACGCTTCGTTTTGCGGGGCTCGCTTGCGTTGGCCTGTTGCTGTCCCCGGTCAGTGCCTTGGCAGGGCCGAAGGTCGTGTCCGGTCCGGGTGCCGATCCCGGCTGCTTCAAGCCCTGGTCTGCCCAAACCAAGTTCTTCCAGTGGGACAAGAAGCCCGGTCCCTACAAGATCGCGCTCGTCAACGGCTTCGTCGGCAACACCTGGCGCATCCAGATGGTGAAGACCGCAAAGGCCTTCGCCGCGCAGCCGGGCATCAAGGAGAACATCAAGGAGTTCAAGGTCGTCTCGACCGGCACCGATGTTGCAGCGCAACTCGGCGCGATGGAGGACTTCATCAATCAGGGTTTTGACGCCATCGTCACCATCGCGGTGGCCCCCGATGGCTTCGACCGCATTATCCGCCTCGCCGACAAGAACAACGTGGTCGTGGTCCCCTTCGATAACGTCCTCGACACCGACAAGGTGATGATGGTCAACGAGGACCAGAAGGAAATGGGCCGCATGTCGGCGAAGTGGCTCATCGATGAGAGCGGCAAGAAGGCAGGCGACATCCTCGAAGTTCGCGGCCTGCCGGGCAATTCGGTCGACCGCGATCGCCATCTCGGCTTCCGCGAAGTCATGGAAGCGCCGGGCAACAGCTTCAAGATCACCGAAGTGGTCGGCAATTGGGACACCGGCACCTCGCAGAAAGTGACGGCGGACGCGCTCGCGGTGCACGGCCATTTCGACGGCGTGTTCACACAGGGCGGCTCCGACGGCACGGTGCAGGCGATGATGTCGGCGAAGCACCCCTTCGTTCCGATGTCGGGCGAGGGTGAGAACGAGTACCGCAAGCAGATCGCCGATCACGCCAAGGACGGGCTCAAGGGCATGTCCTACGGCCAGTCTCCGGCGCTGGTCGCCATCGCCACCAAGGCGGCGATCTCTGCGCTGCAAGGCAACGTCATGCCGCAGCTCATCTCGATCCCGATCCCCGTTGCGACCTACAAGGACCTGAAGCCCGGCACCAACTACTGGCCGGACCTCAACGCAAACTTCTTCGCGCCGAACCAGTTCACGCCCTGCGGCGTCAATTTCACGGCGCCGGAGATCATGTCGCAGAGCGAGAAGAACACCCAGTGAGCGCACTGGAGATGTCCCGGTTGCGGCCCGGCCTTGGCCGGGCCGTTGCTGCGTGAGCTCCGCCATGCCGGACGCCACCCCGAGCCAACCCGCCTTCCTCGCCCTGTCCGGAATCTCCAAGCGCTACGCCGGTGTGCGGGCGCTCGAAGGTGTCGACTTCGCATGCGAGCGCGGCAAGATCCATGCGGTGCTGGGCGAGAACGGTGCCGGCAAGTCGACGCTGATCAAGATCATCGCCGGCGTCGTCCAGCCTGATGCCGGCACAATGCGGCTCGGCGGACGCGATGTGAGCTTCGCGACGCCGTCCGCGGCCAATGCCGCCGGCGTCGTCTGCATCTTCCAGGAATTGTCGCTGATGCCCGACCTTTCGGTCGCGGACAATATCTCGATCGCGTCGCCGCCACGCCGCTTCGGCCTCATCGACGCCCGGGCGCAGCGCCGCCGCGCCGAGCAGCTGCTGGCCGAGATCGGTTGTGAGGACGTCAATCCCCTGCTGCGCGTGCGCGATCTGCCGCTGTCGCGCCGCCAGGTGGTGGAGATCGCCAAGGCGCTCGGCAAGAAGCCGCAGCTCTTGATCCTCGACGAAGCGACATCGGCCCTCACCAGTGCCGACGTCGAGAAGGTCTATGCCATGCTGGCGCGGCTCAAGGCCGACGGCGTTGCCATTCTCTACATCTCGCACCGGATGCACGAGGTCGAGGCGCTGGCCGACCGCGCCTCCGTGTTCCGCAACGGGCGCCATATCGAGACCTTCGACAAGGGCCGACGCTCGACCGCCGATATCGTTCAGCTCATGATCGGACGCGACATCGCCACGCAGTATCCGCCCAAGCCCGCGCGCGGATCGCCGAAGCCGATGCTGGCCGTCGATCATCTGAGTTGGGACAAGCGGCTTGATCGCATCTCGCTTCGCGTCGGCGCCGGCGAGATCGTCGGCCTCGGCGGGCTGGATGGCCAGGGCCAGAAATCCCTGCTGCTGGCGCTGTTCGGGGTGCTGCGCGGCGTCTCCGGGCAAGTCACCGTGGAAGGCCGCGAGGTGCGTCCGGGATCTCCGGCGGCGGCGAAGTCGGTCGGCATCGCGCTCGTGCCGGAGGATCGCAAGACCGAAGGCCTGATGCTGCCGATGTCGATCGCCGACAATCTGGTGATCGCCTCGCTCGACGCGATCTCGAGCGGACCTCTGGTCGATCGCGCCAAGGAGAACGATGCGATCAAGCGCGCCATCGCGCGGCTGCAGATCAAGATCGGCGCGCCCGGCGACGCGGTCGCCACACTCTCCGGCGGCAACCAGCAGAAGGTCGTTCTCGCCAAATGGCTGATGACTGATCCGAGCATTATTTTGCTCAATGATCCCACCCGCGGCATCGATGTCGGCACCAAGCAGGAGCTTTATCGGCTGATGCGCGAGCTCGCCGACCAGGGCGCCGCCATCCTGTTCTACTCGACCGACTATGACGAGCTCATAGGCTGCTGCGACCGGGTGGCGATCATGTATGACGGGCGCATCGTGCGCGAGCTTGAGGGTGATGAGCTCACCGAGACCAACATCATCGCGAGCGCGCTGAACATCGACGCCGCGACGGCGGACACTTCCGGAGCCGCCCATGCTTGACGATGTCGCGATCAGGATCCGGCAGAACATCGGCATCGTCACCGCCGTCCTGTTGTTCTCCATCCTCTATCTGCTCTACAACCTCGCCCATCCCAAGGGCTTCTCGTCAGCGGTTCTGGTGCAGAACGGCGACGAGATCTTTGCACTCGCCATGCTGGCGATGGCCCAGACCGTGCCGGTGTTGGCGTCGGGGCTGGATCTCTCCGTGGGTGCCGTCATGACCATGGTGGGGTGTTTTGCGAGCTATCTGCTCACGGGGGCGGCAGGGGGCACCCCGTTGCATCTCGAGATATTCGGTCTGCATCTCGGCCTCGGCACCTTTCCCGGCGGGGTGAGCGGCATCCTGCTCGGGATCGTCATGTGTCTTGCGACCGGCGCACTGGCCGGCTTCGTCAACGGCTGCGTCGTCGTCTATGGACGGATCCAGCCGATCATCGCGACGCTTGCGACCGGCGCGGTCTATATCGGCATCGCGCTGTTCCTGCGGCCGACGCCGGGCGGCAAGATCGACGAGGATCTCAACTGGGCGCTGACCAATTCGCTCGGGGATTTCGCCGCGACCGTCCATATCTTCGATGATGGCGCGGCAAGCTGGTTTGCGCCGGTGGCCTGGATCCCGGTGCCGTTCGTGCTGCTGGTCCTGATCGCGCTCTTGGTCTGGGTGCCGTTCCGCCGCTCCGTGCTTGGCCGGGCCGTCTATGCGGTCGGCTCGGCCGAAGGCGCGGCCTACATGTCCGGCCTCCCGATCGAGCGTGCCAAGATCGCCGCCTTCACGCTCGCCGGCTTCTTCGCCGGCTGCGGCGGCCTGTTCCTCGCCATCCAGACATCCTCGGGCAATGCCGACATCCCGCAGGCCGGCGCCTACACGCTCAACTCGATCGCCTCGGTCGTCATCGGCGGGACGTCGCTGCTCGGCGGGACCGGCAGCGCGATCGGCTCGATCTTCGGCGCCATGGTTTTGCGCGTCATCTCGTTCTTCTTCCGCATCTTCGACATCGCGCCGCTGTTGCAACCGCTGTTCGAGGGCCTGATCCTGCTGGCGGCGGTCAGCATCGGCGCGCTCGGCGTTTTGCGCGTCAAGAACACGCTGGAGCTCTTCCGATGAGTTCGGCCTCCCTCAGCCTCTCGCGCGACGACCGCCCGATCCTGATCGCGGCCCTGTTCATCCTCGTCATCCTGGTGGCGGGCACGGTCTATACATTTGCGCGCTTCGGCAGCGCGCCGCTGTTGTCGCCGACCTATCTGTTGCAGCAACTTCAGATCGGCGCCTTCCTCGGCATCGTGGCCGCTGGGATGATGATGGTGATCCTGATCGCCCAGATCGACCTGTCGGTGCCGTGGACGCTTGCCGCGGCTGCGATGATGGCGACATCGATCGGCGGACCGCTTGCGATTCCGGTTGGACTCAGCGTCGGGCTTCTGGTCGGTCTCGTCAACGGCATCGGGGTCGCCTATCTGCGCGTGCCCTCGATGATCTTCACCCTTGGCGTCAACGCGGTGATGCGCGGCCTGATGGTCGCGCACACCGGCGGCTACGCCCCGCAGACCGGCGCCACCGACCTGATGCGGATGCTCGCCGGCGACCGCACGCTCGGCATCCCCAACGCCTTGTTCGTCTGGGCCGCCGTGTCGGTGCTCGTCACGATCGTCCTCCAGCGCACGGCGCTCGGCCGTTACGTCTATGCCATCGGCAACAAGGAAGCAGCCGCGTATCTGGCCGGTGTCGATACCCGCCGCATCACCGTGATCTGCTTCGTCCTGTGCGGTGTCGCAGCCGCGCTCGCCGGCGTCCTGCTCGCCGGTTACTCCACCAAGGCCTATCAGGGCATGGGCGATGCCTATCTGCTGCCGTCGATCGCGGCGGTCGTGATCGGCGGCACCAACATCCTCGGCGGCCGCGGCCGCTATCTCGGGACGCTGATTGGCGTCGTGCTGATCGTGCTGCTCAACAGCGTGCTGTCGATCATGGACATGCCCGAGGCCGGCCGCCAGGTGATCTATGGCCTCGTCATCATCTTCATGCTGCTGGTCTACGGCCGCGGCGAGCGCGTCACCAGTTGACGCGACACGCTCGACTTCGTCGCGATGCTCCCTTACACCGCCGCCCGCGTGTTGAGGTAGATCGAATACACCGAGGTCTGTCCGCAGATGTAGAGGCGGTTGCGGCGCGGGCCGCCGAAGCAGACATTGGCGACGATCTCGCCGATCGGGACCGTGCCGAGATGCGTGCCGTCGGCTGCGTAGCAGAACACGCTGCGGCCCGCCGACGTCCAGATGTTACCATGGATGTCGCAGCGGAAGCCGTCATAGAGCCCGTCCGGGCAGGTGGCAAACAGCGAGGCTTCGCCGACTGTTTGCCCCCTGACCTGATAGGACCAGATCGTCGGCGGCAGCCCGCTGATATGCGTCGCACCGGTGTCGGCGACATAGAGCCGGGTTTCGTCCGGCGAGAAGGCCAGCCCGTTGGGCTGCACCCGGTCCGACACGACGCGCGTGATGGCGCCGGAGCTGTCGTCGATCCGGTAGACGTTGGAGGCGCCGATCTCTGACGGGCCCTGCTGTCCTTCATAGTCGCTGTCGATGCCGTAAGTCGGATCTGAGAACCAGATCGAGTTGTCCGACTTGACCACAACGTCGTTGGGTGAATTCAGCCGGCGGCCCTCGAACGCATCCGCCAGCACGGTGATCGAGCCGTCGTGCTCGGTGCGGGTGACGCGCCGCATGAAATGCTCGCAACTGACCAGCCGCCCCTGGCGATCGGTGGTGTTGCCGTTGGAATTGAAGCTCGGCGCGCGGAATACCGACACCGAGCCGTCGGTCTCGTCGAAGCGCATCATCCGGTTGTTCGGAATGTCGGACCAGATCAGATAGCGCCCGGCCGGGAAGTAGGCGGGGCCTTCAGCCCAGCGGCAACCGCTGGCGAGCTTTTCGAGATTGACATGGCCGATGACCAGCCGCTCGAAGCGCGGGTCGTGGGCGACATAGGGGAGCATGCGTCCTCCTTGATGAGCCGCAGATTCTTGGAGCTGCCTGCGTGCCATCCTTACTGTGATCGACCCTGCCGAATTTGCAAGGTGCTTCGGTTCAAAGGGGGCAAAACGAAATGCCCGGGACATCTAGCGTGAAGACGTTCGCGCTTCTGCCCGGGCATCACGTCGTTACGGTGGCGTTGTTCCGCCCTCTTACTGCGACAGCTTCACGAAGTTCGGAAACTTCAGCTTGCCTTCCGCGATCTTCTCCGGCCACACCACGACCTGCTTCTGGTCCTGCCACTGGAAGACGAGGCCGGTCACCGCGCCGGGGCCGGACTTGATGCCGTGGGTGAACTCGTCGTCCTTGCCGTAGAACTGGATCTGGCCGATCGTGCCCTCGAAATTGGTCTTCTCCATCTCCGCGACCATCTTGTCGGGATCGGTCGAGCCGGCGCGCTTGATTGCGTCGGTGATGATGTAGACCTCGTCATAGGCGGTGTAGCCGGTATAGGCCGGCGGCGTGCCGAACTTGGCGGCGAAGGCCGCCGCGAACGGTTTTGTCTTGGACGTGACGGCAACATCGGGTGTTGCGACCGCGAGCGACGGCACGCCGTCTGCGGCGCCGTTGGTGTCCTTCCAGAACGTCGGGCTCAGCGCCTGCGCGCTGATGCCGAACATCGGGATCGGCACCTGCTGGTTCTTCCATTGCACCGTCGGCTGCACGCCGACATGGGAGATGCCTGTCACGATCACGTCAGGCTTCTTGGCTTCCATGTTGTTGAAGATCGGCGTGAAGTCGGTGGTGTCAGGCGAAAAACGCACATGCTCGACGACCTTCAGCCCGGCCTTGGGCAGGCAGGCCTCGTAGCCGACATCGAGCGGCTTGGTCCAGGCGGCGTCCTCGCTCATGATCGCGACCGTCTTCATGTGCATCTTGTCGACCAGAAGATCCTTGGCCGCGTCGCAGACGATCTGGGCTTGCGCCGCCGAGGTCAGGTAGCCGTGGAACGTGTACTTGTTCTTCTCGTAGTCGTTGTGGATCGCCTTGGTGATTTCGTTCGAGGCGGCACCCGGCGTGATCAGCGGCATCTTCAAGCGAGCTGCCCAGGGCTCGAGCGCCAGCACGACCTCGCTGATATAGCTTGCGATCACCGCGGAGACCTTGTCCTCGCTCACGGCGCGCTGGAAGGCGCGCACCGAGTCGGCCGAGGAGCTCTTGTTGTCATAGGTGACGATCTCGACCTTGCGGCCGAGGATGCCGCCCTTGGCGTTGATCTCGTCGGCGGCGATCTGCGCGCCGCCCGGTGTCGCGGCGCCCGCGATCGATTGCACCTCGGCGATGACGCCGATCTTGATCGGATCGCTCGACTGCGCGTAGGCGGGCGCGGCGAGGCACAGCGCCAGCGCGGAGGTGAAGAGGCCAGAGCCCAGAATGCGCGATGATCGCATGGTCGTTTCCCTTTCGTTGTTTATTGTTGATACGCGCGCATTAGAGAAAATCGGCGCCGGCCTCAGCGGCGAAGCGGCCGGGATCGCCCTCCCAGACGATCCTGGCGTGCTCCAGCACGTAGACGCGGTCGGCATGCGGCAGCGCGAAGGTGACGTTCTGCTCGCCGAGCAGCACCGTGATCGACGTGGTCTGCCGCAGCTTCGTTAGCGCCTTGGACAACAGCTCGAGGATGACCGGCGCAAGCCCCAGCGTCGGCTCGTCCAGAATCAGGATCTGCGGCTGCATCATCAGCGCGCGTCCGATCGCAAGCATCTGCTGCTCGCCGCCGGAGAGCGTCTGCGCCATTTGACCCTGGCGCTCCTTCAGGATCGGGAACAGCTCGAACAGCCAGGCCAGCTGCGCTGCGCGCTTGTCGTCGGTGAGATGCTGCCCGCCGAGATCGAGATTTTCCCGCACGCTCATCTCGCCGAACAGCTCGCGCGATTCCGGGCACTGCACGAGGCCGCTGCGGGCGATCTTCGCCGGACTGGTGCCGCGCAGCTTCTCACCGCCGCGGATGATCTCGCCGCTATAGGGCAGGAAGCCGGAGATGGTGTTGAACAGCGTGGTCTTGCCGGCGCCGTTGAGGCCGACGATGGAGACGAACTCGCCCTCGTGGATATGGATCGAGACGTTCTCCAGCGCCTGTGCCTTGCCGTAATGGACGCTGACATTCTCGACCTGCAGCAGCGGCACTTTGTCCTTGAAGCTGGTTTCGGGCCGCGCTTGGCTCTCGATGGCGCCGCCGAGGTAGACCCGGCGCACCGTCTCGTTCTTCATGACGTCGTCGGCCTTTCCGGTGACGATCTCCTCGCCGAGATACATCGCCAGCACGCGGTCGACCAGTGCTGCGACGCTCTTGACGTTGTGGTCGACCAGCATCACCGCGCGGCCTTCGTCGCGGAAGCTGCGGATCAGGTCGGAGAACACGTCGACCTCGGCGCGGGTCAATCCGGCGAAGGGCTCGTCCACCAGCACCACTTTGGGATCACGCGCGATCGCTTTTGCCAGTTCGAGCCGGCGCAGATCGGCGAAGGGCAGCGTCGGCGGACGGCGGTTCATCACGCTGCCCAATCCGACGCGATCGGCGATCCACTTGGCGCGCTCGACCAGCGCCTTGTCCGGAAACAGCATGAACAGGCTGTCCGGCAAGAGCGCGACCATGATGTTCTCCAGCACCGTCTGCCGGTTCAGCGGCCGCGAATGCTGGAACACCATGCCAAAGCCTTTTCGCGCGATCTTGTGCGCGGGCAGGCCCGCGACATTCTCGCCCTCGAACACGACGTCGCCAGCGGTCGGGCGCTCGATGCCCATCACGCTCTTCATCGCGGTGGATTTGCCCGAGCCGTTCGGCCCGATCAGGCCGAAGATCTCGCCGCCATTGACGTCGAAGCCGAGGTTCTTCACCGCGGTCAATCCGCCAAAACGTTTGGTCAGGCCGCGGACTTCGAGCACGGGCCGGTTTGAAAGCCTCTGGTCCATTACGAGCGAGCCTCGCGCGAGAGGGCCGCTCCGAGGAAGCCGCCGGGGAAGAACAGGACGACGAGGAGGGCGACCGCCGAGACGATGAAGGTCGCAAGCTCGCCGGTCGGGCGCAGGAATTCGCCGGCGACGATCAGGAAGATCGCACCGAGTGCGGCGCCCAGCACGGTGCGCCGGCCGCCGAGCACGGCCGAGACGATGACGTTGACGCCGACCGCGACGTCGACGACGGTGCCGACCGAGGCGGTGCCGAAATAGAACACCAACAGCGCGCCGGATAACCCCGAGAAGAACGCGCTGACGATGAAGGCCGCGAGTTTGTGCTTGACGATGTTGAAGCCGAGCGCGCCGGCCTGCACCGGATCCTGGCCGCTGGCCTGCAGCACGAGTCCGACAGGCGATTGCGACAGGCCGTAGAGGATCGCGGCCGAGATCGTCATGAAGCCGAGCGCGATCCAGTAATTGGCGCCGGCATTGATGGTGATGACATCTGGGATGGTCAGCCCGATCTCGCCACCGGTGAGATCGGCGAACACCACGATGAAGTTTTGCAGCATCAAGACCGCGACCAGCGTGGTCAGGCCGAAATACGGTCCGCGCACGCGCAGCGCCGGCAGCGCCAGCACGAGACCGGCGATGACGGAGGCGCTCGCGCCAAGCACGATGCAGAGATAGACCGACCAGCCGAACTGGGCATTGAGAATGCCGGCGGTATAGGCGCCGACGCCAATCAGGAAGGTAGGCCCGAAATTCACTTCGCCGGCGAAGCCGAACAGCAGGTCCCAGGCCATCGCGAACACGCCGAAATAGAACGCGACGGTGAGTAAGCCCAGCACATAGCCGGAGACATAAAGCGGCAGCGTAGCTGCGATGATCACGAGTACCAGCGAGACGAAGAACAGGCGCGAGGTAAAGAAGCTCGCCATCTCAGCGCCTCCCCAGAAGGCCCTGGGGCCGGATATACATCACGAACACGAGCAGCAGCAGCGCCGGAATGGTGCGGTAGGCGGGCGAAACCAGATAGGCCGTCGCCGTTTCGAGATAGCCGACCACGAAAGCTGCGATCAGCGAACCGGAGACGCTGCCGAGGCCGCCGAGCACCACGATTGAGAACGCGCTCGCGGTCAGCGGCCCGACGCTGTAGGAGCTGACGCCCAAGAACATGCCGAGCAGCACGCCGGCGATGCCGGCCAGAATGCCGTAGATCGCCCAGACCACGATGTAGATGTTGGTGAGCTCGAGCCCCAGCAGCGTCACGCCGCGCGGGTTCATCGAGGCCGCCAGCACCGCCTTGCCGGTGCGGGTACGGTTTACCAACAGCCACAGCAGCGCGATCACGAGGCAGCACACGATCGCCGTGAAGATCTCATTCTTCGGCGTGCGGACGCCGAGCACGTCGACGACGCCTTCGACGATCGGCAGCACCGTCTTGGCGTTGTTGGTGAAGAAATAGGCGATCAGCTCCTGGATCATGATGCCCCAGAGCAGCGTTCCCGTGAGGACGAAGATCTCCTTCTCCTCGTTCGGGATGCGCCGGGAGTCCTGGATCGGCTTCACCACCGCGAAGTAAGTGGCGAACGCCGTGAGGAGGGCGACCCCGACCCCGATCAGCGCGCCGGCATAGGTGCCGACATTGAGCACGCTGGCGGCGGCCCAGGCCGCCACCGCTGCTGCCACCATGATGGCACCGTGGGAGAGGTTGAGCACGCCGGAGACGCCGAAGATCAGCGTGAAGCCGGTGGCACCGAGAGCGTAGAGAGCGCTGATGGCAAAGCCATCGATCAGAATCTGGAAAGCTCGCATTGATGATTGGCCAAGAGTCTCAACTGAGGGAAGTGCTGCGGGGCGCCGCAAATGGAGGCTCCCGGGAAGTGGTCCCGGGAGCTGCTCCTGCTAGTTCGAGAGCTTGATGAAGCTCGGGAACTTGATGTCGACCTTGGCGACGTCCTTGGGCCAGACCGCGCTCTGCTTGCCGTCCTGCCATTGCAGCATCAGCCCGGTGATCAGGCCCTTGCCATATTTGATCGAGTGCGTGAACGGATCGTCCTTGCCGTAGAACTGGACGCGGCCGATCGTGCCTTCCCAGTCGGTCTTCTCAAGCGCGTCGACCAGCTTGTCGGCATCGGTCGAGCCGGCGCGCTTCACGGCGTCGGCGATGTAATAGACCTCGTCATAGGCGGTGTAGCCGGCATAGGACGGGTAGTTGCCGAACTTCTTCTTGAAGTTTTCGGCGAACGGCACCGACTTCGGCGTCACCGCGACGCCGGGCCCGGAGACGCCCTGATAGAGCACGCCTTCGGCGGCCTGGTTGGTGTCCTTGCCGAAGGTTTCGTTGGTCGCCTGCGAGGAGATGCCGAACATCGGGATCGGCACTTGCTGGTTCTTCCACTGCACCGTCGGCTGCACGCCGACATGGGAGATGCCGGTGATGATGACGTCGGGCTTCGCGCCCTCGATCTTGTTGAAGATCGGAGTGAAGTCGGTGGTGTCAGGTGAGAAGCGGATGTGGTCGAGCACCTTCAGCCCGATCTTCGGCAGACATTCCTCGTAGCCGACATCGAGCGGCTTGGTCCAGGCGGCGTCCTCGCTCATGATGACCGCCGTCTTCATGTGCATCTTGTCGACGAGCAGGTCTTTCGCGCCGTCGCAGACCGAAAGTGCCAATGCCGCCGAGGTCAGATAGCCGTGGAAAGTGTACTTGTTCTTTTCGTAATCGGCATGGACGCTCTTGCTGATCTCGTTGGAGGCAGCACCGGGCGTCACGAACGGCGTCTTCAGTCGCGCGGCCCAGGGCTCGAGCGCCAGCACCACCTCGCTGATATAGCTGGCGATGACCGCGTTGACCTTGTCCTCGTTCACCGCGCGCTGGAAGGCGCGCACCGAGTCCGCCGAGGAGGAGTGGTTGTCGTAGCCGATGATTTCGATCTTGCGGCCATCAACGCCGCCGGCAGCGTTGATCTCGTCGGCGGCGAGCTGCGCCGCCTGCGGGATCGATGCGCCGGCGATCGCCTGCGCTTCCGCGATTACGCCGATCCTGATCGGATCGGCCGCAAATGCCGCGCCTGACGCCACCAACAATGCGCCCGTCGCGACCGCACCAAACGCACTTCGCAATGCACCAGAGAGTGCTTTATTCATGTTGTTCTCTCCCTTGAACCAAGCTTCTTTGAGCTATTGGAGCGGGACTATAACGACGCGAGAATCCTCGGCAAGTGAAACTGTATTCAGGATTGTACGATGGGGACTAAAGTTCTAGCGGCGCAAATATCGGGCATGACGGAGCGTTATTCCGCACGCAGGCATGCAGATTTCGTCGGCGGCCATGCGAGGGCATCGCAGGTGCGCAAGTGTGTCATCGCAATCGCCGCCGCGGCAGATCGAGTGGCTTGAGGCGGGCCGGATCGAATGGCGCGAGGTCGACATTGCGCGTTGCGCCTTTGACGATCAACTCCGCTAGCGCTTCGCCGGTTGCAGGGGCATTGAGGATACCCCAGACACTGTGTCCAGTCGCAACATAGAGCCCTTCATCCTGCGGCACTCGGCCAATCAAGGGCAGGCCGTCCGCGGTCACCGGACGAAAGCAGGCCTGCTGCGCGATGATCTTCTCTGGACTGAACAGTGGCGACAGTCGCTCCGATAGTTGTTGCAACCGGTCCATAAGGTTGGGCTCGGGCCTCACGTCGGCCGGATCAGTGGGGAAGGCAGCGGTGTCGGGGCAAGCGGTCACATAGGTGCTGCCATCCGGGCGAGGGAACACCTCGATGGGGGTGGTTTCGCCGTAGATCTCCATCTCAAGAAACAAGGCGTCTGCCGATACATGCGTGCCAGTGTCGTACACGATGCTCGGGCTGCGTTGAGCATAGAGAGCGGGCAGGCTCATCCATTGCGCCGCGAGCCGCGACCATGGTCCCATCGCGATCACGACAGCGTCCGCTTCGATGACATCGTCTTCCACCCCGACGCCCTTCAAGGTGCTGCGATCTGCGTCGCGCACGATGCCCGTGAAGCGGCCCCGGCGAAACTCGGCGCCTTGCGCGAGCGCCGCGTTCATCACGGCCGATGTGAACTTTTGCGGATGGACGATCGCAGTCGTCTCGGTCGTGCCGATGCGGTGCGCAATGACGATGCCGTCGCTGAGCCAGTCGAGCCTGGACGGCGCGTCGCGTTGCGGATCACCATCGGCCGCAACGAAGCCGCTATACGCGGTCATCGCACGGTAGCCCCAATCGCCCGCGATCTCCCCGGGCAGTTGTGCGTGAAGCGCAAAACTGCGTCGCGCCAGTGCATCGAGCGGCGTACCCGCACACCAGTCGCGTGCCAGAAAGCCGCCGGCCTTGCCGGAGGCCGCGGCCGCGACCTCGGTCCGTTCGACCACGATGACCTCGACGCCATGACGGCGGAGGAAGTAAGCCGTGCAGGCCCCGATCACGCCGCCGCCGCAGATCACAACGCGCATGGCTTGTTTCCTGACCCGGCCTCTCGTTTGCGGAGACAACCTAGCTCGAATAGCCGCGTTCCAGGGCATGACGCTGCTGATAGCGGTCCAGCGCCAGATGGACGAGGCGCGTCAGCAGCTCTGCATATGGCACGCCCGAGGCTTCCATCATCTTCGGATACATGTTGATCGACGTGAAGCCGGGCAGGGTGTTGATCTCGTTGAAGCAGAATTCGCCGGTTTGCCGATCGAGGAAGAAATCGACCCGCGCGAGGTCGCTGCATTCGAGCGCCGCGAACACTTGCACCGCGAGCGCGCGCACGCGCTCCATCTGTGCCGGGTCGAGCCTGGCCGGAAGATCGACGCGGGCGCCGTCGGGATCGAGATATTTGGCCTCGTACGAATAGAATTCGTGATGGGCGTTCGGATTTAGCTCGCTGGCGACGCTCGCAAACAGCGTCTCGCCCTCGAGCACGGCGACCTCGATCTCGCGGGCGTCGATGCCCTGTTCGACCAGCACCTTGACGTCATAGCGAAACGCATCATCGAGCGCTGGCGCAAGTGCATCCCACGTCTTGACCTTGTGAATGCCGACACTGGAGCCCATGTTGCACGGCTTGACGAACACCGGAAGGCTCAGACCGTCGACCGCCTTGGCGAGAGACGAGACGCGATCCGCGGCGAAGGCCTTGCGGGTGAGCACGCGATAGGGCGTGACCGGAACGCCGGCGAATTCCGCGAGCCGCTTGGCGACATCCTTGTCCATGCTGACGGCGGAGGCGAGAACGCCCGACCCGACATAGGCAACCTCGGCCAGCTCCAGAAGCCCCTGCATGGTGCCGTCCTCGCAAAGGGGGCCGTGCATCACCGGAAACACGACGTCGATCTCGATCGGGTCGGTTGTGCCTTCGGTCATCGGCATGAGAACGCCGCGTCCATCGGCTCTTCGGGCGAGCCGCATCTCGGGCGCATCGGGCAGGATCGGCAAGGCCGTCCGCGCCGGATCGATCCTGGCAAGATCGTTCCACTGCCATCGGCCCGTCTTGTCGATCGAGACCGGGATCACCTCAAAGAGCGCACGGTCGAGATGCCTGAGCACGGAGGCGGCCGATTTCAGCGAGACCTCGTGCTCACCGGACCTGCCGCCATAGAGAACAACGACGCGAATTTTGTCTGCCATGGCTCAATTATCACGCGCGCTGGCCGGAAGTCACGTGCTGCCTGCGGAGAGGCACGCCCTCAACCTCTATCGATCACCCAACGGGTCACCGCTTGGTGAAAGTTAAGAGGGCCCGGAACGGTCATGTGCGTCTTGACGTACTTGAAGCCCGCCTTTTGCAGCGTGCGGTTCGGAGCCGCATTGAACGCATTGGGCTCACAGAAGAGCTGCTTGAGCTTGAGAATCTGGAAATAGAGTTCGACGGTCTGCCTGACACATGCGACGCCGATACCCTGCTGACGTTGCGAGGCATCGGTGATGTGAAGGTGCATATTCGCCTGCTGGCCAACGCGGATCTTGTCAGCGGTGGAGAACCCCAGAAACCTGTCATTGTAAAGCCAACTCACCAAGAGGCTGCTCCTCTGTTCGACAGGCTGGTCGAACATCTGCTCATAGAGACGCTGCCATTGCGATGCCTGCGGCAGTCGCGACGGATCGACCCCGAGCATTTCCAAATGCTCCGGCGTCGCTGCGTGGAAATACTCAATGATCATTGCAGTCTCGTGCAAAGTCATCGGACGAACGGTGACGGTCATTTGGTTGTCCTTGTGAACGATCAGCTTCATATTTGAGGCGCCAGCGGAGTACGCCAGCGCCTCGTCGCAATTCAGCTCACGCCTGCTCAGCCCGGTCCCGCACCTTGCGTCGCTGTGTACACGGCGTAGAGCGACTGGCTCGCGGCCATGAACAGGCGGTTGCGCTTCGGCCCGCCGAAGCAGATGTTGCCGCAGACTTCCGGCAGGCGGATACGGCCGAGCAGCTTGCCGTCCGGCGACCACACCGTCACGCCGTTATAGCCGACGGCGCGACCGGCATTGCTGGAGGCCCAGACATTGCCGTTGACGTCGCAGCGCACGCCGTCGGGTCCGCACTTCACGCCGTCGATCATGAAATCGCTGAACCGCTTATGGTTGGACAATTTGTTGTCGCTGCCGACGTCGAACACGAACACCTCGCCCTTGCCGCCCGCGCCGGTGTCGCCCGGTCCCTTGCCGGTCGAGACGACGTAGAGCTTCTTGAAGTCGGGCGAGAAGCACAGGCCGTTGGGATCGGGCACCTGGTCCTCGGTGACGACGAGATCGACGCGGCCTGAGGGGTCGATGCGATAGCAATTGGTCGGCAGCTCACGCTTGCCCGGCGCGAAACCGGCCGGCTGCCCGATCCGTGGATTGAGCTTGCCGGGCGCATTGCTCGGTCCGCCCGCAGCATCGGGTTCGCCCTCGTAGAGCTGGCCGCCATAGGGCGGATCGGTGAACCAGTAGCTGCCGTCGGGATGCGCGACGACGTCGTTCGGCGAGTTCAGCTTCTTGCCGTTGTAATTGTCGCAGAGGATCGTGGCGGTGCCGTCGTTCTCATAGCGCGTCACCCGCCGGGTCAGGTGCTCGCAAGAGAGCTGGCGGCCCTGGAAGTCGAACGAATTGCCGTTGCTGTAGTTCGACGGCGTGCGGAATACACTGACATGGCCGTCGTCCTCGCTCCAGCGCATCTGCCGGTTGTTGGGAATGTCGCTCCAGAGGAGATAACGCCCCTGCGCGTTCCACGCCGGACCTTCCGCCCACAACAGGCCGGTATGGAGCCGCTTGATCGAGGTGTTGGGCTGCGCGAGGTCGTTGAAGGACGGATCGACGGCGATGACGTCGGGGTCCCAGAAATAAGTGGTCGGCGCGCCGCGCGGACTGAAATCGCGCGGCGGGGTGGTGATTGTCGTCGGCGGGGCGGCAGGTCCGGTCTGGGCCAGTGCGGCGCCCGTTCCGGCCATCGTGGCCGCGGCACCGAGCGCAAGTCCCTGGACCAGCGTCCGTCGTGAAAGCGCAACATCCTGCTCACGCTGCTGTTGGCGTGTCATTCGCGTCCTCCCAGGTCATGTTCGGCTGGCCGGTTGATCCGGCCGAGCAAGTGCAAGGTTAGTCCCGTCCGCGACGAGTTGCGAGGGCTGCCGTCGCATCGTCTGCGCGATTAAAGATGGCTGAATTCGTCAATTTGCCGATTCATGCGGGAATAAATGTGAACGGCCGTTCTGCACGGTGTGACGCGACAATTCGCGTGCCCTTGAGGGATCCCTTGGGGAATTAACCCAGCCCCAGTTTGGGCCCTGTCAAGCCTTGACGTTGCCCGTATTGCTGCCCAGAAACCTCGGGAGAGAAAGGCCGCAGCCAATGATGCAGGGTATCATCACATTGATCGTGTTGCTCGGGATCGCGTATGCGGCCGGCTATTTCACGCGCGATTTCCAGTCCCGCAAACGGCGTGCCGCGGCTCGCCGCTCGAGCGGCTACACGCAGCCGGACTGGCTTAGCCCCACCGTTCCCGCCAACACGAACGAAACTCCGTCCCCCGCCCTCGGTGAACTCGGCCAGATGCTGGACCGCTGGGAAAGCAGGGCCCGCTCGCGTCGCGCGGGGTAGACCTCCAGGCGCCACAGCAGCGCTATCCCTTGCGTTGCCCCGCCGGGCAAAACACGCAAGCCTGGGTCAATCGGCGCGCGTCGAAATATTCCACTTTACCGAAATTCGGATTTGTCGTATGTATCGCCCATCCTGATCCGGCGAAAAGGGGCGGTCGTACGTCGTCACGAGCCGCGGATCGGGCTGCTGTGGACGCGCGCGGCGCCGTCGCGGATGTGAGTGGCAGGGCGGGACAGACTGGCCGGTTGGGATTGGTGCCGTCTCAAAATCGAAGGACCTCGCGATATGGGTCCTGGCTTTCGCCAGGACGACCCCGAGAAGGTGGCTACGTTCTCGCCTATTCGAGGGATGTTAGGTCACCTATATTGACCATCTTTTGGCGTTGCAGTTGCTGCCATTTCTCGTTTAGAAACGACGCACTCGAGCCTCCCGGCAACCAACCGTCAACGGTTTTGACCGAGAATTTGGGGCTCAAAAGGGTCTGGCAATGCTGATTCGCGGCCAAATCGATGGGATTTCGGGGGAGGTGGCTCTGGCCGCCGCCACGTTCCCGGCCGCGCTGCTGCCCACCCTCCTTATTGGCGGGCTTCTTCTTACTTGCCCCTGAGGGCCGGCTGGGCGCGACGCGCCTGGGCGCTCAGGGGGTGTACGAGATCACCGGACCCGAGATGCGCCCAGAATGATCGGCGCGAACGCTTAAAGGAATTTTCGAAATGGCCACCGTGAACAAGTCCGACAAGGACCGCGTCATCATTTTCGACACCACGCTGCGCGACGGCGAGCAGTGCCCCGGCGCCACCATGACCTTCGAGGAGAAGCTCGAGGTCGCCGAGCTGCTGGACGATATGGGCGTCGACGTCATCGAAGCCGGCTTCCCGATCACCTCGGAAGGCGACTTCCAGGCGGTCAGCGAGATCGCCCGCCGCTCCAAGAACGCCGTTATCGCCGGCCTGTCGCGCGCGCACCCGGCCGACATCGACCGCTGCGCCGAAGCCGTGAAGTTTGCGAAACGCGGCCGCGTCCACACCGTGATCGCGACCTCGCCGCTGCATATGCGGGTGAAGCTGAACAAGACGCCGGAGCAGGTGATCGAGACCTCGGTCGCGATGGTCGCGCGCGCCCGCAACCAGATCGACGACGTCGAATGGTCGGCCGAGGACGGCACCCGCAGCGAGATGGAATATCTCTGCCGTATCGTCGAGGCCGTCATCAAGGCCGGTGCCACCACCGTGAACATCCCCGATACCGTCGGCTACACGGTGCCTGAGGAATACACGCACTTCATGAAGACGCTGATCGAGCGCGTGCCGAACTCGGACAAGGCGGTGTTCTCCGTGCACTGCCATAACGACCTCGGCATGGCCGTGGCGAACTCGCTGGCCGGCGTGGTCGGCGGCGCGCGTCAGGTCGAGTGCACCATCAACGGCATTGGCGAGCGCGCCGGCAACGCCGCGCTCGAAGAGATCGTGATGGCGATCAACGTGCGCAACGACAAATTCCCGTACTGGAACAAGATCGACACCACGCAGCTGACCCGCGCCTCGAAGGTGGTGTCGGCGGCGACCTCGTTCCCGGTGCAGTACAACAAGGCCATCGTCGGCCGCAACGCCTTCGCCCATGAGAGCGGCATTCACCAGGACGGCGTGCTGAAGGATGCCTCGACCTACGAGATCATGCGGCCCGAGATGGTCGGCCTGAAGCAGTCCTCGCTGGTGCTCGGCAAGCATTCCGGACGCCACGCCTTCGTGCACAAGCTGGAGGAGATGGGCTACAAGCTCGGTCCGAACCAGCTGGAAGATGCGTTCACGCGGATGAAGGCGCTCGCCGACCGCAAGAAGGACATCTACGACGAGGACATCGAGGCATTGGTCGACGAGGAGATGGCGGCGTCGCACGATCGCATCAAGCTGACCTCGCTGACCGTGATCGCCGGCACCCATGGCCCGCAGCGCGCGACCATGAAGCTCGACGTCGACGGCCAGATCAAGATCGAGGAGGCCGAAGGCAACGGTCCTGTCGATGCGGTGTTCAACTGCATCAAGCGCCTGGTGCCGCATGAGGCCAAGCTCGAGCTGTATCAGGTCCACGCGGTCACCGAAGGCACCGATGCGCAAGCCGAGGTCTCCGTGCGGCTGTCGCATGAGGGACGTGCGATGACGGCGCGTGCGGCGGATCCGGATACGCTGGTGGCGTCGGCAAAAGCCTATCTCGGCGCGCTCAACAAGATCGTCATGAAGCGCCAGCGCGACACGGTGACGACGGCTGCGGCGAGCTGACGCTGCTGACTTCGCCTCTCCCGCTTGCGGGAGAGGCCTACACGCCCGGGCGATGCGAAGCATCGTCCCGCGCGTGGCGGGTGAGGTTCTTTCCTCCAAGGGAATGTCGCGTTACGGAGACACCCTCTCCCCAACCCTCTCCCGCAAGCGGGAGAGGGAGCGCAGCGGTGCCTGCATTCATGACGAATAGCTGCCCTGCTAACGGCCAATAGCACGCGCGAGCGCCGGCCTGTATTGATTTGGCCTAGCATGAGGATCGGCCGCCCGCACGCCGGGCAGCCCAAAAAAGCAACAGGGAGAGATTATGCGCACCTTCGCGATCGCGGCGTCCGTCGCGGCACTGGCACTTGGCCTTGCCGGCCCCGCCAGCGCCGACCCGATCATCATCAAGTTCAGCCACGTCGTCGCGACCGATACGCCGAAGGGCAAGGCGACCGAGAAGTTCAAGGAGCTCGCCGAGAAGTACACCGGTGGCAAGGTCAAGATCGAGGTCTATCCGAACTCGTCGCTCTACAAGGACAAGGAAGAGCTTGAGGCGCTTCAGCTCGGCAGCGTGCAGATGCTGGCGCCATCCAACTCCAAATTCGGCCCGCTCGGCATCCGTGAATTCGAGGTGTTCGATCTGCCCTACATCCTTCCCGACCTGAAGACGCTGCGGAAGGTGACGGAAGGTCCGCTCGGCGCGCGGCTGCTCAAGCAGCTGGATTCCAAAGGCATCACCGGCCTTGCCTATTGGGACAACGGCTTCAAGCAGATGAGCGCCAACAAGAAGCTGGTGGCGCCGGCGGATTATCAGGGCGTCAAGTTCCGCATCCAGTCCTCGCGCGTGCTGCAGGCCCAGTTCAAGGCGCTCGGTTCGCTGCCGCAGGTGATGGCGTTCTCGGAAGTCTACCAGGCGCTGCAGACCGGCGTGGTGGATGGCCAGGAGAACACCTGGTCGAACATCTATACCCAGAAGATGCACGAGGTGCAGAAGTACATCACCGAGACCAATCACGGTTACATCGGCTACGTCGTGATCGTGAACAAGAAGTTCTGGGACGATCTGCCGGCCGACATCCGCGGCCAGCTCTCGAAGGCGATGAAGGAAGCGACCGACTTCAACAACGCGCAGTCGCAGAAGGAAAACGACGACGCGCTCGCCGAGATCAGGAAGAGCGGCAAGAGCGAGATCATCAAGCTCACGCCGGAGCAGGACGAGGCGATGCGCAAGGCGATGGAGCCGGTCTACAAGGATGCGGCGAGCCGTGTCGGCCAGCCGCTGATCGACGAGTTCCTGAAGGAAGCCAAGAGCACCACGAACTAGCGTAAAGGCATGAAATGGCTTCTGTGTGCGCTGCACGGAAGCCCTTTTTGTTACGAATGGTGTCAGGATGCGGCTGAACTAAAATTCATAGCCGTTAGATCTTCGTAAGAACGCGCTTCCTGTCCAAGTTGTAAGTTGCACCTGGGCCTTGCGACCCTCATCTTGGGGACATCCTTTCCGAGGAGGCTCGTATGAGGAAGTTCACCATCGCCGCCATCGCCGTGCTCAGCATCGCCGGCTCCGGCGCGGTCTATGCCCAGTTTCATCGCCCGTGGATGGAGCACTTCCGCCACATCCGCATGAACCCGGAAGACCGCGCCGCCTTCGTCGACGCGCGGATCGCCGCCGTCCATGCCGGGCTGAAGCTCAACGCCGACCAGGAGAAGCTGTGGCCGCCCGTCGAGGCCGCCGTGCGCGACTTCGCCAAGCTGCGCATCGACCGCGCCAATGCCCGGATGAACGCCGGCCCGGGCGACGCCGCCAAGAACGGCGACCAGCCGGACGATCCGGTCGCCCGCCTGCGTCAGCGCGCCGACGACATGAGCGCGACCTCCGCGGCGCTGAAGAAGATCGCTGACGCAGCCGATCCGCTCTACAAGACCCTGGACGACGGCCAGAAACGCCGCCTTGCCGTGCTGACCCGCCACCGCGGCCCGTTCGGCGGCGGCGAGGACGGCCCGCGCCACCACTTCATGGAACGCGGCATGGACCGCATGATGGAGCGCGGCATGGACCATTTCCGCGGCGGCGACCGCGACGACGACCCGGATCGGGAAGGGCGTCTTTGAGCGCTCCGGGATTCCCCGGGTATTAACCTCCGAGAAGCCGCTGGAATCCAGCGGCTTTTCGCATTTCCGGCGCTGTGGAAGAACCTTGGAAAACATGCGCCACATCGCTTGCCAGACCCGGATCGCTTTGCTAAACGACCGGCCTCGCAAGGCATTGACCGCCTTTCGGGCGCATAGCTCAGTTGGTAGAGCAGCTGACTCTTAATCAGCGGGTCCCAGGTTCGAGCCCTGGTGCGCCCACCAAATACAAGACCTTCTTCTTCAATAGATTGCGAGCAGGTCCGCCGAGAACGAAACGGGTCTCGTGCGACGTTTTTTGCGGTCAGACTTCGTACGGCCAGATTGCTGTTTAGATTTTCCTTGCTTCGGTACCTTCACCCCCATTCGATACAGCGCGCAGATCCGATGGTACAGGCCATGCACGTGATCGTCGTAGAATAGGATACTAGAGCGAGCAAACGGACAATCTGTTCTGCCCGTCGCCGCAACGAGCGGCCGAATGATCGAATGTCTGCGACCGCCGGTCTACCAGCTGGAATCTACGAACTGGGAGTGGATCGTTCCGCCGACCCAAGCTTTCAATTGGGTGTATCTGAGGCAATTCGATCAAGGCGTAATCGATGTCGATGATCGGTGAGCAGGCGAGCTCCTCCCATGACAGCAGCGAGAGTGCCTAAGCCTGTGCCGCCAGCGATCAGGAACATAATCAGCAGTTGATATTTTGCCGCGTCCACGGGCTCGACGCCCGCGAGAATTTGGCCAGTCATCATCCCCGGCAAGGAAACAAGGCCGATCGCCGCCATGCTGTTCATGATCGGCATGAAGCCGCTTCTCAACGCGTCCCGGATGATTGGCAGCAGTGCCTGATGCCGAGTACCGCCGAGTGCAAGACACGCTTCCACGGCGGTCCGTTCGCGCACCAGGCTATTCGTCAGCACGTCCAAGCCCAGGCTTATGCCGGTCATGGTGTTGCCCAGGATCATCCCCAGCAAAGGCAGCGCATAGCGCGGATGATACCAGGGATCCGGGCGCAGCTCCGTCAGGAGCGCGAACATCGTGATGGTACCTGCGGCGAGCAGCGTGCAGCCGGCGCCCAAGCTGTAGCTCCAAACGCCCGGCAAGCGCCGCTTCTGCCGCGCGACGATCTCCCGCGAGGCGAAGAGAACCATGATGAAGGCGGCAAGGGCGGTCCAGAGCGGCGACACCGCAGCGAACAGGAACGTCAGCACGTATCCAACGAGGAGGAGCTGAAGCACCATCCGCACAGTCGCGATGGCCAGTTGTTTTTCAAGCTTGAGACGGAGAACAAGCGAGAGAGTGCCGTCCATGACGACAAGGAGAGCGGGCAGGACCAAATCACCGTACGACAGCTGGATGTAGGTCACGGTCGATTTTCCTCGATCCCACCATTAGGGCTCATCGCAAATACCCTTGACCCGACCCGGTGGGCTTGAGCGTTGTCGTGGGTACTCCAAATGACGCTCGTTCCATTCGCAATGCGTTCGGCGATCAAGGATTCCACGGCCGCGGCGGATGCCGAGTCGAGCGCCGAGGTTGGCTCGTCCAGCAGAAGCACCCGCGATCGTAGCATAAGCGCCCTTACAAGTCCCAGCCGCTGTTTCTCTCCGGAGGAGAGCCTCTGGATCGGCCAGGGTCCGCAGTCGTCCGACAGCCCAAGGCGTCTGACCAGCGGGAGGGCGTCATCCCAGCCCGTGAAGTGCTCTTGCACGGTGTCGCACCACCAGCCGGGCTCGGCGGCGACATAGGTCACTTGCTTTCGCCAGGCAGGAGCGGGCATCGCCTCTCTCAGCGTTCCGTCCAGCTTGACCGTTCCTTCGTTGGGATCGAGATCCGCAATTGAGCGAAGCAGCAAGGTTTTCCCGACTCCCGAAGGCCCTTGCAGGGCGACGCATTCGCCGTCCTGCAAGTCGAATGACACGGAAATGTGCAAGCGCTTGAGCCCGCTGACCGTCAACATGCGTCAAAGCTTAAGCTGCAGCCGATCGGCAACCCGGCTGGCGATCTCCGTCGGCGCCTCGACCGGATAGGGGTGCACCGAGCTGACATTGATCTCACCGAGCACGTAGCTGTCGCTCCCGTCCGTCTGCACCCGGCCAAGCATGAAGTCGGCGTCCCAGATCATGGGCAGGTCACCACGGACGATATCGAGCAGCGAGGTTAGCTGTGGCGTCCACTCGTCTTCCATCAACCGGCGCAGTCGCTGGAAACGCGGGTCTGCGTTGGATGTATAGAGCCGCGGTCCGGCCTCGGAACGCGCGGCGGGCGAGTCGACCAGGGCTTTGACTTTGTGGTGACCGAAGCCGGCACAGCGGTCGCCTGCCATATAGCAGCGAATCATACCTTCGCTTAGGCGCGGCTGGTATGGTTGATCGATCACGCTGCCGTTTTCGAAATACTCCGCGCAGCGACGAAGAAAATCATCCAGCGTCAGTTCCTCGGACGCGTCCTTGGTCGCATCGAGCACCCTTATCGTGGAGGTGTTCGGCAGCGCCTCGACCTTCCAGACGCCTTGGCCGCCGTTACCGCGGTTGCGCTTGATCACGCGTGGACCGGTTGCGAGCCGTACAGGCAGCTCGGCACGCATCGCGGCGGCGGTTTGATATAGCGCCGTGTCTGATCCCCACCCCATCGAGCGGGTACGATAGAGGACCTCCTTGGTGCCCATCTTGAGGATGACGTCCGGATGAGCGCTGACCCACACGCCCTGCGTGGCGACGTCCCGCAGCAGGGAGTCGAGATCGGCGCGGTTACGGCCGTCTTGAATTGGGTTGACCCAGACGAGCACGCCGCCCACCGCGAGCAGTTGTTCGCGGACCGCGTCTGCGAAGCTTTCGTCGTAGATCACTGGGCGCGCTTCGACGCCGACGGCGGCGAGCGCTTCGATGACGTCAAAGAAGCGGCTTTTTTGCGGGGTCGCATCCCGTCGCGCGGCATCATCTCCTCGCGAGAGGATGGCGACGGTACGTCGGGGGAAGGGTCGTCTTTCGATGTCCATGCGCAAGCTCCACGTTTTGCGTGCTGCGCAGAGCTTGGACCGAAGTCTCGCCGGGAGTCTGCCTGATCCCGCTCGGGCAGTCTACGTGAGTTCGCTTGACCCCATCAAGGGGCCATTCGCCTTTCCGGATGCAAAGTCGGATCGCGCGCCGAGATTAACTTCGTTCCATTCGATCGCTGAAAAACTCCGTGGCGTAGGGCCCCATATTTTCTTGGAATCCTTCGGCCCGCGCGGTTGACAGCCCCGCCATCCGGGCTTTTATTCAGGCCACGGGGAAAATGCGATCTCCCCGCGAGGCGTCATGCCCAAGAATCGCGTCCTGATCACCAAGGGCGCAGCATGGCAGTATCGTACACCTCCATTTCACCCGACAAACTGTCTCGATTGATAGGCACGGCGGCTGCGCCGGCGCTCATCGACGTATGCATCGGATTTTTCGGCCGACCCGCGCCTGATTCCCGGCGCGATGCGACCAAGCAGACGCACAACTGGCCGAACAACAAGATCGGGTGAGGAGGCGGGACTACTTCTGGGGCAGGGATAACCAGGAGACCAAAGATGCGGACATCAACGATCTATCGGACCGCGCTCCTCTTGGCGCTTACGGCGTCGCCCGCACACGCCCTGACCCAGGAGGAACTGATCGCCAAGATCCAGGCGGCCGGCTACTCGCAAGTGCAAGACGTCAAATCGACGGCCGAAGGCATCACCGCGCAGGCGGTGAAGGAGGGTAAGCCGGTGAAGCTCGTCGTCGACAGCAGTGGCCAAATCAAAGAGCGGAATTGAACGTGAGGAGTAACACCATGAAGAAGACCATCTTGGTCCTGGTCGGCATCGTCTGCCTTTTCGCATTCCGCTTCGCGCCCTTGTTCCCCGCGTATGCTCAAGATGCCGACTGGCAGAAGGTTGACGAGATGCTCGGCCGCAAGGCTGCCGTCTCCGACGACGTTCGCCGCTACGGCTTCCCCCGCAGCGACCTCTCCGTGACCCTGGACGGCGTCACGATCAAGCCGGCGCTGGCGTTGGGTGGCTGGGTCGCGTTCAAGCCTGCGCACGGCGGCGCCATGGTCATGGGCGACCTCGTTCTGCTCGAGACCGAGATCAATCCCGTGATGGCGAAGATGATCGCGAGCGGTCTCGAAATCACTGCCGTGCACAATCACCTGCTGCGGGCGAACCCGGCGACCTTCTACATGCACGTCGCCGGCCACGGCGACCCCGTCAAGCTGGCCTCGGCGATCCACGATGCTTTGGCCGAGAGCAAGACGCCGCTGACCATAGCGGCACCGGCCAACCCGCCACCCGCGGTCGATCTCGACACCGCCAAGCTCGACCAGATCATCGGCGTGAAGGGCCAAGCCAACGGCGGCGTCTACCAGATCAACGTCAAGCGGCGCGACCCGATCACCCAAGAGGGCATGCCCTTGACCCCCGTCGGTCCGATGGGTGTCGCGATCGGCATCAATTTCCAGCCGACGGGCGGCGGCAAGGCTGCCATCACGGGCGACTTCGTGCTGACCAGCGACGAGGTGAACCCGGTCATCTTGGCGCTGCGGACGCACGGCATCGAGGTGACGGCACTGCACAGCCACATGCTGGACGAGCAGCCTCGGCTCTTCTTCATGCATTTCTGGGCGAACGACGATGCCATCAAGCTCGCAGAAGGCCTACGCGCAGCGCTCGACAAGACCGCGAGCACGAAGAGCTAACGAAACCTGGAAGATCGAAGGATGCGAACGTTCACAGCCATGTTCCTGGCGGCAGTCGGAGTTCTTGCGGGCATGAACGCTGCGGTCGGCCAGACCAGTTGCAAAGTCTGCGCCGATCAACAGAAGGCTTGCATGAAGAACTATGCCGGACCTTGGTGAGAACGATGACGGCTGCTACGCGGTGACTCTCAAGGGCCAGAGTGTCGAATTGGTGCCATCGGGACTCGGGCTTCCGCTCGACGGGATCCTCGAACCCGCAGATCAGAATTGAAGGGGGCAAGACTGTGACGACGACAACAACGACAGGTGAACGCGGTAGGATGGGTGAACTGGTCCGCTACTTTCTGCGACTGGGCTTTCTCGGCTTCGGCGGACCGGTCGCACTGGTTGGCCAGATGGAGCGCGAACTCGTCGACGACAAAAAGTGGCTCACCAAAGAGCAGATGCGCGAGACCATCGCCATTTGCCAATCGCTTCCCGGGCCGCTCGCGATCCAGGTCGGCATCTTTATCGCCTATTTGCGCTGCGGTTTCTGGGGTGCCTGGGCCGGCGGCTGGGCGTTCATCCTGCCGAATTTCGTCATCGTCGCGGCCCTCGGCGCGCTCTTTGTTCATTTGGGGGATCTCAAGGCGGTTACAGGCATCTTCTATGGCGTCAGCCCGGCCGTGATCGCTCTGATCCTGCATTCCTGCTACCGGCTTGCCAAGCTCGGTATGGAAGACTGGCTGCAGTGGGTGATCGCAGCCGTCTGTCTGGCCGTCACCGTGATCCTGAAGGCCGAGGTCGCGCTGCTGTTCATCGGGTCGGGGATCGTGGGCATCGTCTATTACGGCCACGTCAGGCGCCCGCCGGTCGCGCTGCAGCTTGCGCTGATCCCGGCGGCGGCGCCCGCCGCCATCCCGGCCGCGACCGGTTCGACGCTCGGCAAGCTGCTGCTGTTCTTCCTCAAGGCGGGCTCGCTAACCTTCGGCAGCGGGCTCGTCATCGTTCCCTTCCTGGAGCAAGGACTGGTGCAGCAGTACGGCTGGCTCAATGAGCGCGAATTCCTGGTGGCTGTCGCGATCGGCATGATGAGCCCCGGGCCGGTCGTAATCACGGCAACCTTCGTCGGCTATCTGGTGGCGGGCTTCTGGGGCTCCCTGATCTCGACGGTCGGTATCTTCTTGCCGTCCTTCCTGCTGGTTCTGATCGCGGCCCCGTTGCTGGCGCGCCATCGCAAGAATCCGAATGTGCAGGGCTTCGTGAAGGGCGCTTACGCGGCGGCGATCGGAACCATCTTGGGTGCGAGCTTCCTGCTCGGCAAGATCGCGATCGGCGACTGGCTGACTGCGCTCATCGGCATCGTCTCGCTCGCCGTGCTGTTTCGTTGGAAGGTCAGCAATCCCTTGCTCATTGCCGCGACGGCAGTCATTGGGCTGGCTGCCTATCCGATCCTGCAGCCCGCATGGGTGCTCACAGGGCTGAAGTGAGATGCAGACGATGCGAACGACGTTGAGGAATGCTCAGACAGGGCTGCGCCTACCGGTCGCAGTCCTGGCGATCCTGCTGACATCGGTCGCCCCCGCACCGGCGGGCGCGTTCGATGAGATTCCGGCGGAGCGGCGAGGAGGCGTCAACGTGAGCTACTGGTCCGGCGTTCCCCTGGGCATCGACGATTACGAAACAACCCGGGATCAGATCGTCCAGCGCATCGACGCGCTTATTCCGACGCTGGCGGCGGCCGCCGAATCCGCAGGGAATCAGGTGCCACTCCAGCTCGAAACCAAGATCCCGCTCGGCGATGTCCGCGGGCGGATCGATCATTTGGCGGTCGACCTGAAGCGGCAGCGGTTGTTCGTGGCCGAACTCGGCAATGACAGTGTCGGCGTCGTCGATCTGGCCGCAAACACCGTCCTCAAAACCATCACAGGGCTCAGCGAACCCCAGGGTGTCGGCTATGAGCCGTCGACCGACACGCTCTACGTCGCCGATGCCCGCGATGGATCGGTCCGGCTCTACGAAGCCAACGAGTACAAGGCGACCGGACGGATCGAGCTCGGCAGCGATGCCGACAACATCCGGATCGACGCGGCCGCTAGGCGCGTCATCGTCGGCTATGGCGATGGTGGTCTGGCGGTCATCGACCCGGCCACTCGCAGCAAGGTCCAGAGTATACCATTGAAAGCGCATCCGGAGAGCTTCCAGCTTGAGCCCAGCAGCGGGCGCATCTTTATCAACCTGCCCGATGCGCGAGCGGTCGCAGTGGTGGACACCGCGTCCGGGAAGCTGATCGCCAACTGGCCAATGGACAAAGGTGGCAATTTCGCGATGACCATTGATCGCGACCTCGGCCGCGTGCTTCTGGCGTACCGCAGCCCCGCCGCACTTGCCGTCTTTTCGATAGACGGCAAGCTGATCGCGAATGCGGAAACCTGCGGCGACGTCGATGACATCTTCATCGATGGGAGGCGCAATCGTGTCTATGTAAGCTGCGGCTCAGGATACGTCGACGTCCTTGAAATCGATGGGTCAGCCTATCGGAGGATCGCACGTTTGCCGACAGCAAGGGGGGCGCGAACGTCGCTCTTTGTGCCGGAGTTGGACCGTCTGCTTGTGGCCGTCCGGGCCGGGCCCGCTGGGCCGGCCGCGATCTGGGTGTTCAAACCAATGCCGTGAGATCGAATTCGTAAGGAGGCAGCCCCATGTGCAGACGTAGCCGAGGCTTTCGCAACTCCGCGAGATACTTTGTGCCACGGGTTGCGGTCACTTTGGCGCTGGTCGCCTGGTCGGTTCCAGCTTCCGCCTATCGCCCATTCGACGGCACCGATGCGGCCGTTGCAAAGACGGGCGAAATGGAGATCGAACTGCAGCCGGCGGGGCGCTTGCGCGATGAGGGCGGGGCAAGCTTGATTGCGCCGGCCTGGGTCATCAACTACGGTTTGAGTGAAGGTTGGGAAGCCGTCTTCGAGGGCCAGGGACAGACCCCGCTTTCTCCATCCGGGCCAACCAGCCTGACTGCAGCCGGAGCCTTTCTCAAGCATGTGATTGTACCCGGGAGCCTGCAGGACAAAACGGGCCCGAGCATTGCGACCGAATTTGGCGTTCTTCTCCCGGATAGTACCGGCAATGCAGGCGCCGGTTTGAGCCTGGCCGGCATTGTCTCGCAGCGCTGGGATTGGGGCTCCATCCATCTGAACGCTGAGACGGCCTTAACCCGCGACCATCATGGCGATGTCTTTCTTGGCGCAATCATCGAGGGGCCGTCGACGTGGACAGTTCGCCCTGTCGCAGAAGTCTTCTACGAGAACGAGTTTGGGAAGGAGGAGACGTTTTCCGGTTTGGTCGGCTTGATCTACCGGGTGCGAGACGATCTGAGCTTCGACGCCGCAGTCCGTCATGCACTCACCGGCAGGCACCCGGTGACCGAAATTCGCGCAGGCCTGACCTTCGGTTTTCCGCTTTCCTTCTTTGAAGGTCACGCCGCGGGACGGTCGTCGACGATGCCGCCGAGATAGCCTACTGGCGATCCGATTTCTCTGGACGGGCGCGCCAGTCGCGGCCCACCGTCTGGTGATCCTGATCCGGCGCAGCCTGACCGGCGTGGTCGTTCTCGCCGCCTTGGGCCTTCCAGTCGCGTCCGATCTTGACATCCTCAGCGCGACTGCGATCCTGCTCACGCGATTGCTCCGACTGTTGGGGCGATTGCGTCTCCTGAACCGGGATGGACTGCGCTTGGACGGCGGCTCCGCCGAATGCGACGGTCAGCGCGAAAGCGGATAATGCTTGGGTATCCCCACGACGGCCATTCCGACAAGCGATCAGCGGCTGCAGCGGCGGTCGTGCTTGCCGGGCTTCTCGAATGGGCCTTCGACATCGCGATTTAACCTGAGTCTGTGACGACGCCGGGGCTGCCGATCTGCGGGCACAAGCACTTCTCCGAGCTGTTAAGATGAAACTTGAGAAGTCTACCTTTTGCAGACGGCTGAAGGACACCCGTGCTTGATCCGCACTCCATATCGGCTAGACCGGAGACAGCGGGGTCAAGGCGGGTCTGGGTATCGGTGAGCAATCTTTACAGTTTGGTCTCGCTGATCTGCTTTAGCCGTCCTTCCAGGGGTGTGCCGAGACAACGTACGGGATGGTGACGAAGCGAGCACGGTCAGGATTAGCGTACCATGTTGCGATCTCCATGCACCCAAACCTGGCGTTCTGTTTGTCGCCACGCTTTGTCAGCCATAATGATCGAACTCGCTGAGGGCTATTCTCACTTCCCGCGCAAAATCAATAAGGGCCACGGCGAACGCCGCGAGCGCGGTCATGAAAAGGATCGCGACTCCGCGCTCATGTTGGATCTGCAAAAGAGCGCTTGCGAACGCCACGATGACGAGAAGGGTGACAGCTATGCTGCTGATCACGGACCAGTAGATGGCTCTGTTCAGCATCGCCGTTCGCCGCAGCAGACGGGGAATGTCAGCCTTCAATCGGGATTTAAGGCCGTCGTCATCCGCGATGCCGTTTAACACAATCGTTCGATCGATGATCCGGTTCAGCCGCCCGATCAACACGGCGATAAAGGCGGCGAGTGCCCCCAGAAGGAAAGCGGGCGCCGCTGCCTGCGAAATGACATGGGACAGCTGACTGACCGATGGTGTATCAGGAAACATTGAAGTCGGCCTGCTCTGTTTTCGATGTCCGATACGGTCGGCGCCGCCCGGTACAGGAACTGGCCGATAAGGCTACACAGGCGCCGCAAAGGGGCGCTATGCGAAAACGGTCCAGCGACCGGGACTGGGTGTCGGATTTCGCATAGTCAACCAAGCGTTCAAGTTCGTATTGGTACGGATCGCACATGACGATCCTGGCCCCCGCCCATGACGAGTCTCGCAATACATCTATGGCCTCGGTGGCTCAGGATTGCGCTTGTCGGAATTGCGACTGCGGCGATCATCGGTGGTGGGCTGTTCTGCTATCGCTACTTTGCAAAGCCGGTCGTTCTCTCGATCGCGGTCGGCTCGACTGATGGTGAAGCAAACTCTCTCGTGTCCGCAATAGCAGCCCGGCTGGCAGCGTCCGGTTCGCACGTTCGCATGAAGGTGATCGACAGCGGCACGGCTTTGAAAGCATCGGAGATGTTGACCACGGGGAAGACGCAGCTTGCCATCGTTCGTGGCGACACCGGAAATCTGTCGGATGCGAGGAGCGTGCTGCTTCTGAGCCACGGTGTGGTTCTGATATTGGCGCCCTCTGGCGGCCCTGACAGCCTGGGCGATCTTCGCAATGCGACGATTGGTGTCCTCGGAGGCGAGATCAACCGGTCGGTTGTCGAGGCGTTGAAACAGGTTTACCAATTCGATCGCGCCAAGGTCCGCTTTCAGGACCTCGCCATTGCAAGAAGCGAGGGCGCCGCGCCGCTAGGGCAAGATCAGGCCATTCTTGCCGTTGTGCCGCTTACGGAAAGATATCTGGCAAAGATCAGACAGTACTTTCAGAAAGCGGAAAAGGGAAACGCTGCCAAGTTGCTCGAGATCGGGTCGGCAGGCGCCGTCGCCAACGTCGCACAGTATTATGAAAGCTATGACATTCCGAAGGGCACCTTGCGGGGGCCCCGCCCGTCCCTTCAGACGATCTGACGTCGCTGCGCGTTTCATACTTTCTTGTCGCCCACAAATCTGTCGACGCGAGCGTTGTGACGGACCTGACGCAATCGCTGATTGGCGTCCGGCGGGATTTGTTGACGGAATATCCGGTGTTGACCCAGGCGGCCGCACCCAGCACGGATGCCGATGCCTTGATTCCTATTCATCCGGGGGCTGCCACGTACTACAACGGGAACCAGCAGAGCTTCTTCGACAAGTACGATGACAAGATTTATTACGGTTCGCTGGTGCTTGGATCGCTGATCTCGGTCGTCGTCGCGGCCTGGCGCTTTGCCCGCTCCGGGCCCGAATCGGAAAGCATGCTCCAGCCACTCTACGAGCTTGGTAAGGAGATTCAGAGTGCCAGAAGCGAGTCGGCCTTGGACGAAATCGAAAAGCGAATTGACGAAATCCTCAAGTCGGAGCTCTCCAGAAGCAAAGACGGTGAAGGCGCCGACAGCGCTGATATGGCGGCGCTAGGTCTGGCGGCCCATCGGCTGCAATATCTGATGAGCCACCGCAGAGCGACGCTGCGTCAAACGATGTCGGGAGCCAAAGCAGAACCGGTAACATCACATTCCTAGGAGGATAAAATGCTTATTCGTCTGTCTATGGTCGCTCTGGGTGCGCAATTGACTGTAGCAATGGCCGATGACCTGCCTCGGTTCGATATTCAGCGGAACTGCCGCCTCGATACCGCTGCTGCCGCGGGCCTTGCAGTTGCTGAGGGGATGAAAAACTGCGTGAGGGATGAACGCCAGGCTCGTCAGCAACTCTCGAAACAATGGTCGCGATTCTCAGCGTCGAACCGGGCGAGTTGCACGACGGAGAGCAACATCGGGGGAACGCCGAGCTACGTCGGTTTGCTCACGTGTCTCCAGATGACAGTATGGGCTCGATAATGAGAAGAAAAGCAGACCACCGATTGGTATCTGCATCGTCGATCCAGGCAAACGGTGTTCGCGACTGAGAGAGACCTAAATGAAGCAGCTCGCCGGGAGCCGATGGTGGCTGTTCATTTTCGCGGCCCTGCTGATCGTCTATCTCGCGCTGGCCTATGTCGTGCTCCCGGTCCTGTGGACTCATCACGAGCATGAGCCGGGCCTCGCTTCGTCCCCCATGGTGACACGGACCGGTGCCGACATTCCGGGAGATCCCCTCAATGTCGGGCTTGTGGGGAGCAAGGAAGATATCCTCCGCGCCATGCAAGCCGCCGGCTGGTTTCCGGCCGACGCGATCACTTTGCGCTCCAGTATCGACATCGTCGGCAGCGTGGTGCTCGACCGGCCCTATCACGATGCACCCGTCAGCCCGCTCTACTATGACGGTAAAAAAGAGCAACTCGCTTTCGAAAACCCCGATGGCAAGAGCGCCGACCGACGACATCATGTTCGTCTATGGCTTGTCCTTGAAAAAGGCACCGACGGCCGTCCGGTTTGGCTTGGCTCGGTTACTTTCGACCGCGGGGTCGGCTTGAGCCATGATACCGGGCAGGTCACCCATCACATCGGGCCAGACATCGATGCGGAGCGCGGCCTGCTGATGCGCGATTTGCGCCAGGCAGGAATGGTCGAAGCATTTTTCCAGATTTCCGGAGTGGGACCGACTTTGCTCGCCTGGAATGGCGAGGGTGATCGCTATTATACCGACGGAGAAATCGACGTCGCTCGTCTTGTCGTAAACGGCGTCAGACGAATCGAACCGCCGGCGACGTTGCCTCCTCCGCCACTGATTGCCCTGAAGGATCAAATCTGGCACGGCGTCAGCAATGCCGTGGGGCAATGATCGCTACGTCACAGTTCTCTTACTTGGTCACTATTCTCCGTGCTGGCGTCACGGTGCTGGTCGGCGCCATCGGCGATATCGAGAACGTCAACCACGTATTCCATCCGGCTGGCCGATTTTCCGCAGCGAATTCGCCGTACCCCTTCAGGTTCAAATATCCCTGCATGTCTCCGACCGGAAACAAGTAGCCGATCTGAGGGCCGACGCCCACCACACGCGACCGGAAACCACCGAGGATCGGGTGCTGCCCAAAATCGTCGGTGACCTGCTGATAGTAGTAGCCGACGAGGCCAACGAAGAGCTGCTTCGAGAGAAACTGAGAAGCGCCCCAATCGACGTGGAAATCGATGCCGTTCTGGTATTGCGTATCCTGGTTCTTGAAATTGTAGGTGAACCCGGCGACCGCTGAAAATTCATGCCCGGCGACCGGATTGAAGTAGGTGTAGCCGCCGCCGCCATCGATCGCACCGTGGCCGATGCCAAGGTTGGATAGGCGCGTGGGATCATAGGCGCCAACCGGAATATCGCCAGTCACATAAGTCATGAAATTGTGGACGCCGGCGTTCCACTTCAACGTCACTTGCGGATACAGATCGCCCACCGACGTGAGCGAATCAGAGAGGGTCCCCATCCGGGTTGTCGCAAGTGGCCCAACAAACGCCGTCAGCGTTCCGTCGAGCGAAGTAGCCGATCGGCCGAAGAGGCCGGTCATGCCGATTGCCAATTGTCCGCCCAGCACGGGCGTCGCGAAGGTATAAGTCGGGTTCAGCAGGATGAGGTCGGCCTGCGCGTTCAAATGCAGATTCAAATTCACGTTGATATTGGCAGGGATTTTGCCGATCTGGATCTCTCTGGCCGCCGCTGCATTGCCGAAGGCTGATACGGTTGTGTGATAATAGACTTCGGCCATCGACCAGCCCGGGACTTGGGGAGCTGCCGCGAGGCTACTGAACCGCCCGGGAAGCCAATACGAAACACCGCTCTCGTCCGCGCGGGCCGCTTCGGTGAAAGATCCAAGAAGTAGTGCAGTCACGCCAATACAGGCTGCCTGAAGGCCAAGCCCTGGACCCGATATCTGGTGCTTCATGTGTCCCTCCAGCAATCAAAGCTCAACCATTGGATGCCAGACACGCAAGACGATACTATGCAAAATCGGTCCGCGACAGGCGTTTCCGTCGCCGTGTTGTCTTGTAGTCACTCTCGAAGAGCGCTCGTGCAAACGCATTGGCATGCTTCGGGGAAATCTCAGGCAGCGAGACCGGGGTTTTCAGACCCGAGCCTGGGTATACTAACGGTTTGCCAGTTCGCCCCTCGACGCAGGGTTTCCGAAGGACTTTCCCCAAATACCTTTCGGTATTCGACCGAAAAGCGGCCCAATTCGACGAAACCAAAGGCTGTCGCGATCTCCGTCACGGTCGCCATTTTGCTGTCGGCCAACAAAAGAGCCCGTCTCGCATGAGACAACCGGGACATTCTAAGGTGCCGGGATGGTGCTATGCCGTGGATTTGGTGAAATGACTTTCGCAGCGTTCGCTCGCTTACGGCAAGGATGCGACACAGCGATGAGATTCGCAGCGGCTCATCCAGATCGGACAGAGCCAAACTTTCTGCTCGTTCAACGAGAAGATGCCACGACTTGCGTTGCTGTCCGAATGGTCTCGGGTCGCTATCGGCCATCGTTGTAGCCCCAAGGTGAAATGACGCCGTGATCACAGCACACCATTGAGGGGTGTCCGGGCACTATTGTACCTGGGGGCAAACGGGAGCTTGTCAGTCGCGCGTTCGCTCCCGAGTTGAGGTGCTCGAGAGGGGATTTGGGGTATCTTGCATCGGCCGCAGACTCGCCAGCAATCCTGTTCGCTCCGCAATAGAGACCGCCTCTGCAAACGATTGCACCTGCAGTTTGTTCATGATCCCATGGCGGTGCGCTTTGATTGTCCGTTCGGATGTGCCGAGCTGAAAGGCGATTTGCTTGTTGAGCTTGCCTCGGACCATGAGCGCAAAGACCTCTTCCTCACGAGGTGTCAGCGTTGAGATCAGAAGTTTGAGCGCACTCACCTGATCCTGGTTTTGCTGTACCACCGCATGGCGAGCAAAGGCGCGTTCGATCGCTGCCAGCAACGTTTCCCTGGGAACGGGCTTGGATAGAAAATCGTCGGCCCCCGCCTTGATAGCGCGCACGCTGGTCGGGATATCGCCGTGTGCCGTCATGAAGATAATTGGCCAACTCACAGACAGTTTGGCCAACTGTTCCTGAAGCTGGAGGCCCCCCAGGGTCGGCATCTGGACGTCGAGCAGGATGCAGCCCGGTCTTGCTGATTCGCTGGCCCGCAAGAACGAGGTCGCTGATTCATAGTCCGCCACCTCATAACCGGAAACTCTGAGTAACCGCGAAATCCCGCCTCGAAACGACGGATCGTCGTCCACGACATGAATCACGGGGGGACTTTTCGTCCAGTGCGCGCTTTTCTGAAAAGGCTGACCAAATATTGCTGTCATGGAGGCAGCGCTCCCTGAAGTACGACTTCACAATAACATCAGGCAATCGCTTGGGTCTGGCACACAAAATACAACCTTACCGGGTCAAAATACTATCGCAGCGCTCGTGTAACGTAAAGTTATCGCGTCGCGAATGGACGACCAATTTGTCGCACATGCGGGTGCGTGCAGGTACGCTCACAGGTCAGGTCTACAATGACCGTTCGGCGTCGCGTTACAGATAGGCCGTGTAGGAGCTGATCCAGACAAGGATCGACGCCAGTAGGCCGATCACGCCGGCTTCGGGCGCAAACACTGTCGCGCTTCCAGACATCCCCAGGCGTAGCGAGTCGTGGCTGATCTCCTCCGGAATTGACATCGCCGCCGGAAAAACAGTTGCGCCGCCAAAAGTATTGGTGCGCGCGAGTGTCCCGGACACGGCAATCTGGCCCTGACCGATGCCCCTGGGAATCACTGTTATCCGTGAATGAAAGATGCGGCCCGGGATATTGTCGAAAACGATATCGACAGCAGCACCTTCCCTAATCGTCTCGAAGCCGTTTTGCGAAAACAATCCGACAATCGCGATTTCACGCTCGACGATGAAAGACATCGCCGAGTGCATCTGCAATGCCCGGTCGCCGACAGCCAGTGCTGCGATCGTGACGTAACCGTCCGCAGGCGCGCGAATGGTGGTCTGGGATAGCTCCCAGCTTGCCGTCCCCAGTTGCGCCTCGATCTGGGCCACGGTGGTGTTGACGCCATTGACTTCGGAGTCGAGGGCCAGTTTCGAGCTTTGTTGCGCCGCTTTCGCCGCGGTGAGTTGCGCCGATACCGTCTCGAACTGAACCTGCTTGTCCTGCGCCTGGAATTGCGAGTTCGCGTCGTCGGATGCGAGTTGCTGTATGTCGGCGAGGCGTTTGGCATTGTAGGCACGCTGCGCGGCCAGCCCCGCAACATTGGCGGTCGCCTGCTCGTAGTTCGCCTGCAGGATTTTCGTCTGCTGACGCGCTGCGGCCAACGATGCCTGCAACTGCGCCACCTTGTATTGGAACGGTGCTGGGTCGATTTGAAACAACACGTCGCCGCTCTTCACGGGGGCGTTCGGCTTGACCGGAATAGCAATCACCTCGCCGGTGACGTTGGGCATCACTTCGACAACCCTGCCGGCCACGGTGATACGTCCCGACGGTGTCAGATAGTTAAACAGCGCAAGGAATGTAGCCAGAATAAGCGCGCCCGCAAGCACCGAGACCGTGCCTGGACAACCAACCCCATCGAACCAGTTTGAATTTTGAAAACAGAAGCCAAAGCGCGACGATGTAGAGGCACAAGATAACTATCATTGTCCCGGCTCGCATCCGGTTTGCCGATTCTTCATCGTAGCGCGGTTGCCTGACCCCGCTATGCAAAATCGGACGCGCTAAAAGGCGACAGGTTGGCACCTGCGACGGCAACTTTTTTGCGTCGTGCCCGATTCTGCATAGTCGGCGAGAGCAAAGCGCTTCATAGACGCGATCTCGCTCGTCAAACGGGATGTAACCGGAAGTCGCCCAACGATTCACAAACAGGGAATGGAAAAAATGCGTGTCACGAAACTGATTCAAGCCGGCTGGTTGCTCGCCGTGAGCGCGGTGTTATGCGGCATGGGCGCCGCATTTGCCCAAACGCCATCCGCGCCGCCGGCGATGAAAACGATCGGCGCGCACAGTACGGCGAAGCCGGAGCTCATTCAGTCGCTGATCGTGATGAACGCGCGCGGCGCGACGCTGCAGGGCGACAAGCTGACCATGACCGGTATCTCGCCGAACTCGATCATCTTTGCCGACCGGCCGGTTCGGCTGGCCGGCCACGAGCCGACCGCCATGCTGCTCGAGGATTGGGGCAAGGGGAACGACAATTTCACCAAGGATCCTCCCAACGCCACCATCTCGGCGTTCAGCAAGGATGGCGCCTCGGTGAAGGACGCGGTCGTGGTGTTGAAGACGCCAAAGCTCGAGGGCGACACCCTGACCTTCACCGTGCAGGTTCTTGAAGGCGACATCACCGGCGCCGACGGCGGCGCCGCGCTGTTCATCGATATCTTTGGCGTCTGGCGGCGCGCCGCGTTCCGCGGTGCGGTGTACGCCGGAGCTGTCGCTGGAGCAGCCGCTGTTGCTGCGCCCTACGTCTATCCCTACGCACGTCCGGCTTGCGGCTACTACCCCTATCCGCCCTGTTACTGAGAAACTGCGAGCGAAGTACATGCTCGAAAGCATGTGCTTCCCTGAATTTGAGGCCTACTTGTCCCTCGCTCGTCAACCATAGGAGCGCGAAGATGAAAAAGCCATTCATTCCAGGCTGTGCCCTGATCTGCTGTTTCATTGCGATAGCTCCAGCGACAGCCCAGCAAGTCACGGGCACGCCGGGTTCGCCCGGCGCAACCACGTCCATTGATGGAAAACAACTCCCCCCGCCGGACCCAAGGTTCGGCGGCGAGATCAAGGACGGCGCACTGCAGTCCAAGCCGTGGTGGGCGCCGCGTGTCGTCCCGCCAAAGAGTGCGCCCAATGTGTTGCTGATCATCACCGACGACGCCGGCTTCGGCGTGCCCAGCACCTTCGGCGGCGTCATTCCGACACCGACAATGGACCGCATCGCCAACGAGGGCCTGCGCTACAACCGGGTTTTCTCCACTGCGCTATGCTCGCCGACGCGCGCCGCGCTGATCACCGGGCGCAACCACCACTCGGCTGGGTTCGGCGTGATCTCGGAGCAGTCGACCGGGTTCCCCGGCTACAACAGCATCATCGATCGGGATAAGGCCACCATCGGGCGCATCCTGCTGGAAAACGGCTACTCGACCTCGTGGTTCGGCAAGAACCACAACACGCCGGCGTTCGCCGCCAGCCAGGTCGGGCCGTTCGACCAATGGCCGACCGGCATGGGTTTCGAGTATTTCTATGGCTTCGTCGGCGGCGACGCCAACCAGTGGCAGCCGAACCTGTTCCGCAACACCACGCAGATCTATCCCTTCCAGGGCAAGCCGGGCTGGAACCTGATCACCGGGATGGCTGACGAAGCCATCGACTGGATGACGCGGATTCACCAGACCGATCCGAGCAAGCCGATCTTTATCAAATACGCCCCCGGCGCCACGCATGCACCGCATCACCCGACCAAGGAATGGGTCGACAAGATCAGTTCGATGCATCTGTTCGACGACGGCTACAATAAGTTGCGCGAGCGCATCCTGGAGAATCAGAAGCGTCTCGGCGTGATCCCGAAGGACACCAAGATGGCGCCCTGGCCCGACGACTTGCTCAAGCCGTGGGATCAGCTCACCGCCGACGAGAAGAAGCTCTTCATCCGTCAGGTTGAGGTATTCGCTGCCTACGCCGCCTACAACGACCATGAGATCGGTCGCGTGATCGAGGCCTTCCAGGACCTGGGTAAACTCGACAACACGCTCGTCATCTATATCAATGGTGACAACGGCACGAGTGCCGAAGGCGGGCCGCTGGGCACGCCGAATGAGGTTGCGTTCTTCAACGGCCTCAACAAGCTGCCCGCCGAAGTGCAGCTCAAGTTTTACGACGTGTGGGGCACCGAGCAGACCTACAACCACATGTCGGCCGGCTGGTCGTGGGCCTTCGATACCCCGTTCGACTGGTTCAAGCAGAACGCTTCAAGGCTCGGCGGCATCAACCAGAACATGGTGGTGTCGTGGCCGGCGCGCATCAAGGACAAGGGCGGATTGCGCGAGCAGTTCGTCCACGTGATCGACGTCGTGCCCACCATCCTTGAGGCTGCCGGCATCCGTGCCCCCGAGATTGTCGACGGCATCAAGCAGAAGCCCATCGAAGGCACGAGCTTCGCCTACACCTTCGACACGAACAATGCCAAGGTGACGTCCCGCCACAAGATCCAGTATTTCGAAATGATGGGCCAATGGGCGCTCTACAACGACGGCTGGATGCTCAGCACCAAGGTCAATCGTGCACCGTGGGAGGCTTTCGGTCCGGCCAACCCCGATCCGCTGAACAACCAGGTGCTCCAGCTCTACAACCTGAACGCGGACTTCAGCCAGACCGACGATATCGCCGTAAAGAACCCGGACAAGATCAAGGAGATGAAGGCTCAGTTTATCGCCGAGGCCAAGAAGTACCAGGTCTTCCCGATGGACGCATCGGTCGCAGCGCGCATCGTAGCTCCGCGGCCGAACATTACCGCAGGGCGCAGCGAGTACGTCTACACCCGGCCGATGGTCGGCCTGCCGCAGGGTGACTCGCCGCTGTTGCTCAACACGTCCTATACGGTCACGGCTGACATCGAAGTGCCTCAAGGCGGAGCGGATGGCATGATCCTTACCTCCGGCGGGCGCTTCGCCGGCTACGGTTTCTACCTGCTGCAGGGCAAGCCGGTATGGCTTTGGAACATGGTCGACCTCGAACGTATCAAATGGGAAGGCCCGGATGCACTTGCGCCCGGCAAGCACATTCTCGAGTTCGAGTTCAAGTACGATGGGTTGGGACCGGGCACGCTGGCGTTCAACAACTTTTCCGGCGTCGGTCGGCCCGGCACCGGTACGCTGAAGGTGGACGGCAAGGTCGTCGATACCAAGACGATGCCAAAGACCCTGCCCATGATCCTGCAATGGGACGAGAGCTTCGACATCGGCTCCGATACGCTGACCGGCGTGAATGATGCGGATTACAAGCCGCCGTTCCCACTGACCGCGAAACTCAACAAGCTGACGATCAAGGTCGATCGTCCGCAATTGTCAGCCGCAGACATCGCGAAGTTCCAAGCTGCAATGAAGGCGGCCGCGGATGGGCCAGTCTCGGATGAATTAAGTCTGGTGCAGCGATTGGAAGCACGGTTCGACAAGCGAGAGGACTGCCGCAAGCAGGCTGATGCACAAAAGCTCGGTCCGATCGAACGGATCGGATTTGTCCGAAAGTGCTTGCAGTGACGATCGGCGATTGAAGTGCGAAAGGGACTTTTTCGAGGTCCTTCCAGACGGAACAAGGTGCTTGGGCTGGTCCTTTTGCCGGCACAGGCCCTTCCCATCCTGGGTAGATGTTTAGGAGATCGGTCTGATGAAACCAACATTGTCGGCCTTTTCAGCGCTGTCCTTGATCGCGCTGCTGGTGCTTCCCGCAGATGCGCAACAGTACAAGTATGAAACCCCGATGCCACCCGGCGTTGCCTCGCCAAGCAGCGTTGAGACCCGCCTCGGTACGCTCAAATTCTTCGACGGCTTTCCGGACAACGCGACCGCGCAGAAGCTATTCGAAAATCTCGACTTCCAGCGAGCCGTACAAGCGTACCTCATGGCTATCCCGGCCGTGAGCCAAGCAACCAATCGCAACGCCATGCGTACACTGGGGCCGGTGAACACGGTGGTGCCGATTTTCGAGCAGTTGATGGACTCACGCTCGAACTTCCTCACCGCGAACGACAATACGGTCTATAGCTGGACTTGGATCGACCTCAGCAAAGGCCCGCTTGTTTTCGAAGTCCCGCCGAAGGTGCTTGGAGGCGTAAACGATATCTGGTTCCGTTGGGTCGTTGACGTTGGCATCACGGGTCCCGACAAGGGCGAAGGTGGCAAGTACCTGTTCCTGCCTCCCGACTACAAAGGCGCAGTGCCGGATGGCGGCTATCATATCGTTCGGTCGCCAACCTTCAATCTTTGGGTTCCTTGGCGAAGCTTCCTGGTCAACGACGATCCAAGGCCCGGCGTCGAATTGGTGAAGAGGTTCACAAAAATCTACTCTCCGTCCGAGGCCGCGAACTCGCCGTCACTGAACTTCGTGGATCTGTCCGCAAAGCCGTTCAATACGGTTGCTCCAGCAGACTACACCTTCTGGGAATTGCTCAATCAGGTGGTGCAGGAGGAGCCCAGCGCGTCGCTCGACCAGATCAGGCTTGGCTACTACGCCTCGATTGGCATCACGAAGGGCAAGCCGTTCGCACCGGACGAGCGGATGAAGAAAATACTGACTGAAGCCGCCGCGGTTGGTGATGCGACAGCCCGCGCCATTGCCTTCCATAATCGGGAGAAGGACGCGTACTACTACGCGAACAGCAATTGGCAACTCCCGTTCATTGGCGGTTACAAGTTTCAGACGGAGCCGGATGTCCTGAATCTCGACGCCTACATCTACTATTATTTCATGGCTACCGGCGTGACCCCGGCGATGGAAGAGAAGATGGTTGGTCGCGGCTCGCAGTACGCATGGACTGCGCGGGATGCCAAAGGCGATCCGCTCGAGGGAGGCAAGAGCTACAAGCTGCGCTTGCCGCCAAACGTCCCCGTGAAGGACTTTTGGTCAGTGATCCTCTACAGCGATCAGACCCGTTCGATGATCCAGACCGACCAGCAGTTCCCCAGTGTCAGCAGCCAGACCAAGGGGCTTCTGATCAATGCAGACGGATCGGTCGACGTGTACTTCGGGCCGAAAGCGCCCGCTGGCAAAGAAAAGAACTGGGTGCAGACCGTCCCCGGAAAGGGCTGGAACACTATCCTGCGTCTCTACGGCCCGCTCGACCCCTGGTTCAGCAAGACCTGGCGTCCCGGAGAAATCGAAGGGCTGTAGCTCCTGCGGAACTCATCGATCCACCTTGGCAATAGGAGGTTCTCATGTCTTCGCAAAACAAAGCAAAAGCGCTCCTGCTTCGGCGTCGCGATTTTGGCCTTGCTGCTTTGGCGTTCGGCGCGACCGCCGCGTTGCCTGCGCCGAGTCCGGCGCAAGGACCCGTCGACAAATTGAGGAAGGACTTAAACGTAGAGGGTGACTTGAAGGATCTGGCGGACGACGTCAGGGCTGAGGTGGCCTACGTTCATGGCATGGAAGCGTATGTCTACGGCTTCCCGCTGGTGATCATGGATGTAACGAGGGCGGTGACGACTGCTACTTCGAAATCAGGCGAATATAGTGCGCCTATCAACCAGTTCGGCCGGATGCGCACCTATGTTGACCCGAATTTCAAGAACGTGGTGCGCATCAGCCGGAATTCGCTGTGGTCATTCGCTTTTCTTGATCTGGATAAGGAGCCCTTTGTTTATTCCCAGCCGGACACCAAGGGACGTTATATCGTCATGCAAGCTCTCAATATGTGGACGGATGATTTCGCCTCGGCGGGAAACCGCACCACCGGCACGGGCCCCGGCAACTTCCTGATCGCCGGACCCAAATGGAACGGCACGGCGCCGTCGGACTGCAGGGAAACCTACCGATGCTCGACGCGGTATGCTTGGGTGTTGGTGCAGATCGCGGCCGCTGGCCCGCAGGATTTTCCCGAGATAAACGCGCTGCAAGACAAGCTGCAACTCACTCCGCTCAGCGCCTGGGGCAAGCCGTACACGCCACCCTCCAACGTAGCGGTCGATCCCAACGTCGACATCACGGCGACTCCCTTCGACGCCGTGCAATTGATGACCGGGGAAATGTTTTTCAAACGTCTGGCGGCGCTGCTGAAGGATAACCCGCCTTACGCAGCCGATGCTCCGATGCTCGCCAAGCTCAAGAAGCTTGGAATCGAGCCCGGCAAGGAATTCGACAACAGCACGATCGATCCGGCGATCATGAAAGGGCTGAATCGCGCGCCTGCGGAGGTCTGGCTAAAACTCCAGGCCGGTCCGTATCAGGCAGCGACGGTGAACGGATGGCAGAATCCGCTCAACCTCGGCAGGTACGGTACCGATTACGATACCCGGGCCCTTGTCGCCTGGCTCGGGCTCGGCGCGCTGACGTCGGACGACGCGGTGTATCCCAGCGCTTTCGTGGATGGCGAGGGACGGGTGCTGGACGGCCGGAGGGAATACGTCCTGCATTTCGCGAAGGAGGCAATGCTCCCCTCGGACAGCGGGGTCTGGTCCGTTTCGCCGTATCGAGGGAACTTCTATGTGGACAACCCTATCCAGCGCTATGGAATCCTCTCCGGGATGCCGCTCAAGTACAATCCGGACGGATCGCTGGACATTTATATCCAGGCCAAGACACCCGGCACGGACAAGGAAGCAAACTGGCTGCCGTGCCCCCCGAGCCTCCCGTTCAATCTGACCATTCGTGTCTATCAGCCGAAAAAGCCCTTGCTCGATGGCAGTTATAAGATTCCGCCAGTGACACGAGTGGGATAGTGCTGGCTCTCCATTGGAGTGGCCGAGTTGCGAGTAACGGATGCGAACAGACGTGCCTCGCTGCGATGAAACCGGAGTGCTGGCCATGGCTTCGTGCCACCGATTACGGCTAATTTCAATGGGGGCAGTCGCGGTGTTTGTCAGCGCGATGATCGCCGCATCCGCGACCGGTATCGCGAAAAAGGATGAGCCGCCGGCCGCACTCGGAAGCTGCGCCGCTTATTCCGGGCTCCCCTCCGAAGCGCGCGAGACCACCGGAATGGCATTCATTCCGGCGGGCACGTTTACAATGGGTTCAGAACGTCACCAGCCGGAGGAGCACTTCACCCATGTTGTGCGGGTCGATGGGTTCTGGATCGATCGTCATGAGGTAACGAACGCGCAATTTGCAAAATTTGTCGAGACGACGAGTTATGTAACTCTGGCCGAGCGTCCGGTCGATCCCAAGAACCATCCTGATTGGCCTCAGGAGATGCTCGCCCCCGGCTCGGTCATTTTCGTGCCACCGAAAGACAGGCGCGGCGAAGATGGTCGATGGTGGCAATACGTCGCCGGTGCAAACTGGCGCCAGCCACACGGTCCGGGAAGCTCGATCGTGGGGAAGGAAAATCATCCCGTCGTCCATATCGCGTACGACGACGCGCTGGCTTATGCGCAATGGCTCGGTCGCAGCTTGCCAACCGAAGCGCAGTGGGAGTTCGCAGCGCGGGGCGGACGCGATGGCGAAGACGACTGGAGCAGCGCCTATGATCCTGAAGGCAAGCCGATCGCAAATTCCTGGCAAGGCATCTTTCCGGTGCTGAACACGAACGAAGACGGCTACGCCGAGACGGCTCCTGTAGGCTGCTTTCCACCAAACGGCTATGGCCTCTACGACATGATCGGCAACGTCTGGGAATGGACTACCGATTGGTACAGGCCGGGTCACCCGAGGGAAGTGGCGACCAATCCGAAGGGACCGGAGCTGATTAGCCTCCGTATTGCACCCGGGCAAGCTCCCCGCCTCGTCATCAAGGGCGGCTCCTTTCTGTGTGCCATGAACTACTGTTCTCGCTATCGTCCAGCCGCGAGACAGCCCCAGGAAAGCGATGTTGCGACCGTGCATCTGGGGTTCCGTACGGTGCTCAACAAGCCAATTCCCTAACGACTGCGTAGTGGTCGATGGCGGCTGAGCTTTCCCGGATCAGACATCAGGAAATATCAGTCTCATGTTGAATTTTGCATAGCGCTGTGGAGCCGCTGCGCAGGAGTATGGTTTGCGCGGCCGGGGCTTCTTTGGTGCCGACAGATGTAGCGAGTCCAGTTCAAAATCTTTTACGACCATTGGATCGAGGAGTTTGCCATGAACATCACGCGACGTAACCTGACTGTCGGCGGCCTGAGCCTGCTGGCTTCCTCGTCACTTTGCAGCCCGCTTCGCGCCGATTGGGACGGACCGGTCGTCAAGGCGATCGAAGGAACGGAAGAATTCTGGCTCGCCAGCGACGCCTACGTCTTCGGTTATCCGCTGGTCACCATGGAGATGACGCGTCGCGTCATCACCAACGCCGCCAAGGTCGAGGGCACGCACGGGCCGATGGGTCAGATCATCAAGCTGCGCGAGTATCCCAGTGCTGCATTCAGGGACGTTACGGCTCCAAATGCGGACACGCTCTATACGTCGGCGTTCATCGACGTCGGCAAGGAGCCTTGGGTGCTCAGCATCCCCGACATGAAGGATCGCTATTTTCTGTTCCCGATGCTCGATGGATGGACCACAATATTCCAGGTGCCCGGCAAACGCACCACCGGGACGGCGGCGCAGACCTACGCGATCACCGGGCCGGGCTGGCAGGGGACGCTTCCTGCAGGCGTCAAGGAATACAAGGCGCCAACCAGCATCGTATGGATTCTGGGCCGCATCTACTGCACCGGTACGCCGGAGGATTACGCCGTCGTGCACGCGCTGCAGGATGAATGCAAGCTGGCGCCGCTCAGCTCGTATGGCAAGTCGTACACGCCTCCCTCGGGCACTGTCGATCCGTCCATCGACATGAAGACCGCCGTGCGCGAACAGGTCAATCGAATGAGCGCGACGGAATACTTCACCCTGCTGGCGAAGCTCATGAAGGACAACCCCCCGGCGGCCGCGGACGCGCCTGAACTGGCCAAATTTGCAAGGATCGGACTTGTTGCGGGCCAGGACTTCGACGCGAGTAGGTTCGATCCGGCATTTGAGAAGCGTGTTCCGCAGGTCAGTTTCGACCGCATCATGCTGCAGTTCAAGGTCGGCAAGCCCATAAAAAACATCAATGGCTTCGCGTACGATACCGTGACAGGGATCTACGGGACTGACTATCTCAATCGCGCGCTCGTTACTGCGATCGGGCTCGGCGCCAATCGGATAGAAGATGCGGTTTATCCGACGTCGCAAAAGGACGCGGACGGACGGGACTACGAGGGCAAGAACAAATACGTCATGCAGTTTGCCAAGGGGGAATTGCCTCCAGCCGAGGGCTTCTGGTCCCTCACGATGTACAACGCCGAATATTTTTTCGTCGAAAATCCGATCAACCGCTATTCCATCAGCGCCAGACAGAACCTCAAGGCGAACCCGGACGGGTCGGTCGACCTCTACATTCAGAACGAATCGCCCGGCAAGGACAAGGAATCGAACTGGCTGCCGGCTCCGGCAGGCAAATTCGTGCTGATGCTGCGGATGTATTGGCCGAGGGAGAAACCGCCGTCGATCATTGACGCGACCTGGAAGATCCCGCCGGTAAAGAAAGTCTCCTGAATTTTGCTGCACGGCCGGCGCTTCGGCGCCGGCCTTGTTCTTTCGCATTAGGCATTCCAGGGAAAAACTTCCGAACGTCGTTCGGCTGAAGCCAGATTGGCAGATCGCATGCGCACGATAGCGATCGTCGAAGACGATCCCAGCATGCTACAAGGTCTCAACCGCCTGTTGTCGGCCCGTGGATTCAACGTCCTGGCATTCAGGTCGGCGGAGTCGTTTATGGAAGATGCCGCCAACTGCAAAGCCGCGTGTCTCCTCGTGGACATTCGCCTTGCGGGGATTTCCGGTATCGATTTGAAGCGGAGGCTGGCTTCATCGGGCAGCAGTATGCCTGTCATCTTTATGACCGGGATCGACAATGAGGCGGTTCGCCAGGAAGCGCTTGATCTCGGCTGTGTGGCCTTTCTGAAGAAGCCATTTTTAGCAAAGTTGCTCATTGATGCAATCGATGCCGTGGTGTGAAGCCACGGGCTCTCGGCTTGGGCGCCCACAAGGAAGCGACAGCCTTTGTGTCCTGCTGGTGATTTGGTTCGAAACCAGGCGTTCACATTTGCCAAAGCGGGTTTAATTTGTCTCGATTTATCCCTCCCGCAGGGGTCGCAATTGGGATAGCATCCACCCTTGGATGACTTTTTATCCCGACTTTGATTTCGCCAAGCCGTTATGATCCGGATACTCTTTAGTGCAGCGTTGCTTCTTTTTGCGGCGATCGACTCGGCGTTCGCCGAGCCGAAGCGCGTGCTTCTCCTTCATTCATTTGGCCGCGATTTCGCGCCGTTCAATGAATACGGGAAGCAGCTTCGTTCCGAACTGAATCTGCAATCGCGAGATCATCTCGATATTTTCGACGCATCGCTTGCGACGGCCCGTTTTCCGGAAGGCGAGGAAGGCCCTTTCGTCGACTATTTGCGCGGTCTCTTTGTCAATCGCCCAATCGATCTCGTCATCACCATCGGGGGGCCGGCCGTAAGCTTCTCGCAAAAGTACCGGCAGCAGCTTTTCTCCGACGTTCCGGTGCCGCATACCGCGTTCGAGGAGCGGCGATTTCCGGAAAGTGCGCTGACATCCAGGGAAGCAGTGGTCGCGGCCTCTATCGATATCCCCGGTGCCATGAGGCACATATTGCAGGTACTTCCGGACACCAAGAACATTGTGATCGTGCGTGGTAACTCGCCACTCGAAAAATATTGGGCAAGCGAGGTCAAGACCGAAATTGCACCGTTCGAGGACCGCGTTGCCTTCATTTGGTTCAACGAACTGTCGTTCGAGGAGATGCTCAAACGTGCGGCCGCTCTTCCTCCGCACAGCGCCATCTTCTTCGGGATTCTTTCGGTGGACGCTGCGGGAGTGCCTCATGAGGAGGGCAGGGCGATGGCTCGTCTTCACGCGGCAGCAAACGCGCCGGTGTTCAGTCATATCGACATGTTTTTCGGTCAAGCAATCGTCGGCGGACCGATCACCCTTATCACGGACGTCAGCCGGCAGGCCGTTAGCGCGGCTATTCGTATCTTGAACGGCGAATCGCCCGCCGCGATCGGCAAGGTGGTGGTCGGACCGGCAACGCCGCGATACGACTGGAGAGAGCTTCAGCGGTGGGACATCAGTGAAAACAACCTGCCTGCCGGAAACGAGGTTTTCTTTCGCGTTCCCGGCATATGGGAGCAATACCGGCCCCAGATGATCGCCGGGTTGTCGCTCCTGCTGCTGCAAGCGGCGATCATCTCGTGGCTCGTTTTCGAGCGCCGCCGCCGGCATCTAGCGGAGGTGGAGGCGGGCAGTCGCCGCCGGGAGGTCGTTCGGCTGAACCGGGTTGCCACCGCTGGTGCGCTGTCGTCATCGATCGCCCACGAGCTTAATCAGCCGCTGGGAGCCATCCTTAGCAATACCGAGGCCGCGCAAACATTGCTGAAGGCCGACCCGCCCGATCTCAGGCAAATCGGCGAAATCCTTGCCGACATTGTTCGGGACGATCAGCGCGCCAGCGAGATCATCTTCGGCTTGAAAAACCTGCTGGACAACAAAAAGGCTTCTGATCTGCAGGCATTCGACCTCAACGACGCGGTTCGTGAGGTCGCTGGAATCGTCGCGCCCGAGGCTGTGCGGCGGGAAATCATCCTGACCACCGACTGTGCGGCTGACAGGTTGCCGGTACGAGCTGATCCAATCCATATGCAGCAGGTGATACTGAACCTCGCGATGAACGCCCTGGATGCCATGGAAGGCTGCGATCCAAAACCAGGCAAATTGTGGATCCGAACGTCCCGGGATGCCGAGTCGCGGATCGTCAAATTGGCCGTAACGGATTCAGGACGAGGTATCCCCGAGGACAATTTGGCGACCATCTTCGAGGCGTTTTTTACCACCAAGCCGCAGGGGACGGGATTGGGACTGCCGATCGCGCGAACCATCATCCAGACCTACGGCGGAAGCATTTGGGCCGAGAATCGCCTGCGCGGCGCCGCATTCTACTTCACGCTTCCATTGGCGAAGGCAATCGCTGCTTAAAGCGAGAGCCTGCTCGAGCCGACCAGCTCCCCCTAACGCGGGAATTGGGCTGGCGGAGTTTCAGCAAACGACGCATGTGAGTAAGGCGAGCCTGATATTGTTCGTTCTTTTTTCAGGTGATCATTTCTGCATAGTCAACTTGATCGGCCGTCCCCTAGGGTTTGGAAGCCCGAGTTTTGGGAGCCGGCCGATGAAAATCATGCAACTCCTTGCCGTGCTGTGCGCTCTAGAGGTGGTGCTCTCAACAACAGCTCTAGCCAAAACCAAGAGCACGCAAGTGGGAGCTGTTCTGGTTCACGAGAATGCTCAAGTGAACCGGCCCGTCTTCATAGGCGGCAAGAGCGGCTTCATCCTCAGACAGGACTTGTTCGATCGCCTGAACCCAAACAACATTAGGACGGATTGGCCCGCTCCGTCGGCTCAACCTGGCCAACACTAACGGTCAGTGGTAACGCCCGGTTTCTGGCGGATACCGTTGAAAGCTCGACTGTCATGCTTGCCGATTGCCAATTCAGATATTGAACGATGATTGCCCTTCTCGCCACCATCGATCTGGCCCGGATGCGGCGGATCAAGTACGAGCTGCTGAAGGAGGCGGACTGGAATTCGAATGGACCGCTCGGCGACTGAAGCGAGCTTCCGGTACGCCGCCCTGTGCGGTTCTGCCGTAGGTCCGATGGCGGCTTTTGCACGAATGACGATGCCTTTTCAGGCCTGTCGCAGAAACAACGCTCCGCTTGAGCTCCTGCCAGGGAAGACTATGCGCCCCATTTATCGGCAAGGGGGGCAAAACTGGCCACCATTCCCACAGAAACCTCGTGATGCTCGCGCTGCGCTATGCCGAGGGCTCCGCGCCAGCTTCCGCCGCTGCCACCGCCCAATCGGGCAAATCCAGCAGCCGGGACACTCATGACTGGATAAAACTTGGGGGCAAGGCCAGACGGCCGACCGGGACGAGTTGTCGCGAACGAGCAATCTCGCCAGACTTGATAACTTGGTTATGATATCGCGGAGGTAGCTTAATCGCAGCTGTCCGCCTTTCCGGGAGAAGCGAAAAGCGGACGCTGTAGCTCTGTTGGTTTACCATGGGTAAGCTTTATGCAAATGAACGATGTCACCGCTCGAACGAACGCCGACGCCTTGACCGAGAAAAGCCTCGCTCAAACAAAGACTCGAGAAAGCCCGCCACGCACGGATGTCGGGACGATAACGCTCCATTGGGCGACCGCGCTCGCGTTCGTCGTAAGCCTCGTTACCGGCATACGCATCGCAGCGGACGCGCTAAGCGCCCCCTTCTCGAAATGGCTCACTCCGGTCCTGCCGCAAGGCGAGATCTTTTCCTGGCATTTCCTCGCGGGGCTCGCCGTCTTTTTCTGCGGGTCGGCCTACGTCGCCTACCTCGCGCGCAGTGGCCTCGTCGAGCGCAACAGCCCCAAGAAGACGCGGATCCTCGCGATGCGCGCGCCGGCTCGCCTCAAGTGGGGAGCCGTCAACATCATCCTGCACTGGTTCGTCTATGCGCTCGTGATCTTCCTCACGGGGACGGGCGTCATGATGTATCTCGGCTATGGCGGGTGGTGGGCTTATCTCCACTCGACCGCCGCCTTCGTCGCGCTCGTCTATATCTTTGCGCATGTCGCCGCGCATTTTCTCTATGGCGGCTGGCTGCAGATTTTCCGCGTGTTTCGGCCGACGCCGCTCGCGATCACGAAGGCCGTGCGGCCGTGGCCTCTTCTCGTCGCCGCTGCAATCGGGGTGGCAGTCGCGTGCGGCGTCGCCGGGCTCGACTGGGCGATGCGCGATACGCTCGTCGTCGCACGGGTGAGTGACGCGCCCAAGCTGGACGGCGCCATGGGCGATCCCGCCTGGTCGCGCGCGCGCCCCGTCGTCATCCGCACGCAGCAGGGTGCCAATCTCGGCGGATCGGGCGAATCGCTCGTGGAGGTGCGCGCCCTGCACGACGGGCAGAAGGTCTATTTTGCCTTCCGCTGGGAGGATCCCACGCGCTCCCTGCGCCGCATTCCGATCATCAAGAAAGAGGATGGCTGGCACGTCCTCGACGAGCGTGCGGGCCTGCAAGACGCCGTCGACTTCTACGAGGATAAGCTGGCGGTCATTTTCTCGGATAATTCATCGCTCGGCGGCGCAGGCGCGACGGATCTCGGCGTCAACCCGCTGCCCGGCAAACCGATGCCGATCAACGGCCGGGGCTTCCACTACACGACGGATGGCAGCTACATAGACATGTGGCAGTGGAAGGTGTCGCGCGGGGGCATGCTCGGGCGCGTCGACAGCCAATATATCGGCCCGCCCTACGCCCCGACCTTGGACGAGCAAAATTACGATGCCCGCTACCAGGGCGGCTATTGGAACAAGCCTGGTCGCGCTCTTTATTCGTATAACTTCAAGTTCATCCGCAGGGACGACAAAGGGCCCGTCACGGTTCCGCGGCTTCCCAAGGACTGGAAGGCGCAGGTCGCGGCCCTCAGCAAATTCGATCTTGATCCCAACAGCACCGACGACGAGAACGGCCGCTGGTATATGTTCGACTGGGAGAGCGAACCCTACACGCCAGAGGCCGACGCGAGGATTCCCGTTGGCACGATCCTGCCCGGCGTGATTATTGCCGGCGACACCGAAGGAGAGCGGGCCAATGTCACCGGGGTTTCAAAATGGAGCAACGGACATTGGACGCTCGAGCTGACGCGCAACATGAAAAGCGATGGCAGATATGACAAAGCCCTCGTGCCGGGCCACGATCTCTACATGTGGGTCGCTGTCTTCGACCATGCACAGACGCGGCATGCGACCCATAATCGCCCGGTGCGTGTCGTGGTGCAGGAATAGGCATCTCATGGGGGGCGACGAGCTCGACCGAAGGCCACCACGGCGCGGCTGCGCTGAAGCATGGCTTCGCCCTCATCCGAGCATCGCATTCTGGCTTGGCGAGCGCCGGCCTGCTCGCAGAAATTCGCAGCACCTAGAGGCCTCGCGATGAAGAGGCATTGTCGGCTCGTCGTCAACGGCAAGCTCGTCGAAGCCCGCGCCGGCGAAAGCCTGATCGACGCGGCGCTCGGCGGCTCGATCCTCGTTCCGCACGACTGCAGATCGGGACAATGTCAGAGCTGCCGGGTGACGGTCGTTTCGGGCTCGGTCGATGACGGCGGCTCGGGCCATGGCCGCACCGTGCTCGCCTGCCAGGCCACGGTCGCAGGCGACGCGGAGATCGAATTCGAAGAATTGCCGATGCCGATGAAGCGGGTGGGCGCCGTCACCGAGATCAACGAGCTCTCGCCGGAGATCGCCGAAGTCGTGCTGACGACTTCGGCGCCGCTCGAGTTTCGGCCGGGCCAATATGTGCGCGTCAAGTTTTCCGGCTATCCTGCGCGCGAGTTCAGCCCGACCTTCAGGCTCGATGGTTCCTTCAAGCAAGTCGAACTCGTCTTTCACATCCGGCGCCTGCCTGACGGCACCGTGTCGGGGCAGATCGGCAAAGCCATCGGGCCCGGCCATGCGGCGCATGTGCAAGGTCCCTTCGGACAAGCCTATCTACGACAGGGCCAGGGGCCGCTGGTGCTGATCGCCGGCGGAGCAGGCTGGGCCCCGATCTGGGCGCTCGCCCGCTCGGCGCGCTCGACCCAGCGCAACCGCGAGATGGCGGTCGTCGCCGGCAGCCGCGATGCCGATAACCTCTATATGCTTCCCTCGTTGCAGTGGCTGATCGACGACGGTGTCCGCGACGTCATGATGACGACGGAGGTCGGATCTATCCCGCCGATCAGGCCCGGGCGCCCATCGCACTACCTGCCCCTGCTCGGGCTGGATGATACGGTCTACGTCGCCGGCCCTGTTGGCCTCGTCGATGTCGTGAAGAACAAGGCGCGCTCGGCCAATGCGCAATGCTACGCCGATCCTTTCCTGCCGAGCTCTCAAACCTCATCGCTGATGGACAAGATCGCCCGTCTATGGCGAAGCCGGGAGCAGCCTCATCGCCCCGGTCTGTGAGCCGATGCCGAGTTCAGCAGCGCCGGCGGCCAGCGAGCCCCGGCGGTTCACGGCTTGACGGGCAGACTACCGAGGCTGGTGATGACGTCGGCCGCCTTCTGCGTATCGGCGAAGCGTAGAAAGGCCAAGGCGTCCGGATCCTGCAACGTGTTTAAATAGATCAGCGCCAGCACCACGCTCGAGGGATAGTCCGCGTCGGTCGGGTAGTGGCCGTCCACGCGAAGCACTGTGAGCCCCTGTTCCAACGGCCGCGAGAAGGGACCGAAGCCGATCGCGCCTTGAACATCGCGAACCGTCTCGATCGCTTCCTGTGTGGTCGTTGCCGTCTTCGATTTCTCGGTGATCTCGAGATCATGCCAGCCGGGCATGCTGGCCCGTAGCACGGTGAGAGTGCTGTCCTGGTCCTCGCGCCGCACGACGCGGATGCGCATATCGGCGCCACCCAGCTCCTTCCAATTCGCAAGGCGGCCCGAATAGATCGCAACGAGCTGATCGCTTGTGACGGCACTCACTCCACAGCCGGGATGGACGATGAAAGCCGAGGGCAGGCGGGCGATCGCCTTGTAGACCATGCCGGAAGCCGCTTCGGCGTCGGTCAGGCGGCGTGCGACGCGCCCTAAGATCGCCTTGCCGGACCCCACGGCCGCGATGCCTCCGCCAGAACCGATGCTCGGCGGGACCTCGACCCGTGCCGATCCTTCCTGCTGCATGAAGCTCGCGGCGATGACGCGCAGGACATCGATGCCGTCTCCGGTCCCGACGATCTCGAGCCTGCGTGTTTCAGCGCCAGCGGCATTCAGCCCCGCCAGGCAGAGGCCCAAAATTGCCGCCGTGATCCTCGCAAATGCCATTGCAAACCCCTTCAACCACGAGGTGCGCAATCTGGCAAAGAAACCTAAACCAACTGTTGTCGCAACGCCGTGCCTTTTGGAATCATCTGTGCCGGACAAAAAGCATAAAATTTGATGGTTTCGAAAAACCCGTTGCTAATTAGCCAGCAACAAATAGGCGATAAATAGACGATATTGAATGATTCACTCGCCTAATGTCGGCCCGGAACACGCTCAATTGGGGGCCTCAGTGAGCGAACTGACCGGCCCCCGCAAGTTCAGGGTGCTGGCGGTGGTGGCGACTGACGCGGATATTGCAAAGGCATCGAGGGCGCCGCTCCACTGGCGCCGTTGGGCCATTCCGTCCGGGGTTCCGATTTTTCCCTCGTCTATCGCCACGCGCCTTGTTGCCGTCGTCCTCGCGACCGGCGTCCTCGGGCTCGGCCTCATCGGTGGCTCGACGGCGCTACGCCTGCAGCAGCAACTGAGGCACCAGGCTGCGGCACTGGGTGAACTCTCAGAAGATCAGCTCGCTCATCGCCTCGACGGCGAGGCGCAGCTGGCGCGAGCGCGAATCGAGGTCCTGGGCGCGGAAACCGCATCTCGCCTGCGTCAGATCTCTCAGCGCGCCGACGTGGCCAAGGCGGTCGCCTCGAACAACGACGTGACTATCCGCGAACTGCTCAGCATCGTTGCTTCGACCTCCGGCTTCGAAAGGCTGATCGCCTTCGACGAAACCGGTCGTGTGATCGGCGCCAACACGCCCCTCGACCTCCTCGCGCTGAACCGGGCGCTCGACGGGACCGCCCTCTCCGTCAATCTCAGCGCGATCCTCAAGGACAATAGCCGCTCGCACCCGCAGGGTGAGGAAGGCACCTATGAGCTCAAATTGGGTGAATTGTCAGCGCTCGGCCTGCCGGAGCGTCACACCATAGCGCACACCGCGATCGAGCCCGTGTTCGACGACTTCGGCGACCTCATCGGCGCGCTTGCCGCCATCCGACCACTCGGGCGCACGGAGCGGACTCTCGAGAACTTCACTTCGCTAGCCAATGCCGGCGTGGTCATCATTACGGGTGACAACGAGATTGTGTCTTCCGCGGGGCCTGAAGGGGTGAGATTCAACGGCGCCAGGACGCGTTTGTCCGGGCTGCAGCACTCGGATGACGGCAACTACGTCGCACGCTGCGTCGATTACGAGGCGACGCTCAAGGTGTGCACGTTCGCGAGCGCATCGCTCGTGACGACGACACGCGATCAGATGTTCCAGATTGGCGCAGCCCATACACGTTCGCTGATGTGGCAGTTCCTGGCATCTGCCGCGCTGGCGCTCGGTGCCTTGGTCGTCGCGCTATTGGCCGCCGTGAGGCGCCTCACCAAGGGACTTTCGGCGCTCGCCAAGACCGCCCAGGAAATCGCTGGTGGTAATCTCGACGTGCCGTTCCGCGCAACAGGCATCGGCGAGGTCCGCGGCCTCGGCCTCGCATTCGAGCAAATGCTGACGCATTTGCGGGCCAGCACTCGAAGAATTCGTCAGCTCGCCTTCTACGATACGGTGAGCTGCATTCCCAATCGGGAGAAGATGCGCATCGATGCGCCGGCGCTCATCGACGCAGAAGAGGGCGGAGCGCTGTTCTTCCTCGACCTCGATGGCTTCAAATCCATCAACGACACTTTCGGGCACAAGGCTGGCGACGAGTTGCTCAGGATGGTCGCCGCGCGCTTGAGCGGTTTGCTGACGTCCAAGGGCGCTCCCGGCAAATGTCTGCTCGCCCGGGTCGGGGGCGACGAGTTCGTCGCCATCATCGCTGGGGTGAAGACGGTCGAGGCCGCGAGCCTCAGGGCCCGCGAGATGATCGAGACGCTGCAGGTTTCCTTCAAGCTCCAGAGCAACCATGCGACCATCGGCGTCAGCGTCGGCATCGCGATTTGTCCCACCCACGGCACAACCTATGACGATCTCCTGATCCGCGCCGACCTTGCGATGTACGCCGCGAAGAGCTCGGGACGCAATACCTACGCGTTCTTCACTCCGGATCTCGCAGAGGTCGCGCGTTCCCGCCATGCGCTCGAAACCGATCTCGCCTTGGCGATCCGTAACGAACAGCTCGTCGTCCACTACCAGCCCAAGGTGTCCTGCGCGGATGGCCGCATCCTGGGGGTGGAGGCGCTGGCGCGCTGGCATCACCCGAAGGAGGGCAACATTCCTCCTCAGCGCTTCATCAAGATCGCGGAAGAGATCGGCCTCATCATGGAGATCGACCGCTTCGTGCTCAAGCGCGCGCTCGCCGAAATCGGGGGCTTGATCCGGGCCGGCTCGAACCTCGTGCTCGCCGTAAATGTCGCGGCGACGGACATTGAGGATCCGCTGTTCATCAAGGATGTCGTCACGACCGTTCGCGAGGCCGACTTCCCGCCACGACACCTCGAGATCGAGGTCACAGAGTCGGTCGCGATGCGCAATCCTGATGTCGTGCGCGAGAGAATAAGCCTGCTCAGGCAATTGGGCATACGCTTCGCAATGGACGATTTCGGGGCCGGCTATTCGAATCTTTCGACAATGGCGAGGCTCCCCTTCGACGCCGTGAAACTCGATCGCACGCTCGTGGCGGGTGTCGCGGAAGACCGCGAAAAGCAGACGATCCTTCGCCTGGCACTCGGACTTGCGGACGAATTGGGGTTCGAAACGGTCGTAGAAGGCGTCGAAACGGCCGAAGACCTTCGGTTCGCGGCCGAAAACGGCGCGACCATGGCGCAAGGCTATATTTTTTCTCCGCCGCTATCGTTCGAAGAGTTCGCCGTCTTGCTCCAGCCGGGCCGTTTGGTTTCGGCGGTCGAAGTGGTGCCCAGGCGAGACGGAGCGGAGCGGCAGGCTGCGATTCGCTGAGGCGTCGGCGACGACACCGGCTGAGTCCTGCCAGGGCCCACCGGTGATTTCGAGAGGCGGGCCCGCTGCTCGCGCAGCCACGCTTCCAGCGCCGCGAGCAGCGGCGCGCTTCTCTCGCGGATGCGCCGAAGGATTACGCCGCCCTTGCCCGGGCGGGGCTCTAGCTTCTGTACGCGATCTCCTGAAAGCCATCGGCTTTGAGCTGCTGTTCGAATTCGCGTTCGTCCATGCACGGCTCCTGTCGAGCGGCGGCATCGATGGCCGGCGACCAGACGGGTTTGGGGACAACGCCTCCGTCCAACGGCAGCAGACCCCGACTATTGCGCCGCTTCCGCGAGCAGCGCGGTCGGGTAGATCGGCTTGGTGAGGAACTTCGCACCGTGCGGCAGGGGCCGGGACAGCGGACGTCCCGAGATCACGATGATCCGGACATCGGCGCTCTGTTGCTGGGCGAAGTAAGCCAGATCTACGCCATCCATCTTCCCGACCAGTTTGATGTCGGTGACGATCAGGGACGGATGCTTTGCTTTGAGTGCCAGCGCCGCGGTCTCTGCGTCCTCACACTGCAACACCTCGAAATTGTTGTCTTCGAGCAGCATTGCGAGCATTTCGCGCTGAATGTCGTCGTCCTCGACGACGATTGCCGTGGGGCGGTGCGGTTTCGACTGGCCCATTGCGTCACCTCACTTGCTATCATTTGTTAAGTGCGGAGGGGGCGGCTCTGTTCCCGGTATGATGTGTTGGGTTCCGCGCTCGCGTGGGTTGCAGGTTGCTTCCGGCCGTGTGGGCAATTGGCGGAGCACATTCTCCGCTTCGATCAGCACAGTGCGCACAAACTTTCGTTCCTCGATCGCGTCGCGGGTGAAGAAGCCGTGCTTGACGGCATTGCCGTTCCCAAATGGCGCCCCGGATCCCGCCGCACCGCCGTGCATGCGGCAGCGCGTCTTGCCGCGCAACGCAGGCGCGCGGCACGGTTCGCCGTTCCGTGTTTGCGCGCCGCAGCGCTGGCTCGCCTGCATCGGACCGGTGTTGCGGGCGCGGCTCATGCGGTGACGGCTGCCGCGTCGGCCATGCCGGGCTGCGCGGCGATCAGGCTCGCGTGCTGGGTGAAATGGCCGACCACGGCCTTGCCGCCATCCTGCACCGACAAATTCTGCACCGTGATCGCACACGCGCCGTTGCTGCGATGGCGGTTCAGGGCTTCCATTTGGGCTGCGTAGGTGCGGGCCAGCCGGGTCAGCGCGCGCGAGAGGCTTTCCTGCTGCGGCACGTCGTCGGTGCAGGCGAGGCGACAGGCGCAGCGCATCGATGCGACGTGAATGCTCACCATCTGCGCCGCCAGCATGGCCTCGAGCGAATCCTTCGGCGCGATGCTCTTCAGCATCGAGACCATGAAGGAGAGATTGCCCTGGTCGGGCATGCGCGCAACCGCGCTGGCTTTCACCAGCTGGCTCAACATGCCATGTAGTGCCTCGCGGTCGACCGCGCCGAGCGCCTCAGCCAGCAGCTTTTCGCCCATGCGCGGATCAGGATGGTCGATCACGATGCGGCTGCGGCGGAGCTTTACTTTCGGGCTTGCGATGATCGCGGCTCGATCGTTTGCCGCGATGGGCATCGTCTCGGTACTGGTCAGGGATGTCGTCATGCGATGTGTCCTTTGCCGGCGCAGGCGCGAGGCCTCGCTGCAAGCGAAGCCGATCGTGCATCTGCTGAGCGGCGGTTGAGATTTTCAGATGTCGATAAGAGACTTGCGCGCACAGCCGGGGTCGAGCACCCCAGCCGGGGCGGCCTGGACACCGGCGATTGTCGCGATGATGCCACCCTGCCCCTGTTTTGCCCGACGTGTCAAACGGATTTTCGGGATATGCGAAGGACCTTTCGCGCAAGTCCTTGTTCTGACTGGCGTCGGCTACTGTGCATGGGGTTGTTTTCGCGTTTTTGTTGGGATAGCGGCGCACGCCTCCCGTGCGCTGCTCCCGCGGTTCTATGGGAACCGCAGCAAGCTCAGAACTGCAAACGGGATTGCGGGAGACCTGCGGCGCTTACGCCTTGGGAAAATCCTTGCGCATCGCAATCTCGGCGGCATCGCCGGGCGACAGCACGGTCTGCTCGAACGCCGGCTGCGGCCTCGTCATGATGTCGTAGAGCGAGATGCCCTTGATCGGCTTGTCCATGAGCTCACGGACGCAATCGGCCAGCGTGCCGTTGTAGACGAGATAGGGCGGACCGCGGTCCTTTTGCCTCTCGCCCTTCAACGACGGCCACTTCTTCAATTCGGCCGGCGCGTCGTAAGCGATCGGCGATCCCTCTTTGAACATCCGTGTGGCCCCGGGCGGCTTGGACTATCGGGGAATCCTAGAGCCGCCCGGTAAACGCGCGTTAAAGAATTAGCTCAAATCAGCTGGCAATGAAGGCGAGCAGGGTGCCGTTGGCCTTGGCTGGAGGCACGACGATCGCGGCTCCGCTGCGAATGCCCGCCGAACCCAGCGCTTTCTCGGTCGCTGCGAGATCGCCGCTGACGAGCACCAGCGCGGCGCCGCCGCGTTCGGAGAGACCGGCGAGCGGCACGCCGGGATAGCGTTTGCCGAGCTGCTCCAG